>DASZTT010000165.1:0-1915 GCA_035547895.1 Rhodanobacteraceae bacterium
CTTTCCATCGCCGCCAGCGCGGCATCCGGCGTGGTGCTGATCGAATCATCGATCCATTCGACGCCGTCGCGCGTTCCCAGCGACGTGAGCCGATGCGGCAGCGGCTTGAATGCCGCGAGTGACGGCGCGGCGGCACGCGCGTCGAAGCCCAGCAATTCGATCGCCGCCAGCGCGGCGCACGCGTTGTGCGCATTGTGCGCGCCATGCAATGGCAGCGACGCGATTTCGAACATGCGCTCGTCATCGCGCATGATCCATCCACCGGCGGCGTGCCAGCCCTGCGCATCGCCGAAGGTTCGACGGCGCGGGTGCGCGGCGGTCCGTTCCATCAGCAGCGGCGTTTCGGCATCGGCCAGCAGCGTGTGCGACATCTCCGCGAGTTTCAGCTTGTCCGCGATGTAACGATCACGCGTGCCGTGCCAATCCAGGTGTTCCTCGGCCAGGCTCACCACGACCCCGAGCTCCAGCGGACCCGCCTCGCCGGCCTGGAAGCTGGAAAGTTCGATCGCCCAAAGATCGGCATGCTGCCCATCCAGGTCCAGCAAGGGCAGGCCGATGTTGCCCGCCAGCGCGGTGCGTACCTGCAATGCACGCGCGAGATGCGCGATCAGAGCGGTGGTGGTGCTTTTGCCCTTGGTGCCGGTGACCGCGGCCACACGCGCGTCGGGATTCTCGCCGAACCACAGCGCGGTGCCCGACGTAAAGCGCGTGCCGCGTTCGCGCGCGGCCAGGATTTCCGGCTTGTAGGCGCTGATGCCGGGTGACTTGATCACGACATCGTGGGCGGCCAAGGCGTCTGCGTCGGGTGCCGCACCGATGACGCGCAAATTCGCATCGCCTTGTACGCGCGCCGCTTCTTCTTCATCGGGCGCGCAATACAGCGTCAGCGGCTTGTCCGGAAAGCGCCGCCGCAACGCCGCCAGCACGCTGCGCCCTTCCCGGCCGTAGCCCCAGACCGCGACGTTTGCGTGCTCAAGCTCCCCGAATCGCATCGAGCGCTCCCGCGAAGCGGCACGGTATGCCGTGTTCGCCCGCCGCTTCCAGCCATGGTTGCAACTGCAGTTGCGCCGCATCCAGTTGCGGCGCGATGTCGTCGCGGAACCGCGCCACCAGCGCGTCCTCGCGCCATTCCGGGCGCGCCGCCAGGGTCGCGAATGCCGCACGCGCCTCGCTGGCTTCGCCCACGCATTCGAACGGCTTGTGGTCGCGGTATTCGATCAAGGCGTCGAAACCCGCCGCTTGGGTCTCGTCATCCAGCAGGTTGCGGCCGAAGATCTGCAGCAGCCGCGGCTTGGGCAGGAACGGCGCCAGTGCCAGGAACACGAAGTGGCATTTCGGACATTGGCCGCACCAGCGATCCGCGGGCTTGGGACCCAGGATCCTGAAATTGCGGTTGCACGACGAGAACGCATCGAAATACGCGGCGCCGGTTTTCGCGAACGCGCGCGTCACGGCAAGTTCGGAGAACGGCCGCAACAACGAAAAGTAATCGAGGTCGCCCGCGACGTGCGAATGCAGCCATGCCGCAAACTGTTTTTCGAATGCCCAGCCCTTGCTCCACTGATGGTTGACCTGCCCGCCCTCGTATTCCAGCGTTGCCGCCGAAGCCGAACGCTCGTTGGCGAAGGCGATCGCATCGAAGCCGTACAGGATGGCCGCGCAGGCAAGGATCGCGGAGTTGATCGCGGTGACCGGGATGTGGCCGTTCCACGCGCCCATGCGGTTGTAGTCGAACAGCAACGGCGAAAGTTCGCGGCCGATGTTGAGCATCGGCAGGCCGGTGCGCGCGGCGACCGCCGCGATCAGTGGCGAGGCGCCGACCCATGTCGCGGTGGCTTCGATGCCGGCGGACTTCAGCGCCTCGACCACGACCAGCGAATCCTTGCCGCCACCGATGGGCACCAGCGTGCGCCCT
>DASZTT010000166.1:0-6791 GCA_035547895.1 Rhodanobacteraceae bacterium
AGCAGGTCGCGCACGCGGCCGTGCCCGGGCACCTCCAGGTCGGCGGCGACATCGGCCAGAGGCAGCAGCACGAAGGCGCGTTCGTGCAGGCGCGGGTGCGGCACCACGAAATCGGATTCGTCGATAATCCGGCCGCCGTACAGCAGGAGGTCGAGGTCCAGGATGCGCGGACCGTTGCGCGCGCCGCGCACGCGGCCTGCACCGGCTTCGATCGCAAGCAGCGCGCCGAGCAACGCCCGCGGCGCCAGCGTGGTTTCCAGCCGCGCGACGGCGTTGATGAAATCGGGTTGGTCGGCCACGCCCCATGGCGGCGTGCGGTACAGGCGCGAGCGGGCACCCAGCGTGGTGTGCGGCAGCGCGGCGAGCGCCGCGAACCCGCGTTCCACCTGCGCGCGCGGATCACCGAGATTGCTGCCCAGCGCGACGCAGGCGGTGACCGTTTCAGCCATGCGTCATTCGGGCGAGCCGGTTTTCGGCGCGGCAGCCTTGTGGCGCCGCCCGCCCCGGCGGCGGCGGCGCAAGCTGCCCGCGGGCCGTTCACTGCTGGCGGCAGCCGGTGCCCTGGGCGCAAGCTGTTCCGAAATTTGATCGGGCGGCAGCGCCTGGATTTCGGTCCACCACGCGCCGGATTCGCGCAGCGCATCCGATTCGCCGGCACGCAGCAGCAGGAAGTCGTAGGCCGCGCGGAAACGCGGATGCGCCATCAGGCGGAACACGCGCTTGCGGGTACGTTCGGTGAAGCGCGGTTGCAGCGACCAGATGTCCTCGATGGTGTAACCGAAACGTCGCGGGATCGCCACGCGCCTGCCCTGCTCGGCCATCACTCGATGCGCGGCGCGCTGCCACGCCAACGATTGCGCGGCGCCCTCCGCGTGCAATTTCTCCGCGAGCGCCTTCACTTCTCCCCACAGCAATACCGCGAACAGGAATGCCGGCGTTACCGGCCGGCCGTCGGCCACTCGTGCATCGGTGCCGGCGAGGCCGCGCTCGATCAGGCCCAGCAGCGCGCCCGATTCATCGTGCGCCAGCGCGCGTACCGTGCCGGGGAACAGATGCCGCAGCAGGTCGTACTTCACCAGCATCCGGAAACTCGCAAGGCCGTAGCCCGCGAGGAACATCTTCTGGCATTCGTCGAACAGCCGCGCGGACGGCGCCTCCTCCAGCAGGTGTCCCAATTCGTGCAGCGGCGCGGCGGCTTCCGCGTCGATCTCGAAGTGCAGCTTGGCCGCGAGCCGCGCCGCACGCAACATGCGCACCGGATCCTCGCGGTAACGCGTGGCCGGGTCGCCGATCAGGCGCAGGTGTTTCTGCTCGAGATCCTCGATGCCGCCGACGTAATCGATCACGCTGAAATCGGCGATGTCGTAATACAGCGCGTTGACGCGGAAATCGCGGCGCAGGGCGTCTTCCTCGATGCTGCCCCAGACGTTGTCGCGCAGGATGCGGCCGTCGACCACGTGACGGTCCTCGCTGGCATCGAGGCCGCCGGTGCCGCGGAACGTCGCGACCTCGACGATCTCGGGCCCGAAGATCACGTGCGCGAGGCGGAAGCGGCGCCCGATCAGCCGGCAGTTGCGGAACAGCCGCTTCACGTCCTCGGGCGTGGCGTCGGTGGCGATGTCGAAATCCTTGGGCTGGCGCCCCAGCAACAGGTCGCGCACCGCACCGCCCACCAGGCAAGCGCGAAATCCCGCGTCCTTGAGTCCGTACAGCACCTTCAAGGCGCCGCGGCTGATCTGCTTGCGGGACACATTGTGCTGCTCGCGCGGTATGACACGCGGCAAGGGACGAGCATGGCCGGAAGCGGGCGGATCGGAACTCAAGCGAAAGACATCCATGCGGTGGTGCGCCGCATGTTCGCGGCACGAAGTCCGTTATACTAGCGCGCTCACCGGCCCTACGCTCCCTTCGTCTAGCGGCCCAGGACATCGCCCTCTCACGGCGGTAACGCGGGTTCGATTCCCGCAGGGAGCGCCAGTACTTGTGTGATCGCCCCTGATCGCCGCTCAACCAATCATCCGGCGAGAACCGCGCGAATCCGCGTCGAGTAAGACAACCTCGGGCATCCCCTGCCCTGACTTTCCACAACAGCTGCTTCGGCCGGACACCAGAGCCGCTTCGAATGAAGCCGCATGTGTGCGATGATGTCGAGTCGTCGCGTTCCAGCTCCGAGTCCCTGTTCTCTAATCCCCATTCTTCCCATGGCCTTCGTCGTTACCGACAATTGCGTGAAGTGCAAGTACACCGACTGCGTGGAGGTGTGCCCGGTCGATTGTTTCCACGAGGGACCGAATTTCCTCGCGATCGATCCGGACGAATGCATCGACTGCACCCTGTGCGAGCCGGAGTGCCCTGCACGCGCGATCTTCCCCGAGGACGACGTGCCCGCCGGCCAGGAAGGCTACATCGCGTTGAATGCCGAGCTGGCGAAGATCTGGCCCGTGCTGACCGAACGCAAGGACGCACCGCCCGACGCGAAGGACTGGGACGGCAAACCGGACAAGCTGCCGCTGCTGGAGCGTTGACCGCTACAGTCAAGGCGGCCATTGTGAGAAGTCAGGCCATGGATGGCCGAGGTGATGCCTGATGGGCGAAATACTCTGCGCTCGCGCGGACGCCGCCTGATGCAGCGATCACGGACGATCGCACAACCACCGCGCTCAGCCCCCGCCCAGTCGCTGTTGCAGGACACCGATCACGCGTGCGGCGGCATCGGCATTGCCCGACGCGGTCACCACGCTGCCGGTGCCCGAGGGCGCAACGCTGACGGTCACCGTGCCCTTCACGGTTTCGCTCTTGCTGTGGTGGAAGATGCGGTGGAAGAAGCCGCCTTGCGGCTTTTGCGTCACGACTGTATCCACCGCAACCTGGTAGGTGTGCGCGGCATCGTCACTGGCGGTGACCTGGCCGGCATCGCCGCGGGCCAGCGCCAGTCCGACGCGATGATAGACGCTATCGGGCGTGTCGGAGACCGTCAGGCTGTTGCCGGAAGACGTCACGCCACTTGAAACCGCTTCCTGCGCGGCGGGCGGCGTGGCGGCTTCGCTGGTCGCGCCAGCCTGCGCGCCATTCCCGGCATCCGGAATGGCCAGCGCTTCAGTGGTCGGCGGCTGGTCCATGCCGGGCGGCACTTCGAGCGGCTGCTCCTGCTGCGCGGACTTGTAGGCCGGTTCCTTGTGCCGGAACGGATTGTGGGCCTTGATGGTCTGGCAGCCGGCGAGCGCGACGGATGCGAGGAGGAACAACGGAATCAGGGTTCGTTTCATGGGTGCATTGTGCATGATCAGGGCGTGGTGACGCCAGCAAGGGGAAGAAGGGTTTCACGCAGGCGCATACGTTCGGGACCGGATGGCAGTTCGAGCAGCGGCAGGCGCAGCGCGGCCCCGCACAAGCCCAGCTCGGCCAGGCCGGCCTTGACCGGAATCGGATTGGGGGCGCAGTCGAGCGCATCCAGCAACGGCGCCAGGCGTTCGGCTTGCCGCTTCGCGCCCGCACGATCGCCGCTGCGCGCGGCATCGCACATGGCACGGAACGCTTTCGGCACCAGGTTGTTCACCACCGAGACCACGCCTCCCGCGCCGGCCAGCATCGCATCGGCCGCGCTGCCATCGTCACCGGACAGGTAGACAAATCCAGGCCGCTGAAGTTGCGCGATCGCGACGATGCGTTCGGGCTTGCCGACGGCTTCCTTGATGCCGGTGATGCCAGCGGTGTCGCGCAGCGCGGCGACGGTCTCGGGCTGCATGTCGCAGCCGGTGCGCGAAGGCACGTTGTACATCACGACCGGCAATCCGCCGTGCGCGGCAACCTCGCCGAAGTGGCGGCGCAGTCCGTCCTGGGTGGGACGCACGTAGTAAGGCGTCACCACCAGCGCCGCGTCCGCGCCCAGTGCTTGCGCGCGCTTCGTCAACGCAATCGTCTTCGACGTGGCCGCCTCGCCGGTGCCGGCGATCACCGGAACGCGCCGGGCGATGCGTTCGACCGCGAATGCCAGCAGGCGCTCGTACTCGTGTTCGTCGAGCATGTGCGCTTCGCCGGTGGATCCGGCCACGACGATGCCCTGGGTGCCGCCGTCGAGCTGGTAGTCGATCAACCGCCCGAACGCGGGCAGGTCGAGCGCGCCGTCTGCATCGAACGGCGTCGCGATCGCACACAGGCTTCCGCTGATCTCCAAGCGCGACTCCACTTGCCCAAACCGGCGATCATAGCGGAAGCACCAACGTCACACTCCCGAAACACCCGCCGATCCAAAATGATCGACAGGCCTTCGTGGACACCACTATTCTTCCATCCGTGAACCTGAAAACCGTTACCCGCTTGAACCAGGCCGCCACGCGCCCCGTCACCGATCACCAGCTACTGATCCAGGCGATCGCACCCGCCTCGGATTCCCCGCTGCTGGTGCTGTCGCGGCGCATCGCCGATGCCGGCTGCAACCTCGTCGAGTCGCGCGTCGCCACCGTCGGCGCCGACGTGTCGGTGCTGCTGCTGGCCAAGGGCGGCTGGGACGCGATCGCCAAGCTCGAAAATGCGCTGGCCCGGATCGGCCGCGGCGAAAACCTGCACATCCTGAGTTACCGCACTCAGCCGCGCGACCAGCAAAGCCACCTGCTGCCGTACATGGTCGAGGTGGTCGCCGCCGACAAGCCGGGCGTGCTGGTCGAACTGATCGACTTCTTCAATCGCCGCAAGATCAGCATCGAGCAGATGTCCTCGATGCGGTACCAGGCCATGCAGACCGGTGCCGACATGTTCCAGGCGCAGATCACCATCGGCATCCCGGCCGACACCCGCATCGCCGAACTGCGCGACGAATTCATGGAAATGTGCGACGGCTTGAACCTCGACGCGATCATGGACCCCGTCAAGTTCTGACAACATTCCACCGCCATCCCGGCGATGGCCCGGATCCATTTTGATGATCAAGATCGGCACCAGGGTTCCCAAGCTTTCCGGCACCACCCAGTCGGGCGACACGCTGAAGCTCGCCGACCTGAAGGACCAATGGGTCGTGCTGTACTTCTACCCCAAGGACAACACCACCGGCTGCACCCGCGAAGCCGGCGATTTCCGCGACCTGTACACCAGGTTCAAGCGCCGCGGCGCCACGATCGTGGGCGTGTCGCGCGACAGCGCGCGCTCGCATTCGGGCTTCAAGGAAAAACTGGGCCTGCCCTTCGCGCTCGTCGCCGATACCGACGAGACCTGGTGCAAGGCGTTCGACGTGATCCGCCAGAAAAAACTGTATGGGCGCGAATACCTCGGCGTCGATCGCAGCACGTTCCTGATCGGGCCCGACGGCAAGCTGGTCCGGGAATGGCGCGGCGTAAAGGTGCCGGGCCACGCGCAAGCCGTGCTGGACGCAATCCCCGCCAAGTGAGCAAGCCCGTTCGATCCGTTCCCGCCACGCGCGCCAGGCGCGCGCCGGCCTCTTCGTCCGTCCACTCCGGAGCCCGCATGCCGAAGCCTGCCGCCCGGCGCATCTATGCGCTGGACACCAACGTGTTGCTGCACGATCCCACCGCGCTGTTCCGCTTCGAGGAACACGACGTGTTCATCCCGATGACGGTGCTGGAAGAACTGGACGAAAAGAAGCAGGGCGTGTCGGAAGTCGCGCGCAACGCACGCCAGGCCAGCCGCTTCCTCAACGAACTGATCGAGCGCAACAACAGCCACGGCATCGCCAATGGCGTGCCGCTGCAACAGCCCGATGGCGTGAAACTGCGCAGTGGCGGCGCCAACGGGCGCCTGTACTTCCAGACCCAGCCCGGCAGCAACGGCCAGGGCAAAGCCGACAACCGAATCCTTGCGGCGATCCTGGATCTGCGCGATCACCACCCCGACGCCGCGGTCGCGCTGGTGTCGAAAGACATCAACCTGCGCATCAAGGCGACCATCTTCGGCATCGCCGCCGAAGACTACGAAAACGACCGCGCGCTGGACGATTTCTCGCTGCTGTACACCGGCGCCGCGGAATTGCCCGCCGACTTCTGGGACCGGCACCCGGAATTGCGCTCGTGGTCGGAACGCGGGCAGACGTTCTACGAGGTCAAGCCGCGCGGCGACGAAACCTGGCAGCCCAACGAATGCCTGTATCTGCCGGGCGAGAACAGCGTCGAGCTGCGTGTGCTCGATCAAACCGGCGACAAGGCCAAACTGGCGCTGCTGCACGACTACACCAGCAGCGCGCACAGCGTGTGGGGGATCGCCGCGCGCAACCGCGAGCAGAACTTCGCGCTGAACATGCTGATGGATCCCGACGTCGATTTCGTCACCCTGCTCGGCACCGCCGGCACGGGCAAGACGTTGCTGGCGCTGGCGGCTGGACTCGCGCAGGTGATGGACCAGCAACGCTATCGCGAAATCATCATGACCCGCGCCACCGTTTCGGTCGGCGAAGACATCGGCTTCCTGCCCGGCACCGAAGAGGAAAAGATGACGCCGTGGATGGGCGCGCTGACCGACAACCTCGAAGTGCTCACCAATCCCGAGGAAGGCGGTTCATGGGGACGCCAGGCGACCAACGACCTGCTGGCTTCGCGCATCAAGATCCGCTCGCTGAATTTCATGCGCGGCCGCACCTTCCTTTCGAGATACCTGATCATCGACGAGGCGCAAAACCTGACGCCCAAGCAGATGAAGACGCTGGTGACGCGCGCTGGCCCCGGCACCAAGATCGTCTGCCTCGGCAACGTCGAACAGATCGACACGCCCTATCTGACCGAGACGACTTCTGGCCTCACCTACGCGGTCGATCGCTTCAAGCAATGGCCGCATGCGGCGCATATCAC
>DASZTT010000167.1:0-10498 GCA_035547895.1 Rhodanobacteraceae bacterium
CGGATGAAACATGTCACGCCCATCACCACGAACGCGAACGAGGCCAGCCAGCGCAGGTCGAAGCGGGTGCCGTACTTGCCCACGAAGAAGGTCAGCAGCACCGGTGCAACGCCGATCGGCGCCGTCGCCAGGCCCGACCAGATCGGCGTGTAACCGAGCGTTTCCTGCAGCCACAACGGCACCAGCAATCCGATCGCGAAAAACACCGCGTAGGCCAGCACCATGGCCAGCGTGCCGGCGGCGAAATTGCGGTGCCGGAACAACCTGAGATTCACGATCGGTTCGCGGTCGGTCAATTCCCAGATCAGGAAGACGCCGAGCGAGATCACGGCGACGACGGCGAGCACCACGATGAAATTCGACGCGAACCAGTCGAGGTCATTGCCCTTGTCGAGCAGCACCTGCAGCGAGCCGACGCCCAGGATCAGCGTGATCAGGCCCACGTAGTCCATGCGCGGCCGTTCGATCGGGTCGCGGCGTCCGCCGAGCTGGGCGGCGATGATCGCGCTGACCGCAAGGCCGATCGGCACGTTGATGAAGAAAATCCATTCCCACGAATAATTGTCGGTGATGTAACCGCCCAGCACCGGGCCCGCGATCGGCGCCACCACCGTCACCATCGCCAGGATCGCGAGCGCCATGCCGCGCTTCTCATTGGGGTAGATCGAAACCAGCAGGCTCTGCGTAAGCGGATACATCGGCCCTGCCACCGCACCCTGGATCGCGCGGAACAGCACCAGCATGGTGAGGCTGGTCGCAAGGCCGCAACACAACGAGGCGATCGAGAACAACGCGGTCGCCCACACGAACGTCCTGACCTCGCCGAAACGCCGCGAGAGGAATCCAGTCAGCGGCAACGCGATCGCGTTGGCCACGGTGAACGAGGTGATGACCCAGACCGACTGGTCCTGGCTTGCGCCCAGGTTGCCGGCGATGGTCGGCAACGAGACATTGGCGATGGTGAGGTCCAGCACCTGCATGAAGGTGCCGAGCGACAACCCGATCGTCGCCAACGGCAGGCTGGCGGGCCGGAATTCACCGAAGGACTGGGTTGCGGCGGCAGCGTTCGAAGCCATGCAGGATGTCTTTTTTCAACGGTGGGCCGGCAGGATCGCCGGCCCACCCGTGGAAGTTCGCTTCAGCGCGCGCCGTGCGTCAACGGGCTGCGGCTGCGGTGCGCGGCGCGCTGGTGACGGGCCCGCTGTTCTGGTGGATGATCTTGTCGATCAACTGGTCGGCTTCGACATTGCTGCGCGCATACACGTCGGTGCTGAACACCGGGTGCAGCACCGGCTGTTGCGACAACACCGGACCCGACTGGTCGTGCATGTTCACCGACACGTCCATCGACAGGCCGACGCGCAGCGGGTGCTTGTCGAGATCCTTCGGATCGATCGAGATGCGCACCGGCAAGCGCTGCACGATCTTGATCCAGTTGCCCGACGCGTTCTGCGCCGGCAGCAGCGAGAACGCGCTGCCGGTGCCGATGCCGAGGCCCACGACCTTGCCGTGATATTTCACCGAGCCGCCGTAGATGTCGGACGTCAGCGTCACCGGCTGGCCGATGCGCATGTCGGTCAACTGGGTTTCCTTGAAATTCGCGTCGACCCAGAGCTGGTGCAGCGGCACCACCGCCATCAGCGGCGTACCCGGTTGCACGCGCTGCCCGACCTGCACGGTGCGCTTGGCGACGTAGCCCGAAACCGGCGCGACCAGTGTCATGCGCTGGTCGTTCAACCATGCGGCACGCACCTTCGCTGCCGCCGCCTTCACGTCGGGGTGCGTCGCGATTTCCGTATCGGACACCAGTGCGCTGGACGTGGCGAGTTCCGCCTGCGCCGCGGTCAGCGCGCTCTCGGCGGTGGTCAGGGCATCGCGTGCGTGCGCGAGTTCCTCGGCGGAAATCGCACCCGATGCAGCCAGCCCCTTGCGGCGCTGGAAGTCGGCCTGGGCCTGCTTCACCACGGCCTCGCGCGCGGCGACGTCGGCCTTCGAGGTGTGCACTGTGCTGTACAGGCCGCGCACCTTGCGCACGGTCTGCGCCAGTGCGGCTTCCGCCTGCGCCAGGGCCACGTCGGCGTCGGACGGATCCATCTTCACGAGCGTCTGGCCTTCGCGCACGTAATCGTTGTCGTCGGCGCCGATGCTGATGACGGTGCCAGGCACCTGCGGCGTGATCTGCACCACGTTGCCATTGACGTACGCGTCGTCGGTGCCTTCGTACCAGCGGCCGACCAGGAAGTGGTACAGCGCCCAGATGATCGCGACGATCACGATGACGGCGACGAGGCCGCGCAGCAGCCAGCGGCGCCGGTTCAGGCGCTTGGCCTTGAGCTGGTCGGCGCGTTCGTCGTCGGTAACGGGATTGGGATTGATGGGCGAAGTCATTGTCTGGCCTTGTCCGCGGAGGGCGGGGTGGAAGTCATGGTGGCAAGCGTGGGCGCGTCTTTCGCGGGTTCGAAGCCGCCACCCAGCGCTTCATTCAACGAAGCCCACGCATTGCTGCGCTGGGTCTGCAGCGATGCCAGCTGCTGCTCGGCTGCGATCAGTTCCTGGCGCACGCTGAGTGCTTCCAGGTAATTGCCGACGCCGGCACGATAGCGCTGCATCGCAAGCTTGTACGCATCGGCGGCGCTGCTGCGCGCGGTCTCGGCATCGGCCACCTGCGCATCCAGCGAGCGCAGGTCGTCGACTTGCGTCGCGACCTGGTTGATCGCGTGCACCAGCGTCTGGTTGTACTGCGCCACCGCGATGTCGCGCGCGGCATCCTTGCCGGCAAGATTGGCGCGCAATGCGCCACCCTCGAAAATCGGCAGGCTCAACGCAGGCTGGATGGTGTAGAAGCGGTTGGTCAGCGAAAACAGGTTGATCGTGGAAGGCGCGATCAGGCCGGCGAGCGAGCTGATGCTGATGTTCGGCAGGAACTTCGCCTTGGCCGCCTTGATGTCGTGGCCCGCGGCTTCGACGCGCCAGCGCGCGGCCACCACGTCGGGACGACGCCCCAGCAGTTCGGCGGGCAAATCGCTCGGCAACGCCAGCGCAGGAAGCGCGGGCAGCGCCGGACGTTCGATCGACAGCGCGCGATCCGGACCCTTGCCCAGCAACGCCGCCAGCACCAGGCCACTCGTGTGCACCGCATTTTCGGCGGCTTCGAGATGCGCGCGGTCGCTGGCGGCTTCGCCCTCGATGCGCGCCAGCGAAAACTTGCTGTCGATGCCGTTGGCAACGCGCTTGTTGGTCAGCTTAAGGAAATCCTCGGCGCGCTGCAGTTCCTCGTTGGCGAGATCGCGCTGCGCATACGCACCGGCAAGTCCGAAATACGCCTGCACCACGTCCGCCGAAAGTTTCAGGCGCGCAGCCTGCGCGTCGACTTCCTCCGCGCGCGCGTTGCCGACCGCCGCCTGCCATGTGGCGCGCTTGCCGCCCCACAGGTCGATGTCCCATTTGAAACTCAGGTAACCGTATCTGATGACACCGAAATGTCCGGAGGCCAGCGGCGGCAGGATCGGCGGCACGCGCGCACCCGCGGCACTCGCACCGCCATTCAGCGTCGGCTTGCGCGTAGCGTCGGCGGCGCCCGCGGCGGCCAGGGCCGCGCGCACGCGCGCGTCGACCAGCGACATGTCGGGATTGTCGGCCAGCGCTTCGTCCACCAGCTGGTCGAGCTGCGCGTCGCCGATCGTCTTCCACCAGCCCTCATGCGGCCACGCGGCGGAGTCCACCTGCACGCCGGCAAGGCTCTGTTCGGCGTGCAGGTCACCGGCGTGCATAGGGGTCGCGCTGGAACGCAGGCCACCAGTGCTGGCGCATCCGGCCAGTGCAACCGCCGCCAATGCGGCAACAAGACCTGAACGGTATCTGTGAACCGGAGGAGTCATGGCAAAAAGGCCGGTAAAAGAATCGAAGTATGGGGCCGGGAAGAACGGATTCAATCCGATTCGTGACGTTCCCGTTTGCTGCGGATGTCTTCCAGCACGCGTGTCAGCACGCCGTGCAACGTTTCACGTTCGCGCGACGTCGTGCATGCGAAAGTCTGTTCCGCCACCGCATCGCAGTAGCCGATCACGCGCTTGCGCAGATTCTTGCCTTGCGCGGTCAGCTCGAGCCTCAGCGCACGGCGATCGACCGGATCAGGAAGCCGCCTGAGGTAGCCCCGTTGTTCCAGCTTGTCCAGCAAACGCGTCAGCGCGCCCGGGTTGTAGTGCAACGCACGCGCAAGTTCGACCGGCGTCAGCGATTCCTCCTGGCCGAGCAGTTTCAGCGCCAGGAATTGCGTGAAATTGAGGTCGACGCCCTGCCGCATCATCTCCTGCTCGAGCCCGGTCACGAATTCCGCACGCAGCCGTCCGATCAACCGGCACAGCTGGAAGGAACGGTCGCGGGAGGTTTCAGCACGATTCATGCCGAGGATGATACTGTCTGGGCTTTAATTGTCAAGGCAATTATATTCTAGACAACGTTCGGGCAACAACCACCATTACACGGAACGGTTGAACTGCTCGCATGGCGGCCCAACGTACGGCCTCTATTCCAACAGATGCCCGGGACGGGCGAGGTCGATCATGTCATCCTTGAACAGAGTCAGCCTGCTGGCGTTGCTGGCAATCCTCCCGCTGGCCGGCCATGCCGCCGGCTTCGACCTCACCGCGGGTCCGAGCGTCACTTCGTCCGAGCGCACCACCGCGGCGGTCTTCGCCAGCGTGTTCGGTGAGCGCCCCGAGGACAATCGCATCCACTTCGAGCCGATCGGCACCATCGGCTGGGTCGATTCACGCAACACGCGCAAGGACGATCTGGATCACGAAGTGTTCCTGGCCGGCGGCGGCGTGCGCATCCTGGCGGCCAACCATCACTGGTTCGTCAGCGAGCAACTGGCGGCGACCAGCACCCGCACCGACGCGCTCTCGAGCCGCTTCGAATTCATGACCAGCGCCGGCTGGCAGGACGGCCATTTCATCGTGATGCTGCGGCACATTTCCAACGCGCATCTTCTGGGCGGCGGCAAGAACCTGGGCGAAACGATGTTGCTGGGCGGCGTGAAGTTCTAGTCGCCGGTGGCGACCGGTCGTGCCGGATCGGACACCCAACCGCTCCAGGACGGCGCGAACACGCGCGATCCGTGCAAGCCGGCGGCTTCCATCGCCAGCAGGTTATGGCAGGCCGTCACTCCCGAGCCGCACATGTGCACGACGTCGCTCGGTGCATGCCCGCCCAGCACTTCCCCGAATTCCGCTGACAACGTGTCGGCGGATTTGAAACGGCCATCGGCGGCCAAATTTTGCGCAAACGGGCGGTTGCGCGCACCCGGAACATGGCCCGCGGCGCGATCGAGCGGTTCGGATTCGCCACGAAAGCGCGGCGCAGCGCGCGCATCCAGCAACAGCGTCGAAGGCTGCGCACGCAGCGCCTCGAGTTCGTCGAAATAAACCACCGACCTCGGGTCGAACGGCAATTCGACCGTCGTCACCTCGCGCGGCGCCGCCGCCCCGTGCTCGACGGGCAGCGAAGCCGCAAGCCATGCCTGCCAGCCGCCGTCCAGCACGCAGGCGTCGATGTCGGCAATCCGCAGCATCCACCACAGCCGCGCCGCCGCAAGCGCGCCACCGGCGTCGTCGTACGCCACCACCCACTGCCCCCGGCGCCAGCCCCAACGCGAAAGCGTGCGCGCGAACGCGGCCACGTCCGGCAGGGGATGCCGGCCCAAGCCTTTTTTCGAGAGATCGGAAAGGTCGTGATCGAGGCTCGCGTACACCGCGCCCGGTATGTGGCTTTCCAGGAAATCACGCTCGCCCTTCGCCGGGTCGGCCAGGGCGAACCGGCAATCGACGATCAGCACGGATTCCGGCGTCAGCGCCGCCAGTGTCCTGGCGTCCATCAATACATCGTGCGCTTTCATTTCATCACACCCATTCGTTGCATCAGGTTCACCAGCATCGCCGCCGTCGCGCCCCAGATGCGCGGCTCGACACCAACGTATTCATACACCTTCCGCGCCTCTCCGCGCGCACCGAAATCGAACTGGCGCAGGTTGGCGGGATCCAGCAGGAAATCGAGCGGCACCTCGAACAGCTTTGCGACCTCGGCCGGTTGCGGTACCAGCACGGCGTCGCCAGCCAGTCTTGCGACGACCGGCGTCACGCAGAAACCGCTGACCGTTTCCAGGCAGTCGATGAATCCCAGCGGCTCGACGGCATTCGGATCCAGCGCGATTTCCTCGCGGCTCTCGCGCAACGCGGTTTCGATCGCTCCCGAGTCGCCGTGGTCGGTGCGCCCGCCCGGAAAACTCACCTGGCCCGCGTGGTGCGCAAGATCTTCGCGGCGCAACGTGAAAACCATCCGCGGTTCCGGCACGTCGCGGATCGCCATCAGCACCGCGGCATCCGCGCGCGGCCCTTCGCCGATCAGGTCGAGCAGGTGATCGTGATTCCATGCAGGCGGAGCGGGCGGTGATTCCAGGGGGTGCAACGCGCGCGTGATGGCATCGAACCCGTGCGTCATGGCCGTGGCGGCGGGCGCAATGGCTGTTGCTCGCGCATCCAGCGCCTGCGGTCATCGTCGCTCATCGTGCCCCAGCGCGCGATTTCAGCCAGCGTGCGCCGGCAACCGATGCACAGACCGTCGGCGTCCATGCGGCATACGCCGATGCACGGGCTCGCCGGGGTTTCATCGAGATCGACGGTTTCGCTCCGCATCCGCCAAGCGTAACGCAACGCGCGTGAATCGAATGCGCGCTCGTTGCGAGGCGGGCTAGGGCCGAACGTCGAGCAGGCGGATATCGAACACCAGGGCCTCGTTGGGCCCGATGCGCGGCAGGTCGCCGCGGATGCCGTAGGCCTGGTCGGGTGGCACGAACACCTGCCAGTGGTCGCCCACATGCATGCGGGTGATGATCTGGCGCCAGCCGGGGATCATGAACTTGACCGGGTACACGGCGGGCTTGCCGGTGTCGGCGGTATCTGCAAACACGGTGCCGTCGAGGAACTGGCCGCGGAATTGCAGCGTGACTTCACTGTCGACCGTCGGGCTCTTGTCGTTCTTGCCGCCGTCGAGCACCTTGTACTGCACGCCGGACGGGAGCGTGATCACGCCCTGCTTCTTGCCGTTCTCGGCGAAGAACGCGCGCGCCTTCTGCAGGTTGGCGGTGGCGAGTTTCTGGTATGCCGCGCGCGCGTCGGCCACCATCCTGGCCTCCATCGCCTGCAACACGCGCTGCATGGTCTGCGGCGGATATTCGGGCTTCTTGCGCGAGTAGCCGTCCTGCACGCCGCGCATGACGATTCCGAGATCGACGTCGGGCTGCCGCTGTTGCAGATCACGACCCGCCGCGTAGCCGAGCGCGTAGGAAAGTTCGGCCCGGTCCGCGACAGGCGCGGCCGAAGCTTTCGGGGGTTGCGCCAGCAGCACGCCGGCCGGCAACAACACGCCCGCCGCAAACGCCAGCACGATCACGATCCTGCTCATGTCGGTTTCGAATCCGCTTTTTGCAAAGAATGCCAAGGCGTTCCGTTGCGCCGCAAGCATCGCCAACTTTGAACGTCCCCGGTCGCAAAGGTTCCCTTGTTTCAAGGGCTTTTACGGTACTTGAGCTCCCCCGCCGCCACCCGCAAAGCCAGCCGGTTTTCCGGCGGAGCCAGCGGGCAGGTGGCGTACGGCGTGAACGCGCACGGCGGGTTGTAGGCCTTGTTGAAGTCCAGCACGATCCTGCCGTCGCTCGGCATGTCAGCGTACAGGAAACGGGCTGCGCCGTACGTTTCCTTGCCGGACGTTGCGTCGGCGAAGATCAGGAACAGCTCCGTGTCGCCGGGCACCTCGATGACCGGATACAGCTCGAACCGCCGGCCTTCCCGTTCGAACACCGCCTTGCCCGGCGCGGGATAGTTTTCGATGGTGCCGATGACGGTGCCGGTCGCCAGCTGGAACGGAGGGTCCAGCGGCTGCCAGTCCGCGACGATCCGCCACGCGGGATCGACCAGGAACCGTTCGATGCCGGCGAAGTGCGTGCGCGTCTCCGCTTCGCTGTCGCGCACCCGCAAACCCTTGCGGCCGCCACGATCGATGGCGATGAAGCTCACGCTGCCGAAGGCGACGGTGGTCGGCGCGGCGTGGCTGTCGTCCAGCAGCAGCGCGTCGGTTCCGGCGTTGCCGTCGATCGTCGCACCCGGATTTCCTTCGAGCGAAATCGAAAGCGTTCCGTCTTCGGCCCACGTGATCGCGCCAAGATGCGCCGGCACCTTGGCCAGCACGATGTCGTTGTCCGCTGCGCTGCCGAGACGATTCGTGCCCGGCTTCAACCATTCGAGGCCGACGAGGCTCAGCCAACCGTCCGGCGCGGTGAGGCGTGCGATGCGCGCCTGGTGCCAGCGCTCGATGGCCTGTCGGTAACCGTCACTTGTCATTCTCATCTTCCCCGCAGGAAAAGCTTGTCGAGTTCTGCGATCGACAATTGCGTCCAGGTCGGCCGGCCGTGATTGCACTGGCCGGAACGCTCGGTCGCTTCCATCTCGCGCAGCAGCGCGTTCATTTCGGGAATGGTCAGGCGGCGATGCGCACGCACCGAACCGTGGCATGCCATCGTCGAGAGCAATTCGTTCTGCAATTCTTCCAGCCTGCGCGAGTTGCCGTGCTCGGCGAGTTCGCCCAGCACGTCACGCGCGAGCTGCCCCGCATCGGCACCCTCCAGCATCGCGGGAATGCGGCGCACCGTCACCTGCCGCGGGCCCGAGCGGTCGAGTTCCAGTCCGTAGCCTGCCAGCGTATCCGCGTACTCCTCGGCCGCAGCGGCTTCGCGCTCGCTCACCGCGATGGCTTCGGGCACCAGCAGATGCTGCGCGCGCACCTCGCGGGCATCGCGCGCGGCCTTCAATTTCTCGTAGGTGACGCGCTCGTGCGCGGCGTGCATGTCAACCAGCACCAGTCCCTGCGCGTTTTCGGCGAGGACGTAGATGCCCGCGAGCTGCGCCAGCGCGTAGCCGAGCGGCGGGGCTTCGCCGGGTTCCGGGTCCGGCAGCGGAACGGCCGTCGCAAGCGGCGCCGGGCGGTCACCCAGCAACGTGGCGTAAGGATCAGCCGGCGCTTCGCGCACGCCGAGACCAAATTGGCGCGGAGGCGCATAGGCACTGTGCGCCGCGCCCGCCGCGAGCGCGGGGATGGCGCCCGCAGGCGCCGCGCCGTGCGGCTCGCCCGCGCGCGTGCCGGCTACCGCATCGTGCAGGGCATGGAACATGAAATCGTGGATCAGCCGCGCATCGCGGAACCGCACCTCGCGCTTGGCCGGATGCACGTTGACATCGACCGCGGCGGGGTCGAGCTCCAGGAACAGCACGAAGGCCGGATGGCGTCCGTGGTACAGCACGTCTTCGTACGCCTGCCGCACCGCGTGCGCGACGCTCTTGTCGCGCACCAGCCGACCGTTGACGTGGAAGTATTGCTGATCGGCCTGTGCGCGCGAAGCGGTCGGCAAGCCGATCCAGCCCGAGAGCCGCAATCCCGCCGCCGCGTGTTCGATGCGCAGGCAGTTCTGCGCGAAGGCTTCGCCCAGCAGATCGCCCGCGCGCTGCAGTTGCGCGGACTCGCCTGCCGCGGGTTTCAGCATGCGCACCGGCCTGCCGTCATGGATCAGCCGGAACTCGACGTCGGGACGCGCCAGCGCCAGAGAACGCACCAGTTCGTCGATGTGCCCGAACTCGGTGCGCTCGGCGCGCAGGAACTTGCGCCGCGCCGGGACCGCATGGAACAGGTCGCGTACCTCGATGGTGGTTCCGACCGGATGCGCTGCCGGTTGCGGCGCGCGCTCGCCCGCCGCGTCGATGCGGGTGGCGTGGTCGTCACCCGCGCGCCGGGAAGTGATGGACAACCGTGAGACCGAAGCGATCGAAGCCAGCGCTTCACCGCGGAAACCCATGCTGGCGACGCGGGTCAGGTCGTCGAAACTGGCGATCTTGCTGGTCGCATGCGGCGCCAGCGCCAGCGGCAATTCGCCGGCCGGGATACCCGCGCCGTCATCGCGCACGCGGATCATGCGCATGCCGCCTTGCTCGACTTCGATGTCGATGCGGCGCGCACCCGCATCGAGGCTGTTTTCCGCCAGCTCCTTCACGACCGACGCGGGACGCTCGATCACCTCGCCCGCGGCGATCTGGTTGACGAGTTCCGGAGAGAGCGGACGGATGGACGGCATGGCGCCCAAGCTTACCTGCCCGCGCCGTTGCCGCTCACGATGCGGTAGCACGGCACGTACTTGCTGCCCGGCAATTTCATGCGCTGCTGCGCCACGAAACTCTGCAGCAGCGTGTCGAGCGCGCGCATGAATTCCGGGTCGCCGTGGATTTCGTACGGGCCGTTCTTTTCAATTTGCCGCATGCCTTCTTCCTTGACGTTGCCGGCGACGATGCCGGAGAACGCGCGGCGCATGTCGGCCGCCAGTTCGTGCGGCGCGCGGCCGCGATGCAGGTCCAGCGCGGCCATCGCCGCATGGGTCGGCTCGAAGTGCTGCTGGATC
>DASZTT010000168.1:0-26821 GCA_035547895.1 Rhodanobacteraceae bacterium
GACTGGATCCTGGTGCGCGGCTTCCGGGTGAAAGACGCGCGTACCGTGACCACGCACGAAGGCAAGCTTTATCCGTCCGACCATTTCCCGGTGGTCGCCGATCTGGTCTGGCCGGAGCGCGGATCGGCGAAGCCCTGAGGCCGCGGGTCGCGGCGTGCGCGCGCCGCCTTGACCTCAATGCAACGTGTCTGCGGGCTTGCCCTGCCTGCGCGCGACATACAGCAGCCACGCGCAATCCGGAGCGGGGTCGCCCGGCAGCCGCGTGTGCCCGTGCTCGTCCAGCACTTCGAGGGTGTCGAAACCCTGTCCCGCCAGTTGCTGCCGTTGCCGGTCCGGATCGATGTTGTAGTGCATCAGGGCGAAATCGTGCGCGCCGTCATTGAGGATGGCGTATTCGTCGGTGAACGCCTGCAGGTTCCGCAGCCGGCGGTGATGGACGACGCTGCGCATCCAGTGCAGGCCCATCAGCGCCTGCGTGACCGGGTTGCGCGAACGGCGCAGTCGCGGGCCACGCAGCGCATGCACCCAGTTGCGGTTGTGGGTGCTGAACACCAGCAACCCATCCGGACGCAACAGGCGGTGGATTTCGCGCAGGGTTTCGATCCGGTCCTCGTGTCCGCTGGCGTCGAACACGCAATTCGAGGCCAGCACGAAATCGAAACTCGCATCGGCCAGTTGCGGCATGTGGCGCATGTCGGCCTGCAATACCTGGATCTCCGGCATGGTCCGTTGCATGTGCCGGACCATCACGGGCGAATAGTCGGTGGCCTGGTAGCGGCGCGCCAGCGGCGCGAGGTAAATGCTGGTGCGGCCGGTGCCGACGCCGATGTCGAGGATGTCTTTCCCCGCGAACGCGGGCTGGTGGCGCAGCAACGCAATCGCCTCGGCCTGCATCAGGGTGAGGTTCCGGTATTGCCGCTCGACCCCCGGGCGGTGGTAAACCCGTGCGTTGATGTCATATTGCTGCATGCGGTCGTCCATGTGCGTGGCCGGACCGTCCTGGTGCCGGCGTACGGGTGTGTTCCCAAAACCCGGGCGGAAAGCCAGGTCAACGCCTGATGCGGGTCGGGACCAGTTCAGCAGATTTCCGTGGACGATGGCGAATTGCGACATTGCGCGTTGATGAGTCGGATTCGCAAACGCATTCAATGTTCAAGTGCCCATGCTGTCCCTCATCATGCAGCTGTCCTCACTGCAGGTGCGTGAAGAGGGTGATGATGTAGGCGGCGATGAAAATCACGGCCAATGGCGCCTGCAGCTTGTGGTACCACTCGCGCCGGGTCCACGCGCAGATCGTGGCGCCCACGGCAAAACACAGCTGGAAAGCCAGATCCGCCGGCTGGGGCCACGCATCCGTCAGGACGCGCACCTTGAGGATGCTGATCAGCAGGAGCAACAGCAACAACGAAAAGAACCAGCGATGGTGCGCGTAATAGTGCTCGCGCAAATCCACCCCGCGCTCGGTATCGATGTCCGGCAACGCCAGCCCTGCCATCAGGTACAGCGGCACCGTCTGCAGCAGCACGATGCCGAAATCAAGGAAGGTCCAGCGCGCTGCAGGCCGCTGGCTCAGGCTGAACATCGCCCACCACACCTGCACGCAGATCACCCACACCAGCACCGCCCACACCAGTGCCGGCCAGTACGCGCGCACCCGCGAGCGCGCCAGCATCAGGCCGCGGAACCCCTGCAGCACCTGCGTCACCGCAAGGCCGACGATGATCGAGATCAGTACCGAGAGGTAGCTGAATGCGTCCATGGATGCGCATCGCGAAAGTTGGCGCGCAGGATACGCGAACGGCGACGCGGCCGTGGCGCTTGCAGGTGCCGGGTACCTGGCGAGACCGCAGCGGGCTTGGCGCCACCAGCGGACGCGCCGGATCGGTCGTGCCGCTACACGGTCTCCAGGCTGGCTTCGCGGATAGGCATCGTGTCCGCCAGGGCTTCCGGCACGGGGCTTTGCAACCGGCAGGCGGGCAGGTTGTCGCGGCGGAACAATTCCTGCACCCAATCGATGAAGGCGTGCACGCGCGCCGACAGGTGCTTCTTCTGCGGATACACGATCCACACCGGCGAGCCCGTCGAGATCGTGTCCTCCATGATGACCCGCAGCTTGCCGTGGCCGATCGGTCCCGCGGCGAGCCAGTGCGGCACCTGGATGATCCCGAGTCCCGCGATCGCCGCCTGGATCACCGATTCACCATCGTTGATCAGCAGGTGCGCATCGACGTCCAGCGTGACCCGCCCGTCGGGTGAGTCGAATTGCCACTGGTAGGCGCGGCCGTTGGTGGGATAGACGTAGTTGATGCACTTGTGCCGCTTCAGGTCGTCGAGGCAGGTCGGCGTGCCGTGGCGCTCGAGGTAGCCGGGCGAGGCGCACAGCACATTGCTGAAGGAGCCCAGCTTGCGCGCGACCAGGTTGGAATCCTCCAGCTCGCCCATGCGGATCGCGCAGTCGATGCCCTCCTCGATCAGGCCGATGTTGCGTTCGCTCATCGACAGCTCGAGCCGGATGTCGGGGTAGCGTTCCTCGAAGTCGGCGAGGTGCGGGATCAGGCCGGCGCGGCCGACTGACACGTTCATCGCCACCCGCAACTTGCCGCGCGGCTTGGTTCGCGCGTATCCGAGCGCGTCGACCGCCTCGCCCAGGTCGGCGAGGATGTCCTTGCAGCGGTGGTAGAACGATTCGCCGTCGTCGGTGAGATTGAGCGCGCGGGTGCTGCGGAACAGCAGTCGCACGCCGATCTGCTCTTCCAGCCGCGCCACCGCCCTGCTGACGCCGGACGGGGTCATGCCCAACTGGGCGGCCGCTGCCCGGAAGCTTTTGGCTTCGACCACCCGGACGAAGCTCGATATAGCCGAAAAATCTTCCATGCAGCCCATTATCCCCCGATTCGTGACTCAGCGTCACCAGTGGAATGATCGAGGAGGGGGTTAACTGTACCGATGGGTGTTCTTATTTCCTGCTCGCTGCCGTGTCGACCCCGGCGCGGAATACCTTCCTGGGAGCTGGAGATGAAGAAGAAATTGATCCTGTCCGGTCTGGTCGCGGTGGCGATCGCCGGCAGTTGGGCGGTGCTGGATCACCGCAGCGGCCACGCGCAGGGGGCGCCGCAAGCCGCACCGCAGGTGACCGTGGCCAGGGTGCTCGAACGGCCCGTCAGCGACAGCGCCGATTTCATCGGCAAGCTGCGGGCGGTCAATGCCGTCCAGGTCCAACCGCGTGTCAGCGGTTACGTGCAGGCGGTGGATTTCACCGAAGGCGCGCTGGTGCACAAGGGCGAGATCCTGTTCAAGATCGATCCGCGCCCGTTCCAGGCCGAGGTGGATCGGCTGGCCGCGCAACGCGCGCAGGCCAAGGCGCAACTGGACCTGGCCAGTGCGAACGCGCGGCGTGCCAGATCGCTGCTGGACAAGCACGCGATCGCGCAGGAGGAGGCCGATCAACAGACCACCGCCGCGCAAAGCGCGCAGGCCGCCCTCGCGGCCGCCGATGCGGCGTTGGCCGCGGCGCGCCTGAATCTCGATTTCACCGACGTGCGCGCGCCGATCGACGGCCGCGTCAGCAACGCCCGCGTGACCCCCGGCAACCTCGTCGCGCCCTCCGACGTGTTGACCAGCCTGGTTTCGGTCAATCCGGTCTACGTCTACTTCGATGCCAACGAGCAGACCTGGTTGAAGCTCGACCACCTGCGCGCGACGGCGCGTGCGCAGGGCCGCGACCCGCAACTGGCCGTCAGCATGGGCCTGGCCGACGAGCAGGGATATCCGCATGCCGGACGGCTCGATTTCGTCGACAACGCGTTGCACAGCGAGTCGGGGACGATGCGCCTGCGCGCGGTGTTCGACAACGTGCACGGCTTGCTGACGCCGGGCCTGTACGCGCACGTTCGCCTGCAGGTCGGGCAGCCGAAGCCGCGCATCCTGATCGATGACCGCGCGGTCGGCACCGACCTCGGCAACCAGTTCGTCTACGTGGTCGACCCGCAGCACAAGGTCGAGTACCGCAAGGTCGCCACCGGCGGCCTGTTCCATGGCTTGCGCGTGGTCGATGCCGGTTTGAAGCCGGGCGACGTGGTCGTGGTGAACGGCCTGCAACGGGTGCGTCCCGGCGTGCAGGTCGATCCGCAGCTGGTCGCCATGGGCAATCGCCTCGACGCGCGCGACCGTGCGCTGGTCGACGCCGCCGGCAAGCCCCGCTCCGACGACAAGCGCACCGCGCAGGCGAATGCCGTCGCCGCGCTGAATCCGAAAGGCTGAATCACGCCATGAAAACCATTGCCCAGTTCTTTGTCGACCGGCCGATCATGGCAGCGGTGCTCTCGCTGCTGTTCGTGATCACCGGCGGCATCGCGGTCTTCCAGTTGCCCATCAGCGAATACCCCCAGGTGGTGCCGCCCACCGTGGTGGTGCGCGCGACCTATCCGGGTGCCAATCCGGAAGTCATCGCGCAGACCGTCGCCACGCCGCTGGAGGAACAGATCAACGGCGTCGAGGGCATGCTGTATTCGTCCTCGCAGGCCACCAGCGACGGCGTGATGACGCTGACCGTCACCTTCGCGCTCGGCACCAATCTCAACGATGCCCAGGTCGAGGTGCAGAACCGCGTGGCGCAGGCGCTGCCGCGCCTGCCCGAAGAAGTGCAGCGGCTCGGCGTGACTACCCAGAAGAGTTCGCCCGACCTGACCATGGTGGTGCACCTGGTCTCGCCCGACCATCGCTACAACATGCTGTACCTGTCGAACTACGCGCGCCTGCACGTGCAGGACGTGCTGCGTCGGCTGGACGGCGTGGGCGACGTGCAGATCTTCGGCGCCGGCGAATACTCGATGCGGGTGTGGCTGAATCCGGAGCAGCTGGCCCAGCGCGGACTCACGGTCGGCGACGTGGTGAACGCGATCCGCGAGCAGAACGTGCAGGTCGCGGCCGGCAAGCTCAACGCGCCGCCGGGGCCGGGCGATTCCGCCTTCCAGCTCAACATCAACACCCGCGGCCGTTTGAGCAGCGTCGAGGATTTCAAGAACATCATCGTGCGCACCGATGCCGACGGAAGCGTGGTGCACCTCGGCGACGTGGCCCGGGTGGAGCTCGGCGCCGACCAGTACGCGTTGCGCAGCCTGCTGAACAACCAGGAGGCGGTCGCGATTCCGATCTTCGCGCGGCCCGGCTCCAACGCCATCCAGATCTCCGACGAAGTGCGCGCCACCATGGCGCAACTGAAGCAGGAATTCCCGCAGGGCGTGGACTACCGGATCGTGTACGACCCCACGGTGTTCGTGCGCGATTCCATCAAGGCTGTCGCGCACACGCTGCTCGAAGCGATCGGGCTGGTGGTGCTGGTGGTGATCCTGTTCCTGCAGACCTGGCGCGCCTCGATCATCCCGCTGATCGCGGTGCCGGTCTCGCTGATCGGCACCTTCGCGGTGATGTACCTGATCGGTTTCTCGCTCAACGCACTGTCGCTGTTCGGCATGGTGCTGGCGATCGGCATCGTGGTCGACGATGCGATCGTGGTGGTCGAGAACGTGGAGCGCCACATCGAACTCGGCCAGTCGCCGAAGGAGGCCACGCGCCAGGCCATGCGCGAGGTCACCGGGCCGATCGTGGCCACCGCGCTGGTGCTGTGCGCGGTATTCATCCCGACCGCCTTCATCAGCGGCCTGACCGGCGAGTTCTACCGGCAGTTCGCGCTGACCATCGCGATCTCGACGGTGATCTCGGCATTCAATTCGCTGACCCTGAGCCCGGCGCTGTCGGCGATCCTGCTGCTGCCGCATGACGCACCCAAGGACCGCCTGACGCGCGCCATCGATCGCGCCTTCGGCTGGCTGTTCCGTCCGTTCAATCGCATCTTCCATCGCGGCGCGGAACGTTACGTGGAAGGCACCCGGCGGCTGCAGGGCAAGGGCGTGCCCGCCGTGGCGGTGTATGCCGGACTGATCGCCCTGACCTGGTTCGGCTTTGCGCACGTGCCGACCGGTTTCGTGCCGACCCAGGACAAGCAATACCTGGTGGCGTTCGCGCAACTGCCGGACGCGGCTTCGCTGGATCGCACCGGCGACGTGATCAAGCGCATGAGCGCGATCGCTTTGAAGCAGCCCGGCGTGTTGAACGCGGTGGCGTTCCCGGGCCTGTCGATCAACGGCTTCACCAACGCCTCCAACTCCGGCATCGTGTTCGTGACCCTGAAGCCGTTCGACGAGCGCCGCAGCGCGGACCTCTCCGCCGGTGCGATCGCCGGCGCGCTCAACCAGAAGTTCGCATCGATCCAGGATGCCTACATCGCGGTGTTCCCGCCGCCGCCGGTGATGGGCCTGGGCACGATCGGCGGTTTCCGGATGCAGATCGAGGATCGCGGCCAACTCGGCTTCGACGAGCTGTACCAGCAGACCCAGAAACTGATCGCGGCCGGACGCAAGGATCCCGCGCTGGCGGGGCTGTTCTCGAGTTTCGAGGTCAGCGTGCCGCAGGTGGACGTGGACGTGAACCGCGAGCAGGCCAAGGCCGAGGGCGTGGATCTGTCGGACGCCTACGAGACCATGCAGGCCTACCTCGGTTCGCTGTACGTCAACGACTTCAACCGCTTCGGACGCACCTACCAGGTGAACGTGTCGGCCGAACCCGGCTACCGCCATGATCTCGCCGACATCGGTCAGTTGCAGACGCGCAACGCCAAGGGCGACATGGTGCCGCTCGGTTCGTTCGTCACCGTCAAGCGCGGTGCGGGCCCCGATCGCGTGATGCACTACAACGGGTACCCGACCGCCGAAATCAATGGCGGCCCGGGTCCGGGCTACAGTTCGGGCCAGGCGCAGGCGGCGATGGCGAAGCTGGCGCACGACCTGCTGCCGAACGGCCTCAGCTTCGAGTGGACCGACCTGACCTACCAGCAGATCCTGGCCGGCAACACCGCGGTGCTGGTGTTCCCGCTGTGCGTGCTGCTGGTGTTCCTGGTGCTGTCCTCGCTGTACGAGAGCTGGTCGTTGCCGCTGGCGGTGATCCTGATCGTGCCGATGGTGCTGCTGTCCGCGATCGCCGGCGTGTGGCTGTCGGGCGGTGACAACAACATCTTCACCCAGATCGGCCTGATCGTGCTGGTGGGCCTGGCCTGCAAGAACGCGATCCTGATCGTGGAGTTCGCCCGCGAGCGCCAGCTCGAAGGCCTGCCCCGCCACGAGGCGGTGCTGGAAGCCGCGCGCCTGCGGTTGCGGCCGATCCTGATGACGTCGATCGCTTTCATCATGGGCGTGGTGCCGCTGGTCACCTCGCACGGCGCCGGCGCGGAAATGCGCCACGCGATGGGCGTGGCGGTGTTCTCGGGCATGCTCGGCGTGACGCTGTTCGGCCTCGCCTACACCCCGTTGTTCTACGTATTGATTCGCGCCCTGGTGGAGCGCCGCCAGGCGCGCAAGCGCGCGCAGGCGAGCGCACGCCCGGCGCTGGAGGGTCATTGAGATGATTGCATTGATACGAAACGGTGTGCTGGTTGCGGCACTCGCCCTGGCCGGCTGCGTCACCGTCGGACCGGATTACCACAAGCCGGCCACGCCCACGCCGCACCTGCAGGAACTGGACGCGGCACGTGAAAGCGCCGCGCAATTCCAGGCCGCGTGGTGGAAGCAATTCGGCGATCCGGTGCTGGATAAATTGATCCAGCGCGCGGCGGCGAACAATCTCGACCTGCGCATTGCGGTGGCACGCCTCGACGAATCGCGCGCCATGCTGGGCGGCGCCAGGTCGCAATACCTTCCCGACATCGAGGGCGGCATTTCGTACACGCGCAGCCGCGAGCAGCAGCCGGGCTTCAGCGACCAGCGCAGCACGGTGACCGCCTACCAGGCCGGTTTCGACGCGAGCTGGGAGATCGACCTGTTCGGCGGCGTGCGCCGTTCGGTGCAAGCCGCGCATGCCGACCTCGGCGCCAGCAAGGCCGCGCTGCAGGACGTGCAGGTGAGCCTGTTCGCCGAAGTGGCGCGCAACTATTTCGAGTTGCGCGGCGTGCAGCAGCGGCAGGACATCGCGCGGCGCGACATCGCCAACCAGCAGGACACGCTGAAGCTGATCCGCGCGCGTGCCGAAGTCGGCACCGCCTCGGACCAGGACGTGGCCAGCGCGGAAGCGCGGCTGAGCGCGGTGGAGGCGCAGCTGCCGTTGCTGGATATGCAGGCGCACGCGGATGAGAACCGGCTCGCGGTACTGCTGGGCGAGCAGCCCGGCGCGCTCGACGTGGACGTGTCGCCGACCACGTTCAAGCCGATCGACGCAGTGTTGCCGATCGGCGAGGCGGGCGACGTGCTGGTCCGTCGTCCGGACGTGCGCGTCGCCGAACGCGAATACGCGGCCGCCACCGCGCGCATCGGCGTGGCCAAGGCGGATTTCTTCCCGCACGTCTCGCTGGGCGGTTTCCTCGGCTTCCTGGCCGGGCGAAGCAACGACTTCGGCAGCCCGTCCACGCGCGCGTGGTCGCTCATGCCCAGCATCACCTGGAACGGACTCAACGTGAAGCGCGTGCGCAGCGAACTGCACGCCGCCGAAGCGCGCGCCGACGCGGCGCAGGCGAATTACCAGCGGACCGTGCTGGAAGCCATCGAGGACGTCGACAATGCCGTGGTCGGCTACAACCAGCAGCACGTGCGCGTGGACAAGCTCATCGCGCAGGTGCGGCAAAGCCGCCGCGCCGCCGACCTGGCGCGCATCCGCTACCAGGAAGGCGCGACCGGTTTTCTCGAACTGCTGGATGCCGAGCGCGTGCAACTGGCAGCGGAAGATGCCCTCGCGCAGGGCGAAGTCGCCATCGATACCAGCGCGGTGGCCTTGTACAAGGCCTTCGGCGGCGGCTGGCAGGCCTGCGGCGATGCGCGTTGCAGCGCCGTCGCGAAGTCCGACGAATAGGACGGCGGGTGTCTCCGGCGAAGCCGGGAATTACCTGCCTGATGATCGGGTTCGCAAAGGCACGCACTTGCAACCCGCGCGACGGCGCGCGATCAGGCGCCGTCGAACCGCTTGCTCATGTTGAAGCTCGTGACGATGAAGCCGAGCGAGCCGTAGAGAACCTGCGCCATGGTGTCGTGGGCGAAGATCTGCAGGCCGATCGAACTGGCGCCGAGCTCCCGGCAGCGTGCTTCCAGCAGGCGCAGCGTGGCCCGCGTCTGCTGCTCGCCGCCGTAACCCTCATCTAGGTGCAGGTCGTACAGGTGGGCGGATTGCGCGTTGGGTGATCGCGCGATCCCGAACCAGAGGTCGCCGAGGGTCTTGCCGCCGGGGTGCTCGACAATTTCGCAGAGGTAATGCCCCGGCGTGTCGAGGCCCCGCGGCAACAGATCGCGGAACTGCTCGCGGGCGCGGGTCGTCGCGATGGTTTCATCCCAGCGGAACGCGGCGATGTTCTCGTGCGCGTAGCGCGCGATGGTCCGTTCGGAAAAGGGCCCGAAGTACTCAGGACGCATCGTGACCAGGATGGCCATCGCAACCCGCCCAAAAGACCTGCACCGCGCGCGTAGTCTCGCAGCAGTCCCGGTGTTTGTCGATTGCCCGCGGCAGGCGCCGGGCAAGTAGCCCGGATGGAGCCAGCAAGTAGCAAGTAGCCCGGATGAAGCAAAGCGGAATCCGGGAAATCACTCCCCGAAGTTCCGCCCTTGGTCTCGCGGTGTGTTCGCTCCACCCCAGTCAATCGCGAGAACGCCTTCACGCACATACCGGTGGAACGACGAATGCGGCCATTCGCGCACGCGTGCGACGTGTCCGTGTTTCACCGGATTCCAATGCACGTAATCCACATGCGCGCGCAGATCTGCACCGTTCCGGATGGTGTGCTCCCAGAATCGATGTTGCCACACCTCTGCTTCGCCGGCCGCGTTCATCGCGAAGGCGACTCCGCTTCGGCGGAGATTGCGGATGAAACCCGCCTTGATCGCCCGCCAGCGGCCGGAGTAATCGGCGTCACCCTCGGGCAGCCGCCAGATCGCGTGCAGATGATCGGGAAGGATGACGACCGCCACCGTCTCGAACGGCCGGCGTGAACGGACCTCGGCATAGGCGCGGCGAAGCGCCGCCACGGATTCGATCAGCAGGCGCGATCTCCGATCACGCAGCGTCACCGTGAAGAAGTAGGTGCCGCCCGCAATGCGATTGCGACGGTAGAGGACCATCGCAAGAGCATGCCGACGAGGGCGAGTGCGCGCCAAGGGGTTCGGTGCGCAAGGGTACGTCAGGAGAGGACTGCGTCGTCGCCAGATTGTCCCGGATTCCGCTGCGCTGCATCCGGGCTATGCTGGCTGAAAGTCGTCCTTTTTGCGAGCTCCACGAAAATCAAAATTAGCCGCACTTGGAATAGCCGCAGTTGAGACAGGTCTGACAGCCGTCCAGCAGGACCAGCGCCTGGGTGTTGCACTTGCCGCACATCATCGCGCCGGGCGGGAAGGCGCCGGCGGATTCGTCGGATGAGGCGGCTTGCGCGGTGGGCACCGCGTAGTCGCCGGTGTCTTCGCCGACCATTTCGCCGGCGGTACTTACTTCAGAGTTTTTTTTTGCGTTCTTGCGCTCGTAGGCGGCGCGCTTCTCGGCGATCAACGCCTTTTGCGCGTCGGACAGTTCGGCGCCCTTGAGCAGGCCGATCATCGTGAGGTGCGTCTCCACGATGTTGCCCAGCTCGGCAACGATCGACGGCATGTACACGCCGCCGGCCTTGAAGTAGCCGCCGCGCGGGTCGAACACGGCCTTCAGTTCCTCGACGAGGAAGGTGACGTCGCCGCCTTTGCGGAACACGGCGGACATGATGCGGGTCAGCGCCACGATCCACTGGAAGTGGTCCATGTTCTTCGAGTTGATGAAGATCTCGAAGGGGCGGCGCATCTCGAATTCGGTGCCGGCGTTCAGCACGATGTCGTTGATGGTGACGTACAGCGCGTGCTCGAACAGCGGCGACTTGATCTTGTAGGTGGCGCCGATCAGCGTGTCCGGACGCTCGACCTTCTCGTGCATCTGGATGACCTTGAACTCGCTGACCTCGGGCGCCTGGGCCTGCGGGGTGGCAGCTTGCGTTTCCGGCGCGGATTTGGTGTCGCTGCCGAGGACCTGGTAGCCCTTGATCTTCTTGTTGATGCGGGTGGCCATGCTGTGCGTTCCTGCGCGTGGTTCAAAAACTCATTCAAAAGCCAGTTCAAAAGCTCGTTCCGGACAAGCGACGCCGGCCCGGCTGGGGCCGGCGTCCTGGTGTTGCGGTATTACTTTTTCTTGCGGCGCGCGCCTTTCTTGGCGGCCTTCTTCGCGCCGCCCTTCTTGGCGGTCTTCTTGGCCGCCTTGCGGGCGCCGCCTTTCTTCGCGGCCTTGCGCGCGCCCTTCTTGACCGCCTTGCGGGTGGTCTTCTTGGCGGCCTTGCGGGCGCCTTTCTTCGCGGCCTTTTTGGCGCCGCCCTTCTTCGCAGCTTTCTTCGCCGCCTTCTTGGCGGCTTTCTTCACGGCTTTCTTGGCCGACTTCTTCACCGCCGGTTTCTTGGCGGCCTTCTTCGCCGGTTTCTTGGCAGCCGGTTTGGCAGCGGCCGGGGCCGGGGCGGCAGGCGTCGCCGCGGGTTCTTCGGTAATGCTCCACGGGAACGTTGTTTCGTTGCTCATCGGATGCTCCTCCGGATGGATCGTTGACAGTGGACCACTGGTTGCACTTCAAACGGCGACGCGCGTCGCCGTGGACGCATTCTCACACAACGAAAGCGTGTGCGCGCATGCAGTCGTCCATGATCGCTGTTTCTCCAGATGCCGCGAACCGGCCAACGGCGTCGCTCATGGAACACCAGGACGGCCTGTTTCTTCCGGCGGTCGTCCATGATCGCTGTCTCTGCGTGCGTTCGATCAACTGCAATGCCTTCGGAACCTGGAGCATCAGCACGGCCCTCCCTGGCCTGACTTTTTCCGAAAGCGGGTGGGTGGCGCCGGAGGTCCGGGATGCCGTTCAGAACTTGCCGTAGTAACCCTCTTTCAAGGCATCGAACAGGTTGGCGGCGGTGTGGGTTTCGCCGTCGTACTCGACTTCCTCGTTGCCCTTCACCTCGACCACGCTGCCGTCTTCCAGCTCGAAGCGGTAGGTGGTGTTGGCGAGGTCGGCTTCCTTCACCAGCACGCCCTGGAAGGCGGCCGGGTTGAAGCGGAAGGTGGTGCAACCCTTCAGCCCCTTCTTGTAGGCGTGGAAGTAGATGTCCTTGAAGTCTTCGTACGGATAGTCCGTGGGCACGTTGGCGGTCTTGGAGATCGACGAATCCACCCACTTCTGGGCCGCCGCCTGCATGTCCACGTGCTGCATCGGGCTGATGTCGTCGGCGGCGGCGAAGTAGTCCGGCAGCTTTTCGCCGGGCTCGTCGGAACCGGGCTTGGCATTGGCGTTGATGAAGGCGCGATAGGCCAGCAGCTCGTAGCTCATCACCTCGACCTTTTCCTTGGTCTTGCGGCCGGGCCGGATCACGTTGCGCGAATAGCTGTGCGCGAACGAGGGTTCGATGCCGTTCGATGCGTTGTTGGCCAGCGACAGCGAAATCGTGCCGGTGGGCGCGATCGAGGTATGGTGGGTGAAGCGCGCGCCGGTCGCGGCCAGCGCATCGACCAGCTCGGGCGCGACTTCGGCGACGCGCTGCATGTAGCGCGAATACTTCGCGTGCAGCACGCGGCCGGGAATGGTGTCGCCCACCTTGTAGCCGTCGCGCACCATTTCCGGACGCTTGCGCAGCATGTCGCCGGTGACGGTGTAGTCCTTCACCAGAATCGGCGCGGGACCTTTTTCGTGTGCGAGTTCCAGCGCCACCTCCCATCCGGCCAGCGCCATTTCGCGCGAGACGTCTTCGGTGAATGCCACCGCCTCGTCCGAGCCGTAACGCAGCTTCAGCATCGCCAGCGTGGAACCCAGCCCGAGGAACCCCATGCCGTGGCGGCGCTTGGACAGGATCTCGTCGCGCTGCTTGGCCAGTGGCAGGCCGTTCACCTCGACCACGTTGTCGAGCATGCGGGTGAATACCTTCACCACCTCGCGGTACTCGTCCATGTCGAAGTGCGCCTTGGGCCCGAACGGATCGCGCACGAAGCGGGTGAGGTTCACCGAACCCAGCAGGCAGGAACCGTAGGGCGGCAAGGGCTGTTCGCCGCACGGGTTGGTCGCGCGGATGTTCTCGCACCACCAGTTGTTGTTCATTTCGTTGACGCGGTCGATCAGGATGAAACCCGGCTCGGCGTAGTCGTACGTCGAGACCATGATCATGTCCCACAAGTGGCGCGCGCGGACGTGGCCGTAGATCTTGCACGCCACCAGGCCGTCGTCGCGCACGATGTAGTTCTCGTGGCTGGGCCATTCGCGCCACACGACTTTCGACGCATCCGCCAGGTCGATCTCGTCCTTTTCCTTGACGTGCACCGGGAACACCAGCGGCCAGTCGGCGTCCGATTCCACCGCCTGCATGAAGCCGTCGGTGATCAGCAGCGACAGGTTGAACTGGCGCAGCCGGCCGTCCTCGCGCTTGGCGCGGATGAATTCCTTGACGTCCGGGTGCGCGACGTCGAACGTGCCCATCTGCGCGCCGCGCCGGCCGCCGGCCGAGGACACGGTGAAACACATCTTGTCGTAGATATCCATGAACGACAGCGGGCCCGACGTGTAGGCACCGGCGCCCGAGACGTAGGCGTTGCGCGGGCGCAGCGTCGAGAATTCGTAGCCGATGCCGCAGCCGGCTTTCAGGGTGAGTCCGGCCTCATGGACCTTTTCCAGGATGTCGTCCATCGAGTCGGTGACGGTGCCCGACACCGTGCAGTTGATGGTGGACGTGGCCGGCTTGTGCTCGCGCGCGCCGGCGTTGGACGTGATGCGCCCGGCCGGGATCGCGCCGTGGCGCAACGCCCACAGGAAACGTTCGTTCCACTTCTCGCGCAGCTCGGGCGTCGTCTCGACGTCGGCCAGGGCGCGCGCGACCCGCGACCAGGTGTCGTCCACCGTGGCGTCGACCGGTTCGCCCTGCTTGGTCTTCAGTCGGTATTTCTTGTCCCAGATGTCCAGGGATGCCGGTTGCAGGGGGACTTCCGTGACCGCCCGCGCCATTTGCTGTGCCCGCGCCGTACCCATTTTGTTCGTATCCTCCGTGTCCGTTCCAGGTTCTTGTTTTCGATGCCCGGATGCCGACGACCTCGCCACGCGTCACGCCTCGCGGCGCCGCGTCGCCCAGGTCTGTTTCAAATGAAGCGCCGCCGCACTGGATTGCATTGCGGGTCGTACGCTCCGTCCAGCCGCTTGATCACCATCTTCGCCCCCTTGCCCGAGACCGAGATGAAGCCAAATTATTGGGCTTCGCCGCTGCCCAAAACACAAGATGTTGTGATCACGAGCGAGGCTCAACCGTACGCCGACCGGCCGGGACTGTAAAGGGGTCGGCGCAAAAAATTTCGCGGGACCGTGCGGGAGCGCATCGCGGGCGCGTGAACGCCACCGCGACGCGGCCTGTCTGATAATGACGCGATTCATTCCCGAGCCCGAGGAGCCATCATGATGTTCGCCGTCCGCCTGCGCCTGCCCACCCTGATCGCGACCGCCGCCTTGGCGACGGCCTGCGTATTGCCGGCCACCGCCGGCACGCTTCCGGCGGCGGTGAACGGACAGGCGCTGCCGTCGCTGGCGCCCATGCTGGCAAAAGTCTCGCCCGCGGTGGTGAACATCTCCTCGACCAGCCACCGGCGCGTCGCGGTGAACCCGTTCTTCAGCGACCCGATCATGCGCCAGTTCTTCGGCCTGCCGGCGGTGCCGCCCTCGCGCGAGCTGGTGCAGCAGTCGCTGGGTTCGGGCGTGGTCGTGAACGCGAAGGACGGCTACATCCTCACCAACAACCACGTGATCGCCGGCGCCGACGACATCAAGGTCACGCTGACCGACGGCAAGTCGTACACCGCCAAGGTGATCGGCGCCGATGCGCAGTCCGACCTCGCGGTAATCCAGATCCACGCCCCCAACCTGGTGGCGCTGCCATTGGCCGATTCCTCGAAATTGCGGGTCGGTGATTTCGTGGTGGCGGTGGGCGATCCGTTCGGGCTCGGCCAGTCGGCGACGTCCGGCATCGTCTCCGGCCTGCAGCGCCAGGATTTGCGCCGCAGCGGAGTGCAGAACTACATCCAGACAGACGCCTCGATCAATCCCGGCAATTCCGGCGGGGCGCTGGTGAACCTCGATGGCGAACTGGTCGGCATCAACTCGATGATCTATTCGCCGTCGGGCGCAAGCGCGGGACTGGGCTTCGCGATCCCGACCGACCTCGCCGCGGAAGTGATGAAGCAACTGATCGCGCATGGCAAGGTCGAGCGCGGCACGCTCGGCGTGGACGCGCAGGATCTGAATCCGCGCGTGGCCGCCGCGCTCGGCATCAAGGCCTCGCAGGGCGCGCTGATCACCAACGTGTTGCCGGATTCGCCGGCCGCGAAAGCGGGGCTGAAACCGGGCGATCTCGTGACGCGCGTCAACGGCAAGCCCGTTGCCGATGCGCAGGACCTGCGCAATGCGCAAGGCTTGGCGCCGGTCGGCAGCACGCTGGTGCTGGGCGTCGATCGCGGCGGCAAGCCGCTCACGATCGATGCGAAATTGACGGCGGTCAGCACCCAGGCGAACGGTGCCTCGCTGGATCCGCGGCTCGCCGGCGCAACTTTCAGCGACGCGCCCTCGGGCGACGAGGGCGTCGAAGGCGTAAGCGTGTCGAACGTTGCGCCGGGCAGCCGCGCGGCGCGCAACGGTCTCGCCAGCGGTGACGTGCTGGTCGGCGTCAACAACGTGGCCACGCCCGACCTCGCGCAACTGCAGCGGATGTTCGCGCAGCATCCGCGCGTATTGCTGCTGTCGCTGGTACGGGAAGGGCAATTGGTGCAGATCCAGATCGGTGGCTGACCCGGACCTTCGTGAGCGCCGGCGACGTGTCGCGCAGGAACGCCGAACGCTGAAGACGACCGAAGGACGGGGCGAAGCGGATGCGCCCGAAGCGCGCGCCATGGACGGCGCGAATAACCTGCACGGGGATGCGCGGGCGGATAAGCGGCATCGATGCATGCTTGCTTGTCGCCGACAGTGAACGCCTCCGCGAAACGCCTTCGGGAAACTGAACGGGGTCGCCGCAAGTGCAATCGATTCCGCCATAATCGCCCCGTCTTCCCTCCACACCGTCACCCGGTAAATCGTTCATGTCAGCACGTTCGTTGGGTCTGCTCGCCGCGTCTTTTTCCCTCGTCTTCGCCGTCGCCGCCACGGCGGCTCCCGCCAAACACTCCACACGCCATCACGAAACGCGGCAGAAGGTTTCCGGCCCCGCGCTGATCGTGCGCGGCGACCAGGTCAGCACCGAAGGCCTTGTCGATGCGGTCGCGGAAGCGTTCGCGGCCACCGGCGACGGCCATCTGGAAGTGACGCCGTTCAATACTGTCGACGGCATCGACCAGACGCTGTCCGGCAGCGTCGACCTTGCCGCCAGCGCGCGGCCGCCGTATTTCAAGCGCACCCAGGAAGAAGGCTTGAACTTCACGCCGGTGGCGTGGGACGCGCTGGTGCTGATCACCAACAGCGCGAACCCGGTCAGCAACATCACGCTGAAGCAGTTGCACGACATCTACTACGGCAAGATCACCAACTGGTCGGAGGTCGGCGGTCCGGACGAGAAGATCGACCTCGACGGCATCGCCTCGCCGCTGGACGGCGTGCAGTTCAGCTTCCGCCGGCTGATGTTCGGCAACGGCAACAATCCGGTGGCGGTACCGCGCTTGTTCATCAACATCGATTCGCTGCAGCAGGAAGTCTCGCTCGACACCAAGGCGCTCGCGCTTTCGACGCTGGTGCACGCGCGTCGCCAGAGCGGCATCCGGATCATCCCGATCGAAGGCGTGACGCCCAGCCTCGCCACGCTGGAGAACGCGACCTATCCGCTGCCGCTCACGATTTACCTGGCCTACAAGGCCGACAGCCCGAAGCTGGCGACGATCCAGAAGTTCCTGGCCTTCCTGGGTGGCGACAAGGCCAGTGAAATCCTGCGCAGCCACGACCTGTTGCCGTATGCCCAGGGCGTGGTGCTGAACGCCAGGAGCGAGAAGGATCGCATCAACCTGCTGGGCGCCAGGATGGTCGCCGAGGGCCTGCCGGCCGAATACGCGCCGGGCAACGAATTCGCGCGCCTGGCCAGCGAATCCACGGATTTCGCCCACGCGATGCGCCTGCAGCAGGCCGCCGCCGACCAGGTCGCCGCCGCGAACCAGCAGCGCATCGCGATGGCGCAAGCGGCGGGCGTGAATCCGTCGCCGCAGGCCGCGTCATCGGCGCCGGTATCCCGGGCCTCCGATTACACCGTGGTCAGTGGCGATACGCTGTCGAAGATCGCCAAGAAAAATTCGGTCAGCGTCGACGACCTGCGCAAGTGGAATGGCCTGCACAGCGACATGCTGAAGGTGGGGCAGGTATTGAAGGTCAGCGCGCAGTGATGCGGTCGCTTTGAAAGCCGGGGGCCTGCCATGCAGGGGCTGAGCGCGGACCGGCGCGGACGCCGTGCGATACCGTTGACGCCGGTCACGCGCCACGCGTGGCCGGATTTCGCGAAGACGCTCGGCGCGCGCCAGCAGCGTTGGGCGCAATCCAGCGGTTTCGAAGGCCAGGCCGGCGCGTTCTGCCTGTTGCCGGATGCGCAGGGTGGCACGGCGCGCGTCGTGTGCGGCATCGATGCATCGCCGCCGCCGTTCGCACTGGGCGGCCTGCCGTACCGCCTGCCCGCCGACGACTATCGCCTGGAGGGCGATGCGCTCGCGGCATACGACGCCGCACTCGGCTGGGCGCTCGGCAGTTACCGCTTCACGAAGTACCACAAGCCGCACACCGAACCTGCGCGGCTGTTGCTGCCGCGCAAGACACTGGATGACGTCGCGCCGACGATCGACGCCATCACGCGTCTGCGCGACCTGATCAACACCACGGCGCAGGATCTCGGTCCGGCGGAACTCTGCGCGGCGGTGCGCGACGTCGCCGACCGTTTCGGCGCGAAGTGCCGCGAATGGAGCGGTGACGGATTGTTGAAGGCGGGATTCCCGACCGTGCACGCCGTCGGCCGTGCCAGTCCGCGCGCACCGCGCGTCATCGAAATGCGCTGGGGCGATCCGAAGCATCCGCTGCTGGCGCTGGTCGGCAAGGGCGTGTGCTTCGACACCGGCGGGCTCGATCTCAAGACCCACGACGGCATGCGCTGGATGAAGAAGGACATGGGCGGCGCCGCGCATGCGCTCGCCTTGGCGCAGCTGGTGATGGCGTCGCAACTGCCCGTGCAATTGCTGCTGGTGATCCCGACCGTCGACAACGCGGTCGGCGGCGACGCGATGCGCCCGGGCGACGTGATCCGCACCCGCGCCGGCGTCACCGTGGAAGTGGACAACACCGACGCCGAGGGCCGCCTTGTCCTGTGCGATGCGCTGGCGCTGGCGGTGGAGGGCAAGCCCGATCTCCTGATCGACTTCGCGACCTTGACGGGCGCTGCGCGCGTCGCGCTCGGTCCGGACCTGCCGGCCGTGTTCGCGAACCGTGACGACATTGCCGGCGAACTGCTCGCGGCGGCCGACGCTCAACACGATCCCGTCTGGCGGCTGCCGCTGTGGCAGCCGTATCGCGCAATGCTGGTGTCATCCATCGCCGACACCTGCAATACCGGCGCCTCGCGCCATGCCGGTGCGATCACCGCCGCGTTGTACCTGCAGCACTTCGTGCCGTCCGAGGTGCCGTGGCTGCACGTGGACGTGTACGCATGGAACGAGGGCGAACGTCCCGGCAGGCCGCGCGGCGGCGATGCACAATCCCTGCGCGCGTTCCACCAGTTCCTGCAGCGGCATTACTCGCGCGGCTGAACTCGCGCGATGCAAGTGCGCTCAGGTGCAGGTGACGCTGCTGGCGGCGCATGCCGCCGTCGTCGCTGCGCTGGTTGCGGCCACCGTTGCGGCCGTGATCGCCGCCATCGTCGCGGCGGTCACTGCCGCGGTCTCCGCCTGCGCCACCAGTGCCGCCACCGCGTTCGCACCGGAGGCACCCGCATCATCGAGTTCGGTGATGCGCGCCTCGATGGCCTGGTGCCGTTCGCGCGGATAGATCGCATCGGTCACGCGGCAGGCCGCGGCGAGGTGGATCAGGCACGTGGTCTGCGCGTCGGGCGTCGCGCCGTGCAACAGCGCCGCGTCCACGCGGGCGCGGATGTCGTGCTCGACGCGCGCGTCGCGTTCGGGATACACGTTCCGGTGGAACAACAACAGCACGCGCTTTTCGCGTTTCTCCAGCGTGCCGCGTGCAACCAGCCGATCCAGCAGGCGTTGGCGCAGGCCGCCGAGGTCGTGCGACAGGTGCCACACCCAATGCGGAAGATTCTTGCCGGGCGTGGCGGCGATGGCGCGCAGCGCATCGTCCAGCAGCGGATCGTCGGTGGCGGTGCCCGTGGTGGAAATTACCTCGCCATCGAGGCCGATGCATCCACGCAGTGCCAGCTCCATCACGGCCGCGCCGGCGAGTCCGTAATCCAGTCCGATTGCCGCCTGCGGCAGCACGGTGCCGTGCTCGTCGTCGAGGGCCAGCAGCAACAGGTCGGTGGCAAGCATGGGCGCGACTCCACGAGTGGAGACAACGAAACTTGGGTCGCGTCGGAGTGTTTACAATGCGCCGATGCGCATCGCCTCCTGGAATGTCAACTCGCTGAAGGTGCGGCTGCCGCACCTCGAACAGTGGTGCCGCGAGGCGCAGCCCGACGTGCTGGCGCTGCAGGAAACCAAGACCGAGGACGACAAGTTTCCGCGGGAAGCGCTCGAAGCGCTCGGCTACCACGCCGCGTTTTCGGGCCAGAAAACCTACAACGGCGTGGCGATCCTTGCGCGTGAACCCCTGCAGGATGTGGTCGCCGGCGTGGACGGCTTCGAGGATCCGCATCGGCGCGTGCTCGCGGCCACTGTCGGCGGCGTGCGCATCGTCAATCTGTACGTGGTGAACGGGCAGAGCGTCGGCAGCGAAAAGTACGAGTGGAAGCTCAAGTGGCTGGCCGCGATCACCGCTCACCTGCGCGTGGAATTGCAACGTTGCGGCAAGGTGGTCGTGCTGGGCGATTTCAACATCGCGCCCGATGATCGCGACGTGCACGATCCGGAAGCGTGGCGCGGACAGGTACTGTGCTCCGAACCCGAGCGCGCGGCGTTGCGCGGCATCCTCGATCTCGGATTCGTCGATTCGTTCCGCGCCTTCGTGGACGATGCGGGGCATTTCACGTGGTGGGACTACCGGCAGGGCGCGTTCCGCCGCAACCTCGGTTTGCGCATCGACCTGATCCTCGCCAGTGCCGCCCTGCGCGAACGGCTGCTGTCCGCGGCCATCGACCGCACGCCGCGCACCTGGGAGCGTCCATCCGATCACACCCCGGTGATGCTGGAGCTTGCGAACTGAGCGGCGCGCCCCGATTATTCGGCCATGGACGAAATGCCCGCCAGCCGCGAAATCATCGACGACGCCGAACTCGAAGTGCTCGATCGATATCTGCGCGGCCACGCGCAGGATTCCGATGAAACCATGCTGCTGGACGGCGTGCACGGCATGTTGACGGCGCTGGCGATCGGCCCCGATCCGGCGCTTCCGGAGGAATGGCTGCCGGAAGTCCTGCATGCGCCTTTCGAGGATCCCGAGCAGGGCGCGGCGGTGCTGGGCCTGCTGGCCAAGCTCAACGATTCGATTCCGGCCGAGCTGGAAGGCGAGATGTACGAACCCGTGCTGGGCGAGGTCGCGCCCGAGCAGGACGCGCACAGTGACCTCAGCGCAGCCGGCTGGTGCGAAGGTTTCAGCCGCGGCATCGACTTGCGCGCGTCGATCTGGGAATCGCGCCTCGCCGAGGACGGCGAATTGCTGGAGATGCTTTCGCCGATCATGGCGCTCGCAGTGGACGAAGGCGTGCTGGCCGCCGACGTGCCCATCGCCAAGCTGGACGACAGCGAATACGAAGCCTGCCTCGCGCAGATACCCGATGCGGTGGAAGCGGTCGCGCATTACTGGCGGGTGCGTCCGCCGACGGAGCGCGAGCGCACCGCCGGCGGGGGCGCTTCGTCCAGCGCATTCGGAAGTTTGCCGGCAAGACGCGGCGGCCGCTGGGTCCACTGAGTTCTGCGATCATTCCTGAGCGTGGCGGCGTCGAGCGCAACCGCCGCGGCGAAGCCGAGGCGCGGCGTGCCTTCCGCCGGCTCGATTGAAGCGTTGCCGTTCGCGAACGCTGCGTTCGCCGCTTGGGTGTTGGCTTTCCCGCGGGAAAGGCGCATCTTGCTGCAATCAAAACCCCGGAGGCGACCATGTCTTCCCGCACCATCACCCGCCGCGTGCGCGGGATCCCGACCAGTGACGGCGCCGGCGTCAAGCTGACCCGCGTGATCGGCCAGCCGATGCTGGATTCGCTGGACCCGTTCCTGTTGCTGGACGAGTTCGGTTCGGATTCGGCCACCGATTACATCGCGGGTTTTCCCGACCACCCGCATCGCGGTTTCGAAACCGTCACCTACATGCTGGACGGCCGCATGCGTCATCGCGACAACCACGGCAATTCCGGCTTGCTGGAATCCGGAAGCGTGCAGTGGATGACCGCGGGCCGCGGCATCGTGCACTCGGAGATGCCCGAGCAGGAACACGGCCTGATGCGCGGCTTCCAGTTGTGGGTGAACCTGGCCGCAAAGGACAAGATGATGCCGCCGCGCTACCAGGACATCGCGCCCGCGAAGATTCCGACCGTCGAACCCGCTTCGGGCGTGAAGGTGCGCGTGGTCGCGGGCGACATGTTCGGCGTGCGCGGGCCGGTGGACGGCATCGCGATCGCGCCCGTGTACCTCGACATCGCGCTGGAACCCGGCGCGAAACTGTCGGTGCCGCTGCCCGAAGGCCACAGCGCGTTCGCCTACGTTTTCGAAGGTGACGCCGCCAGGGTCGGCGCGGAAACACTGGGCCTGCGCGAACTCGGCGTACTGTCGAAGGGCGATGCCGTCGAACTCGCCGTCGACGAAGGCGCCAAGGCTGCGCGGGTGCTGCTGGTCGCGGGACGTGCGCTCAATGAACCTGTCGCGCGCTACGGCCCGTTCGTGATGAACACGCCCGAGCAGATCGTGCAGGCGATGCAGGATTACCAGGCCGGGCGGTTCTGACGAATCCTGCGGGAATATCCGTGGCCGGACGCCGGTTCCGGCCACGGTGCGTGCGATCGAGCCGCGCCGGGTCCGCTGCGCGCCAGCGCGGTGCCGTCGGCACCACCGACACGGAAATTTGCGTTTACCTGAATGCGGTCGTCAGAGTGCGAACCGCCCCGGGTGACCGCGCGCATTTTTCAATCTGCGCCTGGTCTTGCTGTCGTCGCCGCCGGCTTGCGCACTGCGGTTCGGCTTCATGCAGCGCATCCGGATTGGCACGCTTGGTGCTTTTGTTCCATGGCACCTGATCGAGAGCGCCATCCGTCGAAGGCGCCCGGCATCGGCATGGCTACCCCATTCCATGCGGGCGAACCAGGGTTCTGCCGATGCTGCGAACGTGGATTGCGCCGGCACGCATTGGACGCGATCCAATTCCACGGCGCTTCCGGGGATCACCGGCACGGTTGGTGCCACAGGGGAAAACCATGAAAGGCATCATCTTCAACGTTCTCGAAGAGGTGGTCGTCGCCAACTATGGCGAGTCGACGTGGGATGACCTGCTGGACGCGGCGGACTCCAACGGCGTCTACACCTCGCTTGGCAGTTATCCCGACGAGCACATGATGCGGCTGGTGGAGGCGGCATCCGACGCCCTCGGCCTGCCGCCATCGGAGGTGGTGCGCTGGTTCGGTCGTCAGGCAATGCCGCGCTTCGCGGAACGCTATCCCGAATTCTTCACCGCGTACACGTCGACCCGACCGTTCGTGCTCGCGCTCAACACCATCATCCACCCGGAGGTACGCAAGCTCTACACGGGCGCGCTCTGCCCGCACTTCGATTTCAGGGAGGGCGAGGACGGCGCGCTGCTGATCGGTTATCACTCGCCGCGCCGGCTTTGCGCCCTGGCGCACGGGTTCATCGAAGGCGCCGCCGATTACTACCATGAGCAGGCTGAAGTCGACCATCTGCAATGCGTGGACCGCGGCGACGCGCGGTGCCTGATGCGCATGATGGTTCATTGACCGCCGGAAATTCCGCATGTCCGATCCGATCGAACGGTGCGACCCGGACGAATTCGCACGCATCAAACGGCGCCTGGAGCGTGAGCGCGCGGCCCGGCGGGAAGCCGAGACGATTTCCGAACGGGGGCTGCGCCGGCTGTATGCGCGCGAGCAGGAACTGATGCTTCTGCAGGACATCGCCACCGCCGCGAATCTCTCGCAATCGGTGCGCGACGCCTTCCAGCACGCCCTGACGCGGATCTGCGAGTTCATGGCGTGGCCGCTCGGGCATGCCTACGAAGTCGTGCAGCAGGACGGTGGGGTTTGCCTGCGGTCGATGACGCTGTGGCACGTGCGCGATGACGCGAAGACGATGCAGTTCCGTGCGGCGACCGAAATGCGAGACCTCGCGCCGGGCGAAGGCCTGCCCGGCCACGTCTATGCGTCCGGCGAACCCAGGTGGCTGACCGACGTGGCCCACCACGAAGATCTCCCGCGGCGATCCGCGGCCCTCGAAAGCCTCATCAGGACGGCCTGTGCCTTTCCGATCTTCGTCGGCGAAGAGGTGGTTGCCGTTTTCGAGTTCTTCTCCGAACGTGCGCTGCAACCGAACCAGTCGCTGCTCGCATTGATGCCACAGGTCGGCATCCACCTTGGCCGTGCGGTCGAGCGCAAGCGCGCCGAGGATCGCCTGGTCCACGACGCCTCGCACGATCCGCTGACCGGCCTTCCCAACCGCGCGTTGTTCCTGGAGCGGCTCAATCAATCGATTGCCCATGCGCGGCGCAAGGCCGACGCGCAGTTCGCGGTGCTCTTCATCGACCTCGACCGTTTCAAGATCGTCAACGACAGCCTCGGCCATCTCGCCGGCGATCGCCTGATCACCCAGGTGGCCGCGCGACTGAAGGGTGCGCTGCGGCGGGAAGACACGATGGCCAGGCCCGATGCGGCCGCGACCGACTCAAGCACCCTCGCACGCCTGGGCGGCGACGAGTTCACCATTCTCCTGACCGACATCAATGATCCCAGCGATGCGGTGCGCGTCGCCAACCGGGTCAAGGACGTGCTGCGCCTGCCGTTCGCGATCGAGGGGCAGGACGTCTATACCAGTGCGAGCATCGGCATCGCCTCCAGCGCGTCGGGATACGAGAGCGCCGACGCGATCCTGCGCGACGCCGATCTCGCAATGTACCGCGCCAAGGCCCTAGGCAAGGCGCGCTGGGAACTGTTCGATCGGGAAATGCACCGGGCCGCGATGAAGCGGCTGGCGCTCGAGACCGATTTGCGGCACGCGTTGCAGGAACAGGAATTCGTCCTCCATTACCAACCCATCGTTTCGCTGCAGACCAATGAAGTCGCAGGCTTCGAGGCGCTGGTGCGCTGGCAGAAACCGGGCGGCGAACTGGCTTTCCCCGGCGAATTCATCGAAATCATGGAGGACACGGGTCTCATCGTCTTTCTCGGCGCATGGGTGTTGCGCGAGGCCTGCCGCGCGGCGCGCGTATTGCAGGAGTCGTTTCCACGCGAACAGCCGTTGTCGATCAGCGTGAATGTCTCGCCGCGCCAGTTCGCGCAACCCGACCTCGCCGCGCAGGTTCGGGCGGTCATCGCGGAGATCGGAATCGATCCGCACTGTCTGCGGCTGGAAATCACCGAGGGCGCGATGATTGGCGACATGGATCACGTGGCCGCGGTGCTGCGTGAGCTGAAGGAACTTGGCGTGCGCGTCAGCATCGACGATTTCGGCACGGGCTATTCGTCGCTGAGCTACCTTCATTCACTGCCGCTGGATTTGCTGAAGATCGATCGTTCGTTCGTGGGGGCGATGGCAACGAACGAGGAAAGCCTGCAGATCGTCCGCACCATCATGAGCCTGGCCCACAACCTCGGCATGGACGTTGTCGCCGAGGGTCCCGAAGACGCAGAACAGGTCGCGCGATTGCGATCGATCGGCTGCGAGTTTGGCCAGGGCTATTATTTTTCGAAGCCCGTCGATCTCGCCGGTGCCACGGATTATCTTGCGCGATCGACGCGGACCTCCGGCGTGCCCGTTGAAGCCGGGCGAAACCCGTGAGCATGCCCGTCGATCAAGAAATCGGCCGGCCGTGACAGGCTTGCGGTAGCGGGATGGCGGGTTGAAGCAATCTCAATCCAGTCTTGCAAAAACGTCGCTACCTGGCTGCCCCTGCACTGCGTAGCATGCACGGTATTCAAGGCAGCGAGGCAGCAATCATGGGCGTTTCCCTGCACGGGTTTGTTTCACGGGCGCGCGCGATGCGGCCATTTCACGGGCACCCTTCCGTATGGCGGGTGCCGCGAAATGCAGCGAAAGAAGCGTTGCACGACCACGAGGCGCATGAGGTGACGCGCCGCAGCGGGTCGCGCAAGTGGGTCATTGCAGGCTTGCGATGATTCGACCGCGGGCGGTGGCGATCAGCCCGAGCAACACCACGGACCTGCATTTCCCGGTGCAAAAAAAACCGGACGGCTTGCACCGTCCGGTCCGAGTCGCGCTGGCGGAGGGAGGGGGATCTCTGCCGCGCGTACTTTCTTCGATACCAGCAGGTATCAGCGCGCCTTCTTGGCAGGCGCGGCGGCTTCGTTGGCCGCCTTCAGACTGTTGCGGGTCAGATCGCCGAACTGTTCGGCGGCCTTCTGCGCGACGCCCAGGATTTCCTGGCCGGTCGCGTAGGCGGCTTCCGCGCTGTTGCGCGCGAAATCGAGACCCTTCGGCCACAGCGCGGTGACGTCCTGGATCTCACGCGCTTCCAGCGAATCGGCGACGAATGCCAGGTTCGACTTGGCCTGCGATTCCAGCGCCTTCACTTGCAGGCTCTGGATTTCGGAGATGCCCTTCAGCGCAGCCACCTGCGCCTTGTAGGCCTGCTCGGCGAATTGCTTGCCGAGATCGAGCGACTGCTTCTGGAATTGGCTGTACATGGTGTGCTCCCTCTTGGCAGGAGTGGGTTGACTTGAGATCCACTCTAGCGTGTTTCGTTGTGCAGTGCAACATGGATTTCCTTGTGTTCAGCGTATGGATAGATTTATGTAGTCCATTCAATGGCTTGGAACTTTGAATCGGGCAATATTCGATGCTGTGATGCAGCGAACGTGACATGGATGCGGCAACGGGCTGCGCGGCTCCGCGCGGTCGCCAGTGAGAGGGATGAGTCGGGAGACGGGCAGACGGATGGCGGTCCGATTTCCTGCAGTGCCCGTCGGCAGGCATGCAGGAAAACCATCCAGGAAGGTTGAATGGTGGCTAGGGGCGGAATCGAACCGCCGACCTCAGCATTATGAGGATGCTGCATTTGAAAAACATGAAATGATGTAACCATGGCCTAGCAGAAATGTCAAAACATACAAACTAGCGCAGATTGATGTTTACTATAGCCATTTCAGAAATTACATCTATCTGACGCTGCGGTTCGGCTAGTTTGCAGCTCGCATCGCCTGGATGTGGATTAGCACCGCGCTGGGTAGCAGATGGAGGTCAGATCAGTGTCACGCGAGTTGCGCGACATCTGACCTAGGCACTACGCTACGCGCATGGAAGAACATAAGCGCGGCTTGGGCGCGTTGACTGCGCTTGATGGTGTCGCGCCACCACCCAGATGGATTCCGTCGATTGTGCATGTCATCGACGTGATCTGGGGTCGGTGCAACCCA
>DASZTT010000169.1:0-5816 GCA_035547895.1 Rhodanobacteraceae bacterium
GTCATCCCGGCGCAGGCCGGGATCCATCTTGATTCTGGCCGTGAAAAAACTGGATTCCGGCCTGCGCCGGGATGACGATCCAGGCACGGCGGGCGCCGATGGTCCAGAGGCCTTGCCCCCAATGCGCCGCGGGGCTTGCTAGTCTTGTGCCGCGCGAGGGGAAGCACATGAACCAATTCCGCCTGCTGGGCAAGCGCCGCTTCGCGCCGTTCTTCGCGGTGCAGTCGCTGGCCGCGTTCAACGACAACGCGTTCCGCAACGCGACGATCGTGCTAGTCGGGTTCCAGTTGGGCCTGAGCACCAGTCAGATCGGTTTCTATTCGAACCTTGCGCCGGCGCTGTTCATCCTGCCGTTCTTCCTGTTCTCCGCAAGCGCGGGACAGTTGGCGGAGAAATACGAAAAGCACACGCTGATCCGCTGGGTGAAGGTGTTCGAGATCGCGGCGATGTGCATCGCGGCGTGGGGTTTCCACGCGCGCAGTCCGCTGCTGCTGTTCGTGGTGCTGTTCCTGATGGGTTTGCACTCGACGGTGTTCGGGCCGATCAAGTACGCGATCCTGCCGCAGGTGCTCGAACGTGACGAACTGGTGGGCGGCAACGGCCTGGTCGAGACGGGCACGTCGATCGCGATCCTCGTCGGCATGATCGCGGGCGGCGCGGCGATGGCCTCCCGGTTCGGCTGGACGGCGGCGGCCTCGCTGGTGATCGGCGTCGCGGTGCTGGGGCTCGCGGCCAGCCTCGCGATTCCGCGCGTGCCGGCCGCGGCACCCAGCCTGAAATTCAACTGGAACTTCATCGTCGAAAGCGGACGCGTGTTGAAGCTCGCCGCCAAACAGCGTGCGGTGTTCAATTCGATCCTCGGCATCTCGTGGTTCTGGTTCTTCGGCGGCGTGGTGACCGCGCAATTGCCGAACTACACGCGCCTGTACCTCGGCGGCGGCGCCAGCGTCGAGATCCTGGTGCTGGCCTTGTTCTCGATCGGCGTCGGCATCGGCTCGCTGCTGTGCGAACGCCTGTCCGGCCACAAGGTCGAGATCGGGCTGGTGCCGCTTGGCGCATTCGGGATGACCTTGTTCGGCATCCTGTTGTATTTCGCGCGTCATGATGCGCCGGCCTACAGCGGGCTGGACTGGCGCGCGTTCCTGCACGCGTCCGGCAACGGCTGGATTGCGCTCGACCTGACCCTGCTGGGCCTGTTCGCCGGGTTCTTCATCGTGCCGCTGTTCGCGCTGGTGCAAAGCCGCACGCCGCGCGGCGAGTTGTCGCGCGTGATCGCCGGCAACAACATCATCAACGCGGTGTTCCTGGTGGTGGCGGCGGTGTTCGCGTTCGGCATGCTGGCGGCCGGATTGACGATTCCGCAACTGTTCCTGGTCACGGCAATCCTCAATGCCGCGGTGACGTTGTGGATCTTCCTGCTGGTGCCCGAATTCCTGATGCGCTTCGTGGACTGGCTGCTGATCAGCGTGCTGTACCGCGTGCGCGTGGACGGGCTCGAAAACATTCCCGAAGAAGGCCCTGCCGTGCTGGTCTGCAACCATGTCAGCTTCATGGACGCTCTGATCATCATGGGCAGCGTGCGGCGCCCGGTGCGCTTCGTGATGTACTACAAGATCTTCAAGGTGCCGGTGCTGCGGTTCGTGTTCCGCGCCGCCAAGGCCATTCCCATCGCCGGCGGCAAGGAGAATCCCAAACTCATGGCGCGCGCGTTCGATGCCATCGACGCCGCGCTGGCCGACGGCGAACTGGTGTGCATCTTTCCCGAGGGCGGCCTGACGCTGGACGGCGAAATCGCGCCGTTCCGTCCGGGCGTCGAGAAGATCCTGGAGCGGCGCCCGGTGCCGGTAATTCCCATGGCGCTGCGCGGCTTGTGGGGCAGCATGTGGAGCCGGCGCGATTCGAAACTCGGCCGCGCACGCCTGCCGCGCCGATTCCGCGCGCAGGTGCAGTTGTCGGCCGGAGCGGCGATGGCGTCATCCAGCAGCGCCGGAGCCATGGAAGCCGCGGTGCGCGGCTTGCGCGGCAGCGAGGCCTGACGGACCGGCCCGCCGCCGTCGCATGCAATCGATCGTCGCAAAAAAACGGGCTGCGGCGAACGCCACAGCCCGCGGACACTCACCGTCGAAGGCCTTTACCGGCGCGTGATGGTGAACGCACCGACATCGACGCCCAGATCGATGCCTTCGCCGTGGCCGGCGAGCGCCAGCGACACGTTGCCCTTGGTCAGCACCTGCGCTTCGGCAGACTTGACGATGCCCGCGTGCGCGCCGCCCTGCGCGTAGTGGCCCAGCACGTCGCTGATCCTGTGGACGTCTGTGAACCGGCCCGTGCCGTGATCGACGTGCCATTTGCCGGCGGTCAGGCCGCCGCCCTTGACGCTGATCTTCACCGGCATCGAGCGGCCGTTCTCGCATCTGACCTCGCCCACGCCGGTGGCGTGCTTGTAGATCAGCGACCAGCCGGTCAGCGAGAACGTCAGTTTGCAATCGAGGTCTGGCGCGCCGTGTTCGCCGACGCTCGAATGGTGGGCCTGCGGGGCTGCGGCCATGCCCGTGGCGGCCGCGGCGGCCAGCAGGATGGCGGTAATCAGGGGAAGCTTCTTCATGGTGCTCTCCTTGCGCGTGGAAAATCGCGTTCAGTTTCCGGGACGAACCTGAACGAGCCTCAACGGTGCGGCGGCGAGGTCCGGAAGCCTGATTCCGCCCCACGGCGGCGTCGCTTTGACGCCCGACGCGGCAGGCACCGCCCGCCGCATTCGCCGATCGATGCGATACTTGCACGGATCGATTGCGAATTCCGGACATGTCGGCTTCCCTGTTGCGCATCGCCACCCGCAAGAGCCCGCTGGCCCTGTGGCAGGCCGAACACGTCGCGCAGCGCCTGCGCGACGCGCACCCGGGCCTGGCGGTGGAGTTGCTGCCGCTGTCCACGCGCGGCGACGAGGTGCTGGACCGTTCGCTGTCGGTGATCGGCGGCAAGGGCTTGTTCCTCAAGGAACTGGAAGTCGCGATCGCCGAAGGCCGCGCCGATCTCGCGGTGCATTCGCTGAAAGACGTGCCCGCGCAGCTCGATCCGCAATTCGAACTGGCCGCCATCCTGCAGCGCGCCGATGGTGCGGATGCGTTCGTCAGCAACGATTTCGCTTCGCTCGATGCATTGCCGGAAGCTGCGCGCGTCGGCACCTCGTCACTGCGGCGCACTGCGCAACTGCGGGCGCGCCGCGCCGACCTCGAAATCGTGGACCTGCGCGGCAACGTCGGCACGCGCCTCGCCAAGCTCGACCGCGGCGATTACGCGGCGATCATCCTGGCCGTCGCCGGCCTCGAACGATTGGGTTTCACTGCACGCATCCGTTCACGCCTCGCGCCGCCCGACTGGCTGCCTGCACCGGGCCAGGCTGCGATCGCGGTGGAAACCCGCGCGGGCGACGCGCGCACGATCGAATGCGTGAAGGTGCTGGACGACGCGAATACCCGACGCAACGTTTCCGCAGAACGCGCGCTCAACGCCGCGATGGGCGGCGACTGCACGATGCCGCTGGGCGCCTGGTGCGAAACCGCGACCGATGGAACCCTGCACCTGCGCGGATTGCTGGGCGACGCGCGCGACGGACGCCTGCTGCGCGCGGATGCGCGCGGCGATGATCCCGTCGCGGTGGGCGGTGAAGTCGCGCGCCTGTTGCGCGAACGGGGTGCGGATGCGCTGCTGCGTTCAAGGGGGTGATGCCCGGAAACGGCCAGGAGCGGACCCTCACCGCACCTACTGGAAATTGAACATCCGGTCAAAATCCTCGTGCCAGAAAGGCGAATCTCGCCGCGCGAAAAAGTACGAAATACCCCCCGTGCTGGTCACGCCCCGCTCTTCTGGCGCAATGCTAGAACCGCCGAAAAAGGTGACTCCGATTAGGTGATTTCGCGCATCGGACTTCAGGAATCGACTCACTTCTATCCGTATCGCGGTCGGAGGTTTGCTGGGATCGTTTTCCTGCATGGCAATCGATCGCAGATTCGTGCCATCTACTCCATCGAGACCTGCTACGAGTAAAGCCGACCGTCGGCCGCTTAGTTGATCACGAGCGGCGGCGCCTAAACTCTTGAACATAGCTCCCAGGAACGTGTCGTCTTTCTTGCTTTGAACGACCAACACGAATACGCCATCAGCCGCTGTACGCAGCACCATGATTTCACGGTTCCGCGTACCAGTAATGCGATCGATCGCGATGCGACTTCCGGCCTCATCCATGGCATTGGCTGAGGCTCCAATCTCTGTGGGACGAAATTCTCCAATCCGAAGGTCAATTCCGTCCGGGAGGGTCTGACCTGCATGACCAAAGATCGCCTTACAACAGCACTTCGCCAAGTTCACGCGGGCGTCGTATGTATTGGGGACGCGATCTGGCAGGGTAAGCGCAACAAACAGACCGCCTGAGAGCTGGGCGACGGCCGGAGTGACTATCGGCTTCACCAGTGCGTAGAAGTCAAGAATTTCCCTCCGATGAATTTTTCTGCCTTTGTCATTCGAGATAGACTTGCACTCGACCTCGAGGGCACCCATTCCCAAACCTTCAACCATGAGGTCGAACCTACCGGTGCCTGTTATTTCCGGCCAGCTAACCTTTTTACCGCTGCGAATGAAGTGAGTTGCCGTGACCAGCTCCAAACGAAGTGCCCGCATGTCGTCTGGATTCTTGAAGGCACCTCTCACGCGTCCCCGCACCTGGTCGGCTTCAGCTGGCGCCAATTCGCGGATGGCTGAAAGTGCCTGCGCGATAAAGCCTACGGCTGGATAAATCGTGCGATCATTACGGGTTGCAAGCGGAATGCGGCCGTGTCGACGCGCCAAGTCGCTCATGTGAGAAAGCTGGTACGCGAGCTCATATTCGTTTTGCAGGTATTCCTTAAGGAGGGGATTGCCGCGAATAGCGGCCTCACAATTACTAACTTGGCGGAGCCAATACTCTTCTTCGATCTCTTGCGCGAATTCGGTGAAGAGTTGGGGAATATCCGACGTGTGGATCGCAGTTGTCAGCATGGGCGCCACGCTACCTCGAGCGTTGCTAAATGTTGATATTTTAAGGGTTAACGCCACGAGCGACCGGCCGGAAAGGGTCGTAAGCGGGCGTTGCGCGAGCCCAGCACGTCTGGTCGTTGTCGTTATGGTTTCTGCACCGCCGCGATCGCCGCAATGCGCGCCTTGCGCACGGCTTCGCCGATGGCGGGACCTTGCAGGCCTTGTTCGATGAAAGGTTGCGCGGTGACGGCCGCGGCGGCGTCGCGTGCGGCGCGCAGGAAATCCGCTTGCGGGTAGGCGTCATTTTCGTGGTGCAGGCGGCCGCGCTTGTCGGCCATGCACGCGGCCAGGAACGGATCGATGCGTTGCGGACGGCGGAAGGCGTCGAAGGCTTCCAGCAACGTCAGCACGGTCGAGGGTTTCAGTTCGAGCGCGCGATGCGCGTCGAGGTGGTGGCGGCAGGTCAGCGCGGCGAGCTGCGCGTGTTCCACCGGCACTTTCAGGCGCTCGCACAGCGCGGCGAGCGGTTTGAGGCCGCGATGTTCGTGCGCGATGTGGCGCGGCAGTTCGCCTTGCGGCGTCAGCGCCTTGCCGAGGTCGTGCGTGAACGCGCAGAAGCCGGCGAGATCGTCGCCGGGCGCGAGCTGCGCGGCCTGGTCCATCACCAGTTCCAGGTGCCGGCCGCAATCGACCTCGGGATGGTGCTCGGCACTTTGCGGCACGCCGTACAACGCATCGACTTCGGGAAACAGCACGGCCAGCGCGCCGCATTCGCGCAACGCGCGCACGAACGCCGACGGCGCAGG
>DASZTT010000170.1:0-29542 GCA_035547895.1 Rhodanobacteraceae bacterium
TGGCCCAGGTTGAACCTCACCGGCACCAGCGCCCACGCCTGGATGGCGCGGCCGTCGCGCATCGCGGGATGGAAACGCCACGCGGCGAGGATGTGCCGGCGCGCGGCGTCGTCGAGGCTGCGCGAACCGCTGCTGCGTTCGATCGCCACCTGCACCGGCATGCCGCGGGTATCCACCAGCACTTTCAACAGCACCGTCCCTTGCACGCCCGCGCGCAACGCTTCGATCGGATAGGCCGGAGGCGTCGCGGTTTCGTAGGCGATCGTGGCCTCGCTGTTGCCGGCCGCCCCGGACGGGTCGACGGCGACTGGGTTGGTACTGATTGCCAATGGCGCGATCGGGGTGATGGCGCTTGCCGCCGGAATGGAAATCGGCGCGGGATGTGCAATGGCGACGTGCACGTTTGGCCGATCGACGTGGTGCGCGACATGCAATGTCGGTATGGGCGGCGGCGGTACCACGGCCGGCGGTGGCTGCACGATGGTCGCCTGCAGCGAGCTCGGTATCGGCACCTGCACGGGCAACGGCGTGCTCGGACGCAGCGCGAACAACAGGATCGCCAGGTTCAAACTCAGGGTCACCGCCATCGCAAGCGAACGGGTTGCATGCGGCGCGCATTCGAACGAACGAGAGACTGCCATCGACGTCATGAGCCACCTCCTTGCAGTGAGGAACGTGGCCAAGGGCGCCGTGGGCGGCGCCCCGGTCGGATTTCACGCTACGCCCTTGCCGGGGGCCGGACAAGTGCCGGCGTTGCTCGACGTCCAGTCATTCGCCACCGATGTGCGGCAACGATTACCATCGCGTTTCCCGCGCCACCGAAGCCAATCCGATGCAGACGAACGACGAGACCCTGTGCGCCACCCGGCGCCGTTTCCTGCAAACCTCGGCACTGGGCGCCGCGGCGTTGCCAGTCGCGATGCTGGGCGTCAACGCAGTGGCGGCCGAAACTTCCGGCCGTGATCCCAAGCTGCCGAAGTCGATCCTCGCGTTGCAGCCGGTCGCCTCGAAGGTCGTTCCGATCAGCGATGACGAACGCCGCGCGCGGATGGCGCGGGCGCAGCAGTTGATGGGCGAACACGGCGTGGACGCGATCTTCGTCGATGCCGGCACCACGCTCGACTACTTCGCCGGCCTGCGCTGGTGGAACAGCGAACGCACGATGGGGATGCTGCTGCCCAAGTCGGGCGATCCGGTCTACATCGTTCCCGCGTTCGAACGCAGCCGCACCGAAGGGGAGATCAGGATCGGCAGCGACGTGCGCACCTGGCAGGAGAACGAAAGTCCGTATGCGTTGATCGCAAGCGTGATGCGCGAGCATCACGCCGGCACCGGCGTGCTCGGCATCGACGATCGCGTGCCGTTCTATCGTGCGACCGAGATCGGCAAGGCGATGCCGCAGGGCAAGCTGGTGGAGGCAACGCCCGTCACCGCGGGTTGCCGCGCGATCAAGAGCCCGGCCGAACTCGCGCTGATGCAAATCGCCTGCGACGCCACGCTCTCGGTCTATCGTGCCGTGTGGGAAGGCCTGGAACCGGGCATGACCCAGCATCAGGTTCTGGCATGGATCGATGCCGCGTACCAGCGCATGGGCCTGCGTGGCGAAGCCAGCATCAACGTCGGCAAGTACACCGCGCAGCCGCACGGCTCGGACCGGCCGCAGCACATCGTGGAAGGCACGCCGGTGATGCTGGACGACGGTTGCTACGTCGAGGGCTACCAGAGCGACATCACCCGCACCTTCACGCTGGGCAAGGCCAGCGACAAGATGAAGCGCGTGTTCGATATCGTGCGCAAGGCGCAGCAGGCGGCGCGCGCGGCGGCGCATCCGGGCGCGACGATGGAATCGGTGGACGCCGCCGCGCGCAAGGTGATCGTCGATGCCGGCTACGGCCCCGGTTACAAGTATTTCTCGCACCGGCTCGGCCACGGCATCGGCATGGACATGCACGAGTGGTATTACCTGGTGGGCGGCAACACGCGCAGGATCGAGGTCGGCATGAGCTTCAGCGACGAGCCGGGCATCTACATCCCGGGCGAATTCGGCGTGCGGCTGGAAGACGACATGCACGTCACCGAAGCCGGCGCGCGGTGGTTCACGCCACAGAGTCCGTCGATCGAGCAACCGTTCGGTTAGTGGGACGCGAAGCTCATGCGCGGGCCGGCGATTCGATCAGTCCGGCGGCAATTTCGATCGAGCGCAACCGCGCTGCGTGGTCGTGCATGTTGCTGGTCAGGATCAACTCGTCGGCGCCGGTCTGCTCAATGAATGCCTTGATCCGGTCTGCCACCGTGCCGGGTGAGCCGATCGCGGAACACGACAGCACGTGTTCCAGCAACTTGCGCGCTTGTGGGGGCAGCGATTCGACATAGCCTTCCACCGGTGGCGGCAACCGGCCCGGATGGCCCGAGCGCAGGTTCACGAACGACTGCTGCCACGAACTCGCGAGATAGTGCGCCTCGTCGTCGCTGTCCGCCGCGAACACGTTGTAGCCCAGCATCACGTGCGGCCGCTGCAGGAATCGTGATGGCTTGAACTGCGCGCGGTACACCGCGATCGCGTCCATCATCTGCGCCGGCGCGAAATGCGAGGCGAACGCGTAGGGCAGGCCCAGCATCGCGGCAAGCTGCGCGCCGAACAGGCTGGAACCCAGGATCCAGATCGGCACCTGCTGGTCCGCACCGGGCACGGCACGCACCGGGCCGCGCCCTTCGAAATGCGCGATCAATTCCAGCACGTCGTGTGGAAACGCGTCTGGATCCGCGTCGAGATTGCGGCGCAATGCGCGTGCCGTGGCCTGGTCCGAACCCGGCGCACGGCCGAGGCCGAGATCGATGCGGCCGGGATACAGCGCGTCCAGCGTGCCGAATTGCTCGGCGATCACCAGCGGCGAGTGGTTCGGCAGCATGATGCCGCCCGCGCCCACGCGGATGCGCGACGTCACGCCGGCCACGTGGCCGATCAGCACCGCGGTGGCGGCGCTGGCGATGCCGGGCATGCCGTGGTGCTCGGCCATCCAGAAACGGTTGAAGCCCCAACGTTCGGCGTGTTGCGCGACGTCCACCGTGTGCGCGAGCGATTCGGCCACAGAACCGCCTTCGGTGATCGGGCAAAGGTCGAGGAAGGAAAACGGGATCATGGCAGAGGCAGTTGGTGCTGGTCGCCCGAATAATCAAGGCGCCCGTCCACCACGCGCGCCGCCGAGGTGTAGGGATGTTCCGGTGCCGATCCCGGACCCATGATGTGCAGCACGCGCGTGCCGTGGAGCTTGAACACGTCCGAAATCAGGCCCCGATGGCAGCGCCACCACAGCGCTTCCGAGCACATGATCGCGGTGCGTTGCTTCGATACCAGTGCCTTCAGGCGTTCGATGCCCGCGTGGAAGGCATCGGTCTGCATGTAATCGGCGTAGCCGCGGAACGCGGGATTCCGCCATGCGGTATTGGGTGAATCGGGTCGCACCTTGCGGCGTCCGCCCAAGTCGGTGAAGGCCGCATAGCCGATGCCGGCGTCGTGCAAGCCTTGTCGCAAAGGTTCCGCGTTGAAATGCGGATACCTGCGCGAGCCGGGAAAGTGGCGCACGTCGGCCAGCATCGCGATCGCGTTGTCCTTCAGCAACGCGATGAGTTCATCGAGACCGCGGGTGGAATGGCCTATGGTCCAGAGCGTTTCGGGCCATGGCGTGTCCGCGGACTTTGTGCGCGCAGTCATGGGATCAGCATACGCGCGCGGCCGGCAACGCACGCTGTCGCGTATCTATACTGACGCGATGAGCGCATACACGACAGCCAACACCGTCGAGGAATTCCGCCAGCACCTTGCAGAGGTACGTGCACGCATCGCGGCGGCGTGTGCCAAGGCTGGGCGCGACTCCGCCGGCGTGCGCCTGCTGCCGGTCAGCAAGACGGTGCCGGAAGCGCGGCTGCGCAACGCCTACGCCGCGGGCTGCCGAATCCTGGGCGAAAACAAGGTGCAGGAAGCGCATGGCAAGTGGCAGGCGATGTCGGATCTGCCGGAGCTGCGCTGGTCGATCATCGGTCATCTGCAAACCAACAAGGCCAGGCTGGTCGCCGAATTCGCATCCGAGTTCCAGGCGCTGGACAGCCTGCGCGTGGCCGAGGCGCTCGACAAACGCTTGCAGGCACTCGGACGTTCGCTGGATGTGCTGGTGCAGGTCAATACGTCGAACGAACAAAGCAAGTTCGGACTGGCTCCGCAGGAAGTCGAAGCATTCGTGAAGCAGTTGCAAGTGTTTGCATCGCTGCGCGTGCGCGGCCTGATGACGCTGGCGTTGTTCTCGGATGACGCCGCGAAGGTGCGGCCTTGCTTCGTGCGCCTGCGCGAATTGCGCGACCGCCTGCGGCAGTCGGCGCCGGCCGGCGTCGCGATGGACGAGCTTTCGATGGGCATGTCCGGTGACTACGAACTCGCGATCGAGGAAGGTTCGACCATCGTGCGCGTGGGGCAGGCGATCTTCGGTGCGCGCAAGGTGTCCCATGGCGCCCATTGGCCGGAGGGCGGTGCACCGGAAGTGCAGTGAGTCACGTCAGATCGATGCTGTAGAACCGCGTGCCGGGCAGGTGCGCCGTGTTGTAGGGCGGAATTTCGATGAAGCCAAGCCGGCCATAAAGCGCCTGCGCCGAGCTCATGCTCGCCAGCGTGTCCAGACGCAGTTCGCGGTAGCCCTTCCGGCGCGCCGCATCGATCACGGCTTCAACCAGACGCTTGCCCAGGCCGGAACCCCGGTATGCGGGGCGTACGTAAAGACGCTTCATTTCACCACGGTAATCGTCGAGCGGCCGGAGCGCGACACAGCCGGCGATGCCGGATTCGAATCGCGCAATCAGCAATGCGCCGCGCGGCGGCACGTAGGGTGCAGGCAAGGCCGCGAGTTCCGCACTGAATCCCTGGTACTCGAGGTCCGTGCCGATGGCTTGTGCATATTCGCGGAACAGCTCGCGCGCCGCCGCGACGCGTTCGGGACTGTCGGCCTGGTCGAAGGTGGGTTCCGATCCGGTCATGGCTTTCGATTCGTGCACAGTGGAGCGAGGATGATGGCATGCGTCGTTGTGTGCCGCGTCGCGGCCCCGTGCATTTGCAACCTGCCGCCGGAGGACTAAGATCAGGCCGGCGATGGCACGTCGAGGTGCGATGGCTGTGGCAACGATGACGGCAATGCGGGCGGGTTGCATGGCGTGCCTGCTGGTGTGCTGCTGCGGCACCGGCTTCGCGGCGACGGGGCGCTTCGACAAATATCCGCACGAAACCGTGACGGACCCGACCCGCGACTACCTGCCCGGCAAGTATTACGAACGCGTCGCGCTGGAAGACATGCGCCACCAGGACTACACGGGTGCGCTCAACGCCTATCAGCAGGCTGCGTACTGGGGCAACAAGGTCGCGCAATACGATCTTGGCCAGATCTATCTGCACGGCCTGGGCAGGATCCGGGCGGATCCTCCGCGCGGAGTCGCGTGGCTCGGACTCGCCGATGAAGAGCACCAGCCCGATTACGACAAGGCACTGGTCGTTGCGTACCAGGCCTTGAAGCCGGACGAACGCAAGCGCGCCGATGCCATCTGGACGCAACTCCAGGCGACGTACGCCGACAAGCTCACCCTTGCGCGCGCCACCCAGGCCTTCGAGGATGCCTACCATTCCGGACGTGCGGGTTCCGCCACCACCGAGGGCGATCCGAACACGTACACCTTCGCGATCGACGGCTACGATCCCGCCGGCGACATCCAGAACGAAGCGGAGCTGGTCTCGGATTTGAACGAACTCGGCATGCAGAACGGCGCCGTTTCACTGGCCGCCTACTGGCCCGCGCGCAAAAAGGAATTCGCGAAGTTCCTCACTACCCAATTCGGCCATGTCGAGATCGGCGCCCTCCAGCAAGTCGCCCCGGCGAACCACAAGCCGGCGCATTGAGTCGTATGTTGCGCGGGTGCCCGACCGGACTGGCGAATCAAAACAGGCGACTGAAGATACGGATGCCGGCCAGGTATTCGCCGGCGATGGTACCGAGATTGGAGAGCATGAACACCAACAGCGTGCGCGCAACGCGATTGCGCCACCAGCCGGAGGCATGCAGCAGGTCTTGGCGCAGCGACTGGAAGTCGGCGACGCGCGGCTTGCGCAGCCAGGCCTCGACCATGCCGGAGAACACGCCGGACGACAGCCCCGGCGGACGCAGCGGTTTCAATGGCCCCATCACGCCCGCGGTCAGTATCGACAATGGATGGCCGCCCGCGACCGCCGCGCCCAGCGCACTCAGCACCGCGGTGTAGATCACCCAGTCGCGCAGCGCGTGCCAGCCCATCGTGGCGTTGCGCCAGAACAAGAAGCCGATCGCCGCGAAGATCGCAAGCATGATGCCGACCGCGAGGTACTTCGGCCATTTCGGCGCCGGCAGCCTGGCGGCCAGCGGCTCGACGATGGCGCGCGGCGGCTCCTGTTGCGCGCCGAGTTCGCGTTCGATGCCGGCGAGATGGCCGGCGCCGATCACCACCAGCACCCGCTTCGCCGCGGGATGCTCGATGGATTCCTCGCGCAGGCGCGCAGCCATGAAGCGGTCGCGCTCGCCGATCAGCGCCTCGTACAACGGCTTCGATTCGCGCGCGAATTCGCCGAACGCACCTTCCAGGATGTCGCCCTGTTTCAGCTTCTCGATCTCGGCTTCGTCGATGTCTTCGCGCGAAAACACGCTGGCGATCAGGCTGCCGACGATGCCCATGCGATCGCGGAAACGCACGCCGCGATAGGCATGGTTGAGGGTGATGCCGATCTCGCGGTCCACCAGCCACAGCGGCAGGCCGCGTGCATCGGTCGCCGCCATGGCCGCTTTCATCTCCGCGCCGGGTTCGATGCCGTACTGCTCGGCGATGCGTTGCTGGAACGACGACAGCGCCAGCGACGCAAATACCATCCCGGCCTTGCCGGTGCGGATGACCTGGAACAGGTCCATCTTCGCGAAGGCTTCCGGATCGCGCATGCCGCGTGCGCGCGATTCGCAAAGTTCCACCGCGATGGCATCGAACGCTTCGCGTTCGATCAGCGCCTTCACCGCATCCACCGATGCGCGCGAGACATGCGCGGTGCCCAGCAGCACGTACTCGACGCCGTCGCGTTCGACGCGCGCGAGGGGCTGGTCCTGCAGGGGATCGCTTGTGGCGTCGGCGGAGCTGGCCGGCGTGATTGGATCGTTCAAGGCGTTTCCTGATCCCGAAAACGTTTGGTCAGGTCGCCATACGCGTCGATGCGGCGGTCGCGCAGGAACGGCCAGATGCGCCGCACATTCTCGCTGCGCGCCATGTCGATTTCGGCGACCAGCAATTCGCGCGAATCGTCGTTGGCCTTGGCGAGGATTTCGCCCTGCGGTCCGGCGATGAAACTGGTGCCCCAGAATTGCGCGCCGCGGCCGGTGCCCGGCGCGGGTTCGAAACCCACGCGGTTGCACGCGAGCACCGGCACGCCGTTGGCGACGGCATGTCCACGCTGCACGGTGAGCCACGCTTCGCGCTGGCGATCCTTTTCATCCTGCGGATCGGCGGGGTCCCAGCCGATCGCGGTCGGGTAGAGCAGCAGTTCGGCACCGGCCAGTGCCATCAGCCGAGCGGCTTCCGGATACCACTGGTCCCAGCACACCAGCACGCCGAGCTTGCCGACCGAAGTTTCGATGGGATGAAAACCGAGGTCGCCCGGCGTGAAGTAGAACTTTTCGTAATACGCGGGATCGTCGGGGATGTGCATCTTGCGATACCTGCCCGCGATCTTTTCCGAGCGGTCGAACACCACCGCGGTGTTGTGGTACAGCCCGGCTGCGCGCCGTTCGAACAGCGAAGCGACGACGACGAGTTTCAATTCGGCGGCCAGCTTGCCGATGCGTTCGGTCGAAGGACCTGGAATCGCCTCGGCGCGGTCGAATTCCTCCACCGACTCGTGCTGGCAGAAGTACGGGCCGTTGTGCAGTTCCTGCAGCAGCACCAGTTGTGCACCGGCCTTCGCCGCGTCGCGTAAGCCCGACTCGATCGCGTCGAGATTGGCGTTGACGCTGCCGCGATCGCGTTCCTGCAGCAGGGCAACTTTGAGGGTTCGGGGAGACATCGGCGCAGCCTTCGGCGGTTCAGACCGCCATTACACCATCGGGAAGCTGCATCGTCATGCAATGCAGGCTGCCGTTCTGCCAGATGAGCGGGCGGCACGGGACCTGGACGACTTCGCGGCCCGGGTGCGCGAGTGCGATGGTCTGCGCGGCCGCATCATCGACGGCACCCCCGTATGCGGGCACCAGCACCGCGCCGTTGACGATCAGGTAGTTTGCGTAGGACGCCGCAAGCCGGCGGCCTTCATCCATGATCGGCTTCGGCCACGGCAGATCGAAAAGCCGGTACGGCTTGCCGCCGGACGTGCGCAGCGCTTCGATTTCGCGGCGCATCGCGGCGAGTTCGGCGTAATGCGGATCGTCGGGATCGCCGCAGGCCTGGAACACGATCGCGTCGTCGGGCGCGAAGCGCGCCAGGGTGTCGACGTGTGCGTCGGTGTCGTCGCCTTGCAGGTAACCGTGGTCGAGCCACAGCACGCGCTGCGCAGCCAGCGCGTTGCGCAGCGTGAGTTCGATCCGTTCACGCGACTGGTCGGGATGGCGTTGCCGAAGGCATGTCCACGTGGTGAGGATCGTGCCGCGCCCGTCGGATTCGATGGCGCCGCCTTCCAGCGCGAAATCGATGGGCGCGCGTTCGGCATCGCGGAACAGCGACTGCGCGTGCAGCCGTTCGACCAGGCGATCGTCGTCGCCGGCCTCGAACTTGCCGCCCCAGCCGGTGAAACGGAAATCATCCAGCACGAAGCGACCGTCGGTATCGCGCAAGGTGATCGGACCGGAATCCCGCAGCCAGGTATCGTCGTAGGGAATCTCCACGAAGCGCACGCGTTCAAGGTCGGCGCCGGCTTCGCGCAGGCACTCGGCGGCGTGCGCGCCGATTTCGGCGTCGGGCGTGCAGACGATCGCGGTTTCGAAACGCGTGATCGCGGCGATCAGCGCAGCGCAGGTGCCCTCGACGGCATCGAGCCGCTCGGCCCAGTCGGTGCCGGCGTGCGGCCAGGCGAGCAATACCGCGGACTGCGGCTCCCATTCGGCAGGCAGTCGCAAGGAAGAATCGATCATGGCGAAATCGTTCCGCTCGTTCGGAGCGGCTGTTGTGGAAAGTCAGGCCAGGGAAGGCCGTTCTGGCGATCGGGATCGCCGGACAACCATACTCGCCGGATTATCGCTCGCCGGATTATCGAGCGAGGCGGCGACCAGGGATGATCGCACTCACAAACTGTGCGGGCCGGGCGTCCGCAGCACCGAATGAATCACATGGCTGTATTCGAAATACACGATGTACTTTGGATATTCCCAGCGATGGATCGGCGGCTGGTGCTTGGAGCTGCCGCCGCGGGTGGCCAGCACCTTAAGCGGCGCGCCGTATTCGCGCCTCACTTGGTCCATGGTCATGCCTCGTTTGGGCATGTTGTACTGCTGCTCCTGCTTCACCTTCATGCGCAGGCTTTCGGCATGGGCGTTGGCGGGCAGCAGCAGAGGCGCGGATGCCAGTGCAAGGGTTGCGGCGATCAAACTGGTAGCGATGCGTTTCATGGCCTTGCTTCCCCAGGGCGCCCCGTGCGCCGATGTGCCTTTGTAGCAAAAACCGCCTGAACGCGCCAGCGAATGCGGTCACGAAAAAGGCCGCTTGCGCGGCCTTCTCCATGCGTACTGTCGAAGCAGCTGCGGGCGGAAATCAGGGCGGGGGTGCCCGCATTCCGACCAACGACCTCGTAACCATCACCTTGCGGAAACGTCGGCGCCTCCGCGATCAGGGATGATCGCAAATTACCTTTGACGTGCCTTGAAGCGCGGGTTGCTCTTGCAAATCACGAACACCTTGCCGCGCCGGCGCACGACCTTGCAGTCGCGGTGCCGCTGCTTGGCGGACTTCAGGGAAGAAAGCACCTTCACGGCGGGACTCCTCGGAACGATCTGACCGAAACAAAGCGGGAAAGTGTAGCGTGCGTAGACACTTGCCGCAAGCCTGCGGACACGCCCCAACCGGGCGGGTATCCTACGGGGTTTCGCGCCCAAACCTGCCGGAGTGAACCGCCGTGGCTGCCGATCTCGACCAGACTTGCGTCAACACCATCCGCTTCCTGTCGGTGGACATGGTGCAAAAGGCCAACAGTGGCCATCCCGGCCTGCCGCTGGGTGCCGCGCCGATGGCGTACGTGTTGTGGACCCGGTTCCTGAAGCACAACCCCGTTGATCCACACTGGGTCGATCGCGACCGTTTCGTGCTGTCGGCGGGCCACGGTTCGGCGCTGCTCTACAGCTTGCTGTACCTGACCGGTTACGACCTGTCCCTCGACGACATCAAGCAGTTTCGCCAGTGGGGCAGCAAGACGCCGGGCCATCCCGAACGCGGCCACACGGCGGGGGTTGAGGTCACTACCGGCCCGCTGGGCCAGGGCATGGCCAATGCGGTGGGCATGGCAATGGCGGAGGCGCAGCTTGCCGCACGCTACAACCGCGACGGCCACAAGGTGATCGATCACCACACGTACGCGATCGTCAGCGACGGCGATTTGATGGAAGGCGTCACCTCGGAAGCCGCGTCGCTGGCCGGGCACCTGAAGCTCGGCAAATTGATCTGTTTGTACGACGACAACTACGTGACGCTGGCGGCCGGCACCGACATCACCTTCACCGAGAACCGCGCCGCGCGCTTCAAGGCCTATGGCTGGCACGTGCAGACGGTCGAGAACGGCAACGACCTCGAGGCCATCGAAAAAGCGCTCAAGCGGGCCAAGGGCAAGAAGGACCAGCCGTCGATGATCCTGGTGCGCACGCACATCGGCTTTGGTTCACCGTTGCAGGACAGCTACAAGGCGCACGGCTCGCCGCTGGGCGCCGACAATGTCATCAAGACCAAGCAGAAGCTCGGCTGGCCCGAGCAGCCGGCCTTCCTGGTGCCGGACGAAGCGCTGGCGCATTTCCGCGAGGCTCAGAAGAAGGGCAAAGGCGCCGAGGCCGGCTGGAAACGCCGCTGGAACAAATATGCCAAGGCTTTTCCGGAGCTTGCGGCGGAATTGCAAGCCTCGTTCGAAGGCAAATTGCCGGCCGGCTGGGACGCCGACGTGCCGGTGTTCCCGGCCGACCCCAAGGGCCTTGCCACGCGCGTCGCGGGCGGCAAGGTGCTGTCGGCGATCGCCCCGAAGCTGCCGGCCATCAGCGGCGGCTCGGCCGATCTCGATCCCTCCACGCATACGGCAGTGAAGGGTCTGGGCGTGTTCTCGCCCGGCAAGGAACCCGACGAACAGGGCGACACCGACGAAGTATGGAGTTATGCCGGCCGCAACCTCCACTTCGGCGTGCGCGAGCACACGATGGGTTCGATCGCCAACGGCATGGCCGCGCATGGCGGCTTCATTCCATACACCGCCACCTTCATGGTGTTCTCCGATTACATGCGTCCGCCGATGCGCCTGGCCGCGATCATGGGCCTGCGCGTCATCAACGTGTTCACGCATGATTCGATCGCAGTGGGCGAAGACGGCCCGACCCACGAACCGGTCGAGCAACTGGCGGGCCTGCGGTCCGTGCCGAACCTCAACGTGATCCGTCCGGGCGACGCCAACGAAACCGCGGTCGCATGGAAGGTCGCGATCGAAACGTCCGATCGTCCGACGGCTCTGATCCTGTCACGCCAGAACGTACCGACGCTGGACCGCTCGAAGTTCGCCAGCGCCGAGGGTGTGCGAAAGGGCGCGTACGTGCTGCTGGATTGCGAGGGCGAGCCGCAACTGATCGTGATCGGCACCGGTGCGGAAACCGGACTGGTCGCGCAAGCCGTCGAAAAACTGCAAGCCGAAGGCATCAAGGCCCGCGCGGTGTCGATGCCGAGCTGGGAATTGTTCGCGGAGCAGGATCAGTCGTACCGCGATTCCGTGCTGCCGCCGAACGTACACGCGCGGCTCGCGGTGGAGGCGGGCTGCCGCGAAGGCTGGGAACGCTGGGTCGGCGACCACGGCGCGGGAATCGGCGTGAACCGCTACGGTGCGTCCGCGCCTGGCGAACTGGTGCTGGAAAAGTACGGCTTTACCGTCGACAACGTGATCGCGAAGGCGAAGGCGCTGCTGGGCGGCTGAATTAAGCGGGAGCCTCATCTATATCCGGAGCGACGCCACTGAACCAGCGCGCCGCGGCGCGGTCACCTGGTTGGCCGTGGGTGGACATGTTTGCGGATCCAGCAAGTCCAAAATGGCGCGTCAATGACTCTTCCACGGATAGGGTCGGCTCATTGGAGGCACGATCGTGAACATTGTCCGAAGCTTCTTCCTGCTCGTGCCGATTCTCGTTGCAGGCCAAGCGTCCGCAATCGAGCCATACACGTGCCAGAACGAGCCGAACGCAGCCAGTGACATAAAACTTGCCGAAATCGTCGGGACTCCTGGCGCAAGGGTCAACTTCAGGTTGGATGGAATTGGTTGCCCTGATGCCCCTTCTTGCATCGTTCCCAAGCCTTTTCTGTCGAGCGGCAAGCGCGTACTGGTGACCCAGACGACGGAGGGGTGGGCGTGTGCGTGGGGTCTGATTGGCCAATCCGACCAATGGGGGTTCCAAGGCTGGATATCTGCGAAGGCAATAAAGTTTCTCGATGTGACGCGTCATCCCCATCTTCGAGATTGGATCGGAACATGGAAGCTGGATGGCGTCGATCAACTAAAGATCAGTGCGTCCAATGCCGGAACTTTGCGGGTAACCGGCGAAGCTCGTTGGTACGGTCCTGTTATCAATGGCGAGCGGGACGTTCACTATGGCAGTCTGGATGGTCACGCAACTCCAGTCGGCAGCAGACTTTACATAGGTCGCAATCTTTCGAAGGACCAATGCAAAGCGACTCTCTTGTTGATCGATGGCTACCTCGTGGTCACTGACAACAATCAGTGTGGCGGAGTCAACGCGCGTTTCAATGGCGTGTTCAAGAAAGAGCGGTAGCATTTGCCCCGCCTAGAGCCACGTCGATTCAAGATTAATACGATCCGTAGAAGCGCGGCGCCCCGTTTGAAATCGAAACGCGCCTACTGCTCCTTGATCTTCACGCCCTTCAACAACAAATCCAGCTTCTGCTTCATCTCGGCCTGCGGCTGCGTACCGGGCTGGTAGACGTAGGCGGTGTAGAGCACGGACGGCTTGTCGCCGTTCGCGGGCGGCACCACCGCGTTGATCTTGGTCATGTCGTTTTCGCTGTAGGCCTGTCCGTCGTAGGGATGCTGGCGGCCCTCGATCTTCTTCCAGAAACTCTGGTAACTGTCATCGAGGTCGGCGGGCGGCGCCTGGTTGCGCAGCAGGCTCACCCAATGATGGTCGTGGTTGTCCTCGGCCAGCCACACTTGCCCGACGTCCCACACGGCCTTGCCGTCGCGGTCCGGGTAGAAGGTGAAGCCGAGTGTCAGCACGCTGCCGGCGTCGATCTTCTGCAGGTCGGGCGTGAGCGAGAACGCCAGGCGCGACGAGTCGTAGCGGAACGACTTGCCGTAGTCGAACGCGACGCGGATGTTCCTGAACGCGTCGGGCAGCAATTCCGGGTCCGCAAGAAACGTCTTCCACTGCGCCAGCGTGCCGTCGTAGGGCAGCGTCACGAAATCGGTGAGCGCCTGCATGTTGATGGTGGTGTCGTGCTTGGAGGTGGCTGGCTCGATGCGCATCAGCATCGCGTAGCCATCCGGCGTCGGCAGCGCGAACACGCTGGCGTAGCCGTCGGCGTACGGCACGGGCCAGCGCCAAACCTGCCAGTGGCGTCCCCAGCGGTCGCTCCAGGTTTCCGTGGTGCCGGGATTGCCCAGCGACGTCACCAGAATGCGTTCCGGCCCGATGCTGCGCTTCAGGAAGCCGGTTTTGAGCAGCATGTCCATCACGGCCCTGGGATCGTGGTGGAAGCTCGCCTCGGAAACATTGTCCGGCTTGCGAAGGTGGAACAGGATGTTCTGCGCGGCAACCCCGCCTTCGACGAAACCGTTGGCGGGCAGCGTGATCTTGATGTTCGAATGTCCACTGGTCGTCCACACGCCGTCGCTGTTGCGCGTGACGAGTTGCGGGAAATCGTCCATCGACGGCCCGCTGTACAGCAACTGGTGCGAACCGTTGCCGTTGGGGAACAGGTTGGCGGATTGCTGGTCCAGCAGCGCTTTCAGCTGCGAATCCAGGAACGGATGGAAGGCGTTGGCGTAGGCCGCGAAGAAACCGGATACCGAAAGCGGCAACTTGAAGTCGCCCTTGAAGGTGCCGCTGAGCGTCGAATCGAACACGTCGAACTGGTACGACATGCGCTTGTCGAAACGGGCGAGGTCCTTGGGCGCGTCCAGCACTTCGCCCATCGGCAGCGCGTAGTTGAGGTTTTCGTTGGGCGATTTCATCAGCACCACGCCGATCACCTTGCCGCTTTGGTCCAGCAGCGGGCCGCCGCTGTTGCCGGGTGATGCGGCGGCCGAAAAGCGGATCCACTTCCACTGCCCGTCCTGGTCTTCGGGCGTGTTCGAGGTGTAGAGGCCGTTACGGATCACCACGCCAGTGCCGAGTGCATTGCCAACGGAATAGACGACCTGGTTGAGTCCGGGCCTGGTGTCGACCGCGAGCGGGGTGATCTTCGGCGGATCCTTGAGCGAGAACACCACGAAATCACGGCGCAGCGCGAATTTCTCGATCTTGTCGATCGCGTACACCTTGCCCGATGCGTCGCGCAACTCCGGCGGTCCCCACAGGCTCTGGTAGCCGACCATGAAGACGTGGGCGGCGGTGACGTAGGTGTTCGGGCCGATCGCGAACGCCGTGCCGATGGAGTAGTACTTGTCGGTGCGCTCCTGGTACGGCAACAAGTCCATCGGCAGGGGTTTTTCGTAGGTCAGCGTGTCTGCCGGCTTGGCAGCGACGACTTCGAAAGTCGCCGACTGGATTTCCGGCAACAAGGACGGATCGAGCGTCGAATCGGCACGCGCGGTGCCGATCGAAAGCTGCGTCAAGCCCAGCGCCAGAAAGGCACAAGCGAAAAGGCGCGCGAACCGATGCGCGCCTGCATTCCACCCCTGCGTGGAACCGGTCGAGGACATTGGGAGACTCCGAAAAGGAAACGATGCCGCAAACGCGCGGATGTTTGCACAACGCCGTGCCGCTTGCACGCGCTTCGTGCGCTACATGCCGCGCCGGTGCAGGATTTGCTCCAGCACGAACTTGGAACCGAAAAACGCAAGCAGCAGGATGGCCATGCCGGCCAGGGTGAGGTCCACCGCACGGCGTCCACGCCAGCCCCAGCGCCAGCGGCCGAAAAGCAGCACGCCGAAAATGATCCACGCGACCAGCGACAGGATCGCGGTGTGCGCCTGATGCTGTGCGTGCAGGTTGTGCACGAACAGGATGCCCGACAGCAGCGTCAGCGTCAGCAGCGCGAAACCGGCGCCGATCAGCTTGAACATCAGCGATTCGGTCTGCGTGAGTGGCGGCAAAGCGTCGGCCCAGGCATTCAGGCTGCGCGTGCGCAGGGCTTTTTCCTGGGTCGCCAGCAGCAATGCCAGGACCGCCGCGATCGCGAGCAGGCTGTAAGCCAGCAGCGCGATGATCACGTGCAACTCGATCTGCCAGTCGAGGGGAAACGGTGCGGTGGGCGGCGCCAGGAATTCGTCGATGGCGAGGAACAGTCCCGCCAGCGGAAACAGGATGATGCCGAGCGCCGCGACCGGACGCGCCACGTTCACGATCAGGGTCAGCGCCGCGATTACGGCCGATACCAGCGACAGTGCGGCGTAAAAGTGCAAGTCCACCGCGCCGCGATGGATTCCGAACAGCACCGCGAAATGCAGCAGCACGGCAATGGTTCCGAAAGCCAGGCCCGCGCGGCGCGCGATCGCGCCCTGGTTCAACAACGGACGCGCCAATGCGGCGGCGGCGGTGAAATACAGCGCGATCGCCAGGACCGCGGCAAGCTCCATCGTGGTCGAGTGAATGGGCATCGGTGGAGTTTCGCATGGCACCGGGTCGGCATTCCAGCAACACGCGAGCAGCCACCGGCGCGTGACCAATGGCACATGCAATATTTAGATGATTGTCTAAATATATCCCCTTGATGGCCCGGAATCCCGTCGATGAAGCAGCAGGAGGTCTTCCGTGCGCTGGCCGATCCGACCCGCCGCGCAATCCTGAAGCGCCTGCAGAAGGGGAGCCTGAGCGCGGGCGAAATCGGCGCGCTGTTCGACGTGACCGGCGCGACGCTTTCGCATCATTTCGCGGTGCTGAAGCAGGCCGATCTGGTTCGCAATGAGCGGCGCGGACGCAGCATCGTGTACTCGCTCAACACGTCGGTGATGGAAGACCTGACGCGGCTCGTGCTGGACCTGATTCCCGCGACGCGCGGACGTGGAGAGGACAAATGAAGCAAACGGGCACCTGGATCGTTTCCCTCGTTTTCATTCTGCTGATGCTGGGCGTCGCGGCGTGGATCTATCCGCAGCTGCCCGCGCGGGCGGCCATCCACTGGGACGCGAATGGCGTGGCCAACGGCTGGGCGCCGCGGTTCTGGGCGGCCGCGTTCCCGGTATTGCTGATGGCCGGCCTCGCGCTTGTGTTCGCCGCGCTGCCGGTGATTTCGCCGCGCAAGTTCGAGATCGCGCCGTTCGCCAGGGTTTATGGCGTTGTTGTGCTGGCGACGCTCGCGTTCCTGCTGGTCATCGGCACCATCGCCCTGCTCGCGGGTGCCGGCTATCACGTCTCGATGGAACTCGTCGCGCCGATCGCGGTGGGAGCGCTGCTGATGGTGATCGGGAACTTCATGGGCAAGTTCCGCAAGAACTTCTTCGTCGGCATCCGCACGCCCTGGACACTTACCAGCGACGCCGTGTGGGAACGCACCCATCGCCTCGCCGGCTGGTTGTTCGTGCTGGCGGGGCTGGTCTGGATCGTGGGCGGATTGCTGCGTGCATCACCGGCCGTGCTGGTGATTGCGGCGCTCGCTGCCGGATTCATTCCAGCGGTCTATTCGTACTTCCTTTATCGGCGTGTCGAAGGGCCTCCATCGTCATCGGGAAGCGAGCCATGACCCATCCGGCGATCGCGGCCAACCTGCGGTCTCCGCTAAACTGACGGTTTCGATGTTCGTGATTCCGCCATGTTCGACAATCTCACCCAGCGCCTTTCCGCCACCGTCCAGCGCCTGACCGGGCGCGGGCGCCTGACCGAGGAAAACATCCGCGAAGCGCTGCGCGAAGTGCGCGTCGCGTTGCTGGAAGCGGACGTCGCACTGCCGGTGGTGCAGGCGCTGATCGAGCGCATCAAGGTGCGTGCGGTCGGGCAGGAAGTGTTGAAGTCGCTGACGCCGGGGCAGGCGCTCATCAAGGTCGTTCGCGACGAGCTCACCGCGGTGATGGGCACGCAGAACGCATCGCTGCACCTCGCCGCGACGCCGCCGGCGGTGGTGCTGATGGCGGGCCTGCAGGGCGCGGGCAAGACCACCACGGTCGCGAAACTTGCAAAGCACCTCATCGAGCGCAAGAAGAAGGTGATGGTCGTTTCGGCCGACGTGTATCGTCCGGCCGCAATCGAACAGTTGCAGACACTGGCGGCGCAGGTCGGTGCCGGATTCGTGCCGTCTCAGTCCGGGCAGCAACCGATCGCGATCGCGAAGGCCGCGGTCGATGCTGCGAAACGCGAAGTCGCCGACGTGCTGATCGTGGACACTGCGGGCCGCACGACCATCGACGAGGCCATGATGGCCGAGATCAAGGCGCTGCACGAAGCGGTCGATCCGGTCGAAACGCTGTTCGTGGTCGATTCGATGACCGGCCAGGACGCCGCCAATACCGCCAAGGCATTCGCCGATGCGCTGCCGTTGACCGGCGTGATCCTGACGAAAGTGGATGGCGACGCGCGTGGCGGCGCGGCGCTGTCGGTGCGCTATGTCACCGGCCGCCCGATCAAGTTCCTGGGCGCGGGCGAGAAGCCCGATGCGTTGGAGCCGTTCCATCCCGACCGCATGGCCACGCGCATCCTCGGCATGGGCGACGTCTTGTCGCTGATCGAGGACGTGCAGCAGAAGACCGATGCCGACAAGGCGGCCAAGCTGGCGGCGAAAGTCGCCAAGGGCAAGCGCTTCGACCTCAACGACATGAAGGACCAGCTCGACCAGATGCTCAACATGGGCGGGCTGGCGGGCCTGATGGAAAAACTGCCGGGCGTGTCGTCGCTGCCCGACAAGGTGAAGTCGCAGGTCAACGACAAGGAAGTGAAGCGGATGATCGCGATCATCGGTTCGATGACCAAGAAGGAGCGCCGCCATCCCGACCTCCTGAACGGGTCGCGGCGTGCACGCGTGGCGCGCGGCTCGGGCACCCAGCCCGCCGACGTCAATCGCCTGCTGAAGCAGTACACCCAGATGGAAAAGATGATGGGCAAGTTCGCCCGCGGCGGCATGAAGGGCCTGATGCGGCAGATGGGCGGCGCCATGAAGGGCATGGGCGGGCGCGGCATTCCGGGGCGCTGATCGGCCTCCTGTCGGCAGGTTGCGGGAACCCCGCTGCGCCCTTTACAATTGCGCGTTTCCCGTGCCCGGACGTCGTCTGATCGACCCGCGGCCGTTCCATTCGGAGTCGATAGATCATGGTACGTATTCGTCTTTCGCGCGCAGGCGCCAAGGGCCGGCCGTTCTACCACGTGGTGGTGACCGACCAGCGCAGCGCCCGCGACGGCCGCAGCATCGAGCGCCTGGGTTACTTCAACCCCGGTGCCGCGGGTAGCCAGGACAAGCGCCTGGTGCTGGACGTCGAGAAGCTCAACGCGTGGGTGGCCAAGGGCGCCCAGTGCTCGGACAAGGTCGCCGCGCTGGCGAAGGAAGCGGCGAAGCAAACAGCCGCTGCCTGACGCGATGAATGGCGGGCGGCGGGTGCTGCTCGGGCGGATTGTCGGCGTGCACGGTGTGCGCGGCGCGGTGAAGCTGGAGTCGTTCACCGAACCGCGGTTGGCGATCTTCGGATACAAGCCCTGGCTGCTGGAACGCGAGCCGGAGCATTTCGAGGAAATCGCCGGAGCGGAGGGACACGCGCAGGGCAAGGGCATCGTCGCGATGCTGCCCGGTGTGGCGGATCGCGACGCGGCGGCGGCTTGGATCGGCGCACGCATCTGGGTTCCCCGCGAGGCATTGCCCGAGCTGGGACCCGGCGAGTTTTACCAGACGGATCTGGAAGGGCTGCAAGTGGTGAACGAGGCGGGCGAGGATCTGGGCCGCGTCACTCACCTGTTCGACAACGGCGCGCATGATGTGCTGGTGACGCGCGACGAAGCCGGACGCGAGCGCCTGATTCCGTACGTGGTGGATGTTTACGTGAAAGCGGTCGATCTGGATGCGGGACGCGTCACGGTCGACTGGCACAAAGACGATTGAGATGCGCATCGACGTCGTCACGCTGTTTCCCGAATTCGTGCGCCAGTGCGCCGGCTTCGGGGTGATCGGCAGGGCAGCCGGGCGCGGTTTGCTGGAAGTGGCAGCCTGGAATCCGCGCGACTATGCCGAAGGCGGTTACCGTCGCGTCGATGACAGCGTGTGCGGTGGCGGTCCCGGCATGGTGATGCTGATCGAGCCGCTGCGGAGGACGCTGGCGGCGGCGCGGCAAGCGGCGACGGAGACGGCGCCGGTGATTTATTTGAGTCCGCAGGGAAAGCGGCTCACGCAGGACAAGGTGCGGCAATTGGCTTCACTGCCGCGGATGATCTTGTTGTGCGGGCGCTACGAAGGGATCGACGAACGCCTGCTGGAACACGAGGTCGACGAGGAACTGTCGATCGGCGATTACGTGCTGTCGGGCGGCGAACTGGCCGCGGCGGTGCTGATCGACGCGGTCGGCAGGTTGCAGGAAGGCGCGCTGGGTGATGCGCAATCCGCCGTGCAGGATTCGTTTTCGGACGGCCTGCTGGATTGTCCGCACTACACGCGGCCGGTGAGCCATGAATTTGGCGACGTGCCGGCGGTGTTGTTGTCGGGCGACCATGCGGCGATCCACCGCTGGCGCCGCATGCAGGCGCTGGGCCGCACCTGGTTGCGTCGGCCGGAGTTGCTGGAAAACATGACGTTGGACGAAAGCGACCAACGCTTGCTGGAAGAATTCAAACGGGAACACAAGGGTCAGACCCATGAACAAGATCATTGAACAATTCGAAGCCGCACAGATGTGCCGGGAACTGCCGCCGTTCGCCGCGGGCGACACCGTGGTCGTCAACGTCAAGGTGAAGGAAGGCAATCGCGAGCGCGTGCAGGCGTTCGAGGGCGTGTGCATCGCGCGCCGCAACCGCGGCCTGCATTCCGCCTTCACCGTGCGCAAGATGTCGCACGGCACCGGCGTCGAGCGCGTGTTCCAGGCACACAGCCCGGCGATCGACTCGGTCGAAGTCAAGCGCAAGGGCAAGGTGCGCGGCGCCAAGCTGTACTTCCTGCGCGGCCTGGAAGGCAAGGCGGCCCGCATCAAGGAAGACCTGGCAGCCAACAGCAAGCCGGACGCGTCGCGCGCCAAGTAAGTCGTTTCGATTCAACCGTTAAAGCAAAGCCGCGCGGAGCGATCCGCGCGGCTTTTGTTTGGCCGTGTGATGGATGAAGGCTTGCGTTGGCAGCCCGGGCGCGCCCGCCGCCTCATTCGTGGAACGGACGCACCACTTCGCCGTTGCCGGGCGTCGTCGTTTCGGTGCCGTCGGACTTGTCGCCCAGCAGGCGGCGCACCACGACGTAGAACACCGGCACCAGCATCACGCCCAACACGGTCGCGCCGATCATGCCGCCGACCACACCGGTGCCGATCGCGTGACGGCTGTTGGCGCCGGCGCCGGTCGAGACCGCCAGCGGCAGCACGCCGAGGATGAAGGCGATCGAAGTCATCATGATCGGGCGCAGACGGATGCGACAGGCTTCCAGCGTCGCCGCCAGCAGGCCCTTGCCCTGCTTCTGTTCGTCCACCGCGAATTGCACGATCAGGATTGCGTTCTTCACCGACAGGCCGATGATCGCGATCAGGCCGATCTTGAAATACACGTCGTCCTGCAAGCCGCGGATGCTGGTGAGCAACACGGAACCCAGGATGCCGAGCGGGATCACCAGCATCACCGCGAACGGTATCGACCAGCTTTCATACAGCGCGCACAGGCACAGGAAGACCACCAGGATCGACAAGCCGAACAGCATCGGCGCCTGCGCGCCGGACATGATTTCCTGCAGCGACTGGCCGGACCATTCGTAGCCGAAACTCTGCGGCAGGTATTTCGCGACCAGCTCCTGCATCGCGGCGATGGCGTCGCCCGAGCTGTAGCCGGGGGCGGCGGTGCCGGTCAGCCCGATCGAACCGACGCCGTTGTATCGGTCGAGCTCAGGCGGCGCCAGCGACCATTTGGTGCTGACCACGCTGGTCAACGGCACCATCGTGCCGGTGGAGGAGCGGGAATAGAAGTTGCCGATGTCGGAGGGATTCATGCGGAACGGCGCGTCGGCCTGCATCTGCACGCGCAGCACGCGGCCGCCGTAATAGAAGTCGTTGACGAACACCGGCGACAGCATCAACTGGATCGCGTTGTACACGTCGGAGACCGACAACCCCATCGATTGCGCCTCGACGCGATTGACCCGCATGTCCACGGTCGGCGCGTCTTCCATGCCGTTGATGTGCACGTTGGCGAGGCGCTTGTCCTTGGCGGCTTCCGCGATGATCTTGTCCTTGGCTTCGACCAGGGCCTTGTGGCCGAGGCCGCCGCGGTCCTCGAGTTCGAAGTCGAAGCCGGCGAACTGCCCCAGCCCGCGGATCACCGGCCGGTTGATCGCGAACACCTGGGCATCGCGGATCTTCGTGAACTGCTTGTTGAAGTCCTCGATGAGCTGGTTGGCCGTCTCGGAACGATCACTCCAGTCCTTCAGATGGATGAATACCATGCCGACGTTTTCGCCGTTGCCGATGAAACTGAAACCGCCGATGTCGAAGATGTTGCGTACCGCCGGGCTCTTTTTCACGATCTGCTCGACCTGCTTCATCACCGCGAGGGTGCGGTCCGCGGTGGCGCCTGGCGGCAACTGGATCGTGGCAAACACTTCGCCCTGGTCTTCCTCGGGCACGAAGCTCGAAGGCAGGTGGGCCAGCAGCAGCACGGCGACGATGATCGCGAGCACGTAGCCCGCCATCCAGCGCGGCGTGTGCCGCACGGCCTTGCCGAGCCGCGACAGATAATGCCGCGCCAGGCTCTCATAGCCGTTGTTGAACGCGCGCAGGAAACGGTTGGCGTGCTCATGCTCGGGGCGCAGGATGCTGGCGCACAGGGCGGGCGTGAAGGTCAGCGCCATCAGCGCCGACAGCAGCATCGATACCGCGATCGTCACCGAAAACTGGCGATAGATCGCGCCGACGCTGCCGGGCATCAACGCCGCCGGCACGAACACCGAAGCCAGCACGGTGGTCACCGCGATGATCGCGCCGGTGATCTGGACCATGCCCTTGCGGGTGGCTTCCTTGGGCGGCAGGCCTTCCTCGCGCATGATGCGTTCGACGTTCTCGACCACCACGATCGCGTCATCCACCACGATGCCGATCGCGAGCACCAGGCCGAACAGGCTCAGCACGTTGATCGAAAACCCGAACAGGTAGAGCCCGAGGAACGCACCGGTCAGCGCGACTGGCACCACCAGCGTGGGGATCAGCGTGGCGCGCAGGTTCTGCAGGAACAGCAGCATCACGAAGAACACCAGCACGATCGCTTCGCCCAGCGTCTTCACCACCTCGTCGATCGAGACCTTGACGAAGGTGTAGCTTTCGAACGGAATGCTCCAGGTCACGCCGGGCGGCAGGTTCTTGGCGAGTTCCTGCATCTTCGCCTGCACCTCGTTGGCGACCGCCAGCGCGTTCGCGCCGGGCACCAGCGAGACGCTGAAGGAGGCGACCGGCTGCTCGTTGAGGCGCGAGAAGGTGTTGTAGTTGTCCGAACCCAGTGCGACGCGCGCGACGTCGCCGAGCGTCACCGTGGTGCCGTCGGGATTGGTACGCAGGATGATCTTCCTGAACTGCTCCGGCGTCGAAAAACTCGATTCGGCCGATACCGTCGCGGTGATGCCCTGGCCCGTGACGGATGGCTGCGCGCCCAGCGAGCCCGCCGCGAACATCACGTTCTGCGCCTGCACCGCGTTCAATACGTCGGTGGCCGTCAATCCGTAGCCTTCCAGCTTCAACGGATTCAGCCAGATGCGCATCGCATACGGCGCGCCGAACTGGTTGATGCTGCCGACGCCGTTGAGACGCGAGATCGGGTCGACCAGCTGCGCGGCGATGATGTTGCTGAGCGCGGCCGGATCGTAATGCCCGGTGTTGTCCTGCAGCGAAATCCCCATCAGGGAACCGGAGTTCGATTTGCGCACCGTGATGCCCAGCGCGTTCACCTCCGCCGGCAGCCGCGGTTCGGAGGCCGAGACCGCGTTCTGCGTCTGCACCGCCGCGGTATCCAGATCGGTGCCAGCCTTGAAATACAGCGTGACGTTGGCCGAACCGCTGGAATTGGATGACGACGTGAAATACAGCAGGTTGTCGATGCCCGACAGATTCTGCTCGATCACCTGCGTCACGGTGCTCTGCACGACCTGCGCGTTGGCGCCGGGATAGTTCGCGCGTATCTGCACGCTCGGCGGCGCGATTTCAGGGTAGGCCTCGATCGGCAGGTTGAGGATCGCGATGGTGCCGCCCAGCGTGATCAGGATCGCGAGCACCCACGCGAAAACCGGACGATCGATGAAAAATTGCGGCATGGCAGAGGACTACTTCGCGGTGGTGGCGGCCGTCGCGCCATCGCCGGAGCTGCGGAAAGGCTCGGGTTTCACCCGTTCGCCCGCCTGCGCCTTCTGCACGCCGGAAACGACCACCCTGGCGCCTGCGTCGAGGCCGCGCTGCACGATCCAGTCCGCGCCGCGCTGCTCGCCGAGATCGACGCGCTTCTCGACGACCTTGTCGTCCGCGCCCACCTCGTAGACGTACGCGCCGTCGTTGTCGCGCAGGATCGCGCCCTGCGGCAGCAGGAACGCGCCGTGCAGCGTGGCGAGCGCCAGCCGGATCTTCACGAACATGCCGGGCAGCAGCGTGTGGTCGGGGTTCGGCACGATCGCGCGCAAGTTCACCGCGCCGGTCGAAGGATCGACCGCGAGGTCGGCGAAGTCGAGCGTTCCCGCGACGGGATACGTGCTGCCGTCCGGAAGTTCGATCTTCACGCGCACCTTGTCGGGCGCGGCCAGTTCCAGGGTCCCGGCCTTTTCCGCCTTGCGCAGCTGCTCGACTTCCGCCATCGGCTCGCTGAAATTCGCATAGATCGGGTCGATCACCTGCACGGTGGTCAACGGGTTGGTATCGGTGGGCGAGACCAGCGCGCCCTGGGTGACGCTCGCCATGCCGGCGCGGCCGCTAATCGGCGCGGTCACCGTGGCGTAGCCGAGATTGATTTTCGCGTTCTCGACGTTCGCCTGCGCGGCCTTCACCGCGGCGTCGGCTTCCGCGGCGGCGGCGATGGCGTTGTCGACGTCCTGCTTCGCCAGCACGCCTTTCGCGCCCAGCTCCTTGCTGCGCGTCGCGTTAAGGTCGGCATTGTGCGCGGTGGCTTGCGCCTGCGCGAGCTGTCCCTGCGCCTGCCGCAGGCTTGCCTGCAGCGGAGCCGGATCGATCTTGAACAGCACGTCGCCAGCCTTGACGTCGGTGCCTTCCTTGTAGACGCGTTGCAGCACGATGCCCGTCACCCGCGCACGCACTTGCGCAGTGAGGGTGGCGGCGAGGCGGCCGGGGTAGCTGCGCGTCACCGGCAGGTTGACCGGCGTTGCCGTGACGACGCCCACCTCCGGTGTGGTTTGCGCGGGCGGGGCCGAATGGCTGCACGCTCCGATTGTCAATGCCAACAATACCGCGCCGGCGCAGCGCAGTGGCGAAATGGCCATCCAGAATTCTTTTTGTCAACGAAAGACGCGCATTATGACGCGAGTCGATGTCCGCGCGCCTAGGTCATGCGTCATGCCCGGGCGAGGTATTCGAATCCCCGTCCAGCTTGTCGCCGGCCAGGCGCCGCACGACGATGTAGAACACCGGGATCAGGAGCAGGCCGAAGAGCGTCGCGAACAACATTCCCCCGATCACGCCGGTGCCGATGGCATGCCGTGCGTTGGCGCCCGCACCGGTCGAGATGAAGAGCGGGAACACGCCGAGGATGAAGGCGAACGAGGTCATCAGGATCGGGCGGAAGCGCAGCCGGGCGGCTTCGAGTACCGCGTTCCGCAGGGTTTTTCCTTCCTTCTGCGCGGCCACCGCGAACTCGATGATCAGGATCGCGTTCTTGGCGGCGAGGCCTATCACCGTCACCAGCCCGATCTTGAAGAACACGTCGTCGGCGAGCCCGCGCGCCATCGTGAACAACACGGTGCCGAGCAGGGTGAGCGGCACGATCAGCAGAACGGCGATCGGCACCGACCAGCTTTCGTACAGCGCGGCGAGCGCCAGGAATACCACCAGGATCGACAGTGCCATCAGCATCCCGGCGCCGCTGCTCGATTCCACTTCCTGGAAGGATTCCCCGGCCCAGTCGTAATTGAAGCCGTGCGGCAAGTCGCGGGTGACGATGTTCTGGATGGCGTCCATCGCCTGGCCGGAAGCGTAGCCGGGCGCGGCATCGCCCACGACTTCGATGGCGGGGTTGCCGTTGAATCGGGTCAGCGAAGGCGAAACCAATTTCCACTTGGTCCGGATGACGTTGGAGATCGGGATCATCGCCGGCGTGCCGTCGGGATTCTTCTCGGTGCTGCTGGGCGTGTAGAAGTCGTTGAACGCGGACTGGCTCATCCTGAAAGGCGCAGCGGCCTGCATCATCACGAACTTGACCCGGCCTTCCGCGAACATCTGGCCGATGTTGGTGGGCGCCAGCATCAGGCTTGCGGCATTGGCGACGTCGGTGACCGACAGTCCCATCGACGCTGCCTGCACGCGATCGATCGTGAAATCGAGCTGCGGCGCCGGCGGCAGTTGGTTGGCCCGGGTGTTGACCAGCACCTTGTCCTGCGCGGCCTTGGACAAGGTGGTTTGCAGCGCCTGGTCGAGGGCCGGACGCCCGAGGCCGCCGACGTCCTCGAGGTACATGTCGAAGCCGCCGAACTGACCGAGCCCGTGCACGGTGGGCAGGTTGACCACGACGATCGCCGCGTCGCGGATGTCCTTCTTCAGTTCTGCGTTGAGGCGTGGAATCAACTCTTCGGCGGTGTATTTGCGGTCGCCCCAGTCCTTCAACTTGATGAAGGCCATCCCGTTGTTTTCGCCCGAGCCGACGAAACTGAAACCGACGATCTGCATGGCGCCATCGATGGCTGGATCCTTCCTCAGCACGTCCCACATCTGGCGCATCACGACCTCGCTGCGTTGCTTGGTCGCACCCGGCGGGAGCTGCACGGTTGCCATCAGGTAGCCCTGGTCCTCCTGCGGCAGGAAGCTGCCGGGCAACTTCGTGTACAGGAACCCGGCCAGCACGGCGACCAGCACGAACACGGCCATCCAGCGCGGCGCGTGGCGCACGGCATGGGCGATGTGGCCGAGGTAGGTGCGGTGCGTCCAGCCGAACAGGTCGTTGAACTTGCGGTACAGGATGTTTTTCCTGTTTTCATGTTCGGGCTTCAGGAAACTGGCGCATAACGCGGGCGTGAAAGTGAGCGCGAGGAATGCCGAGAAAAACATCGACACCGCGATCGTCAGCGCGAACTGGCGGTAGATGATGCCCGTCGCGCCCGACTGCAACGCGGACGGGACGAATACCGCCAGCAGCACGGCCGTGATGGCCACCACCGCGCCGGATATCTCGCCCATGCCCTTGCGCGCGGCTTCCTTGGGCGACAGCCCTTCCTCGGTCATGATGCGTTCGATGTTTTCGATCACCACGATCGCGTCGTCGACCACGATGCCGATGGCCATGACCATGCCGAAAAGGGTGAGCTGGTTGATCGTGAAACCCATGATCGCCATGCCCATGAAGGCACCGAGCAACGCGATCGGAATCACCACCGCCGGGATCAGGGTGGCCCGGAAGTTCTGCAGGAAGATCAGCATCACCGCGAACACCAGTACCAGCGCCTCGACCAGTGTCCTCAGCACGTCCTGGATCGAGATCGTGATGAACGTGGTGGTGTCGTAGGGAACGAACCAGCTCACACCTTGCGGGAACCCGACCTGCAGTTTCGCCATCTCCGCGCGTACCGCCTTGGCGACGGTCAGCCCGTTCGCGCCCGGCAGCGTCTGGATCGCGAACGCGCCAATGGGCTTGCCGTCGAAGGTGGTATCGAAGCCGTATCCCTGGGGGCCGAAATTCGCGGTCGCGACGTCGCCGAGCTTGACGACCGTGCCGTCGGGGTTGGCACGCAGGATGATGTTGAGGAACTGCTGCGGCGTGGAGAACAAGCCTTCGCCGGCCACGTTCGCGGTGAATCCCCAGCCATTGACCGCCGGGTCCGCGCCGAGCGTGCCTGCGGCAATCTGGATGTTCTGCGCGGACACCGCGTTGAGGATGTCGGTCGCAGACAGGCCGTAGCCATGCATCTTCGCCGGATTGAGCCAGATGCGCATCGCGTATTCGGCGCCGAACTGGCGGGTCGTGCCGACGCCCTCGATGCGCGATATCGGGTTCAGGACTTGCGAAGCCACGATGTCGTTCAGGCGGTCGCGGTCGATCGCGGGGTTGTTGGAGATCAGGGCCACCGCCATCAAGGTGTCCGGATTGGCCTTGGCCACGATGATGCCCTGTTGCAGGACCGCCTGCGGCAGGCGTGCCTCCGCGCGCGTCACCTGATTCTGCGTTTGCACCGCCGCGATGTCGGGGTTGGTGCCCGGCTGGAAGGTCAGCGTGATCTGCACGCGGCCGCTGGCACTCGTGCTGGAGCTGAAATACATCAGGTTGTCGATGCCGGTCAGTTGCTGCTCGATCACTTCGGTGACCGAACCTTCGGCCGTGTCGGCGCTGGCTCCGGGATAGCTGGCAGTGATCGAGACCTGTGGCGGCGCGATGTCGGGATACGACTGCACGCCCAGGCCCAAGATCGAAATCACGCCGCCCAGCGTGATCAGGATCGCTATGACCCATGCAAAGATGGGCCGATCGATGAAGAAATTCGACATGCCTGGACCCGCTTATTCGCCGTCGGTGGTTTGGGCGGCAGCAGGTGCGGGGCCCGTCGAGGTGCCCGATGCCGGTGGTTGCCAGGGCGTCGCCTTGGCGGGCGCGCCGACTTGCACCATCTGGATGCCGGACACGATCACCCGGTCGCCGGCCGCGAGTCCCGAGGTGACGATCCAGTCGAGTCCGGCCGTGCCGCTGGTGGTTATGTCGCGATGTGCAACCTTGCCATCCTTGCCCACGATCAGCACGAAATTGCCGTTGATGTCGCGTTGCACGGCGGCCTGCGGGATCAGGAATGCGCCGTGGCGTTGGCCCATGTCGACCTTGAGCGTGACGTAGCTGCCGGGGAGCAACGCGTGTTGCGGGTTGGGCAGCAGCGCGCGCATGTTCACGGCGCCGGTGGACGGATTGACGTTGACCGATGAAAAGTCCAGCGTGCCAGGTTCGGGGTACGGCGTGCCATTGGGCAGCGCGACCTTGACGGTGGCCTTGTCGAGGGCGGACAGGTTGACTCCTCCCTTCTGTTGCAACTGCCGCAGCTCGTCCAGTTCTCCGATGCTCATCGTGAAGTTCACGTACAACGGGTCGATCTGGTCGACCGTGGTCAGCAACGTGTCGGTGCCCTGGCCCACCAGTGCGCCCTCGGTGACCTGCTGCTCGCCCGCGCGTCCGTCGATGGGTGTGGTGACGCTTGCATAACCGAGATTGATTCGCGCCGTTTCCACGTTCGCCTGGGCGGCCTGCACCGCGGCCCTGGCCGTGCGCTCCGCGGCCAGCGCGTTGTCGAGGTCGGTTTTCGAGATGTAGCCCTTGGGTGCCAGTTCACGTGAGCGCTCGGCATTGACGTGGTCATTGGCGTACGTTGCCCGGGCCTGGGCCAGGCCGGCCAGTGCGTTGTCCAGTGCCGCCTTGTAAGGCGCGGGATCGATCTCGAACAACACTTGTCCGGCCCTGACCTCGCTGCCCTCCTTGTACGTGCGCTTGAGCAACACTCCCGCGACGCGGGCATTGATGTCCGCGCTGCGGAAAGCGGTAAGGCGGCCCACGAAATTCTTCGTCAGCGGCACGTCCAGGGGCGTCGCGGTGACGGTTCCTACTTCCGGCGTGGATGCTGCGGGAGGGGTGGAATGGCTGCACGCGCCCAGAACGAGTGCCAGGGCAAGGCTGCCGCCGGCCACACACAAACTACGCGTCATCGAGATGTCTCTACTCGACAAGTCAATATCTCGACATTATCCGCCGATTCAAAGTGCCCGTCCCTAGCCCAAGGGTCATGTATCCGTCGGCGCGGTTCGTGCGTTTGCGGTGTGTGCGAGGTCGTCGGCTGA
>DASZTT010000171.1:0-9015 GCA_035547895.1 Rhodanobacteraceae bacterium
CGCGCCGCTGGCGGAGCTCGGGTACCCGATCGCCACGCTGGTCTCGCCGCGGGCAGTGCTGACTGCCCCAAGTGCGCTGCTCCCCCTGCCGCTGGCAGCGCTGCCAGCGCCACGCGCGTTGCCGTCGTCGCCGCTGGCCACGGCGTGGTCGCCGAGCGCGTTGCTGGAGTCGCCGCTGGCCGCGGCGTGGTTGCCGAGCGCGTTGCTGGCATAGCCGCTGGCATTGCTGGTGAAGCCGAGCGCGCTACTGGCATAGCCACTGGCGTTGCTGGCGAAGCCGAGTGCGCTGCTGGCATAGCCGCTGGCCTTGCTGTCTGCGCCAAGCGCGCTGCCGGCGTCGCCGTTGGCTGTGCTGAATGCTCCAAGCGCGCTGCTGTCCACGCCGCTGGCGGTGCTGTCTGCGCCGAGCGCACTGCTGGTGCCGCCGCTGGCATTACTGGCTTTCCCGAACGCGCTGCTGCCCACGCCGCTGGCATGGCTGTATGCACCAAGCACGCTGCTGAACTTGCCGCTGGCCACGGCGTTGTGGCCGACCGCGCTGCTGGCCGTGGCGCTGGCGACGCTGCCAGCGCCAAGCGCGCTGCTGTAGTCACCGGTCGCCTGGGCCTTGTAGCCGGTCGAAGTGCTTTGCAGACCGGAGGCATAGCTGTTTTGGCCCAGCGCGGTGGTATCCGTATTCGTCGCCTGCGCCGTGGCGCCAAATGCGCTGGAGGATGTGCCACTGGCCTCGGCCTTGTATCCAACCGCGCTGCTGTTGTCGCCGCCGGCTTTGCTGAGCGCGCCCAGCGCGCCGCTGCCCTTACCCGTGGCAGCACTGCCTATCCCGACCGCGCTGCTGTAGTTACCGCTGGCTTTGCTGATCGCGCCGAGCGCAATGCTGCCCTTGCCGCTGGCAACACTGTCTATCCCGATCGAGTCGCTGTAGTCACCGCTGGCATTGCTGTTTACACCAAGCGCATTGCTACCCAATCCGCTGGTGGCACTGTTGTCGCCAAGCGCGATGCTGTAGTTGCCACTGGCGGCACTGCCAGCACCAAGCGCGATGCTGTAGTTGCCACTCGCGGCGCTGCCGGCGCCAAACGCGATGCTGCTGTTGCCGCTGGCCACGGCATGGTAGCCGATGGCAATTGCTGCATATCCGCCTGCAGCGGCGCCGTTGCCGCAGGCCAGCGAACTGCCGCCGGTCGCGGTGGCTCCACTGCAATCGGTTTGCCCGGGCGGAACCGCCGCGAATGCAAGCGGGACAGCGAGCGCCAGCATCAGCGCCAGCGCAAGTTTGCCGAGACGCCTGGCGGCGGTGCCACAGGCCGCGCCGCCGCCTCTGTTGCAGGAGGCAAGTTCCGAGACGACCACGATTTGGCCGAGCGCCCGGTTCCAGACCAGGTTGTAAATGCGCTTGTTCATGACTTTGGCTCTCTTGTTGAAAATCGGTGGAAGATGCGGCGCTGCCGCGCGTCCGGGGGTCCCGATCCGTGCCCCGGCATGCGCTCGGAACAGGTCTGGGATCGGGATTTCCCCTCATGGGCTAGTGCGTAAAAGGGCGGCGGATTTGGTCACGCCGGTTGCGGGCGGCGATGGGTCGGGCCGGGCACAAAAACGGAGCGCCCTTGCGGGCGCTCCGCCGAAGCCGGAAGGTAGAAGTTCCGCCCTTCCTTTTTCTCCACCGCGGCAGCGGTGGCTTTGCCACGCCCGGACAAGAGCCGTGAGCCCGGGTCGGACGAAGCCCAAGGGGCCCGTCCTGTGCACAACGTCGGGAATCCTTCCCACGTTGGACATCTGGAGTAATCATCACGCCAAGCGACGGCGGCTCCCAGGGTGTATTGCGCGAAAAGGCGGCGGATTTGGTCACGCCGGTTGCGAATGGCGATTTGTTCGAGCCGGGCACAAAAACGGAGCGCCCTTGCGGGCGCTCCGCCGAAGCCGGAAGGTCATGCTTCCTCCTTCCTTTTTCTCCATCGCGGCAGCGGTGGCTTTGCCGCGCCCGGACAAGAGCCGCGAGTCCGGGTCGGATGAAGCCCGAGGGGGTGGGCTCGTCCTATGGACAACGCCGGGAATCCTTCCCGCGTTGGACACGCGGAGTGATCACATCACTCCAGGCGAGGCGGCTCCCAAGAGGTAGTGCGCAAAACCCGGATGAAATCGGTCACGCGCGTGACCGCCCATCGTGCTATACCTGCCGATGCCGCCAGCCGCTTCGCCTTCCGCGACAGAGGGGACATGAGCCGGGCAGCCGACAATCTTTACCTGCGCGCCAAGGAAATCGTGGATGCCGTGTTCGAGATGCCCCCGGCCGAACGCGCCGCGGCGATGGATGCACGTTGCGGCGGTGATCGAGGCCTGCGTGCCGAAGTGATGTGGCTGCTGGAAGCGGCGGAATTGAGCGCGCCGATCGGCGCGCGATCACTTCTGGGCAGCGAATGGGCCGATGGCGCGGTGAGCGAGCGCGTGCAGGCCTCCGCGCCGCGCGATTACCGCATCGTGCGCTACCTGGGCGCGGGCGGCATGGGCGTGGTCTATCTCGCCGAGCGCACCGATGGCGATTACGTGCAGCAGGTGGCGCTGAAATTCCTGAACCTGATCGACGAAGCGGCGCCGGAGCAGGTCTCCCGCTTCCTCAACGAACGGCGGATCCTCGCCAGGCTCAACCATCCCAACATCGCACACCTGGTGGATGGCGGCACCACCACCGAAGGACGGCCGTTCCTGGCGATGGAATACGTGGACGGCGTACGCATCGAACAGTGGTGCGCAAGTCACGCGCTGTCGCTGCACGAACGATTGCAACTGTTCATCAAGATCTGCGAGGCGGTGGCCTACGCGCACCAGCACCTGATCATCCACCGCGACATCAAGCCCGCCAATATCCTGGTCACCGAATACGGTGAGCCGAAACTGCTGGATTTCGGCATCGCGCGCGTGCTGGAAGGAGGCGATCGGAACTTGCGCACCGCACCGGAACAGCGTGCGCTGACGCTGGCCTACGCCAGCCCGGAGCAGATCCACGGCGAAACGCTGTCCACCGCCACCGATGTCTATTCGCTGGGCGCGGTGCTGTACCAGCTGGTCAGCGGAGTGCGGCCGTTCAACGAGATCACGTCCACGCACTCGCTCTCCAACGCGATCGTGGCTGGCCGCGTGACACCACCCAGCCACGCGAAGCCCGGCGGCACGCACGATCCGGAGGATACGCCCTCACGCAAGCGCGAGCGCATCCCCCGTGACATCGACGCCATCGTGCTGAAGGCGATGCGCGCGGAGCCGGAGCAGCGTTACGCGACCGCCGGTGCGCTGATCGATGACTTGCGCCGTCATCTGCAATCGCGCGTGGTACTGGCGCGACGCGGCCACTGGAATTACCGTGCCTCGCGGTTTTTGTATCGCCATCGTTGGCTGGCGGCGGCGGTGGTCGCCCTGGTGATGCTGCTGGGTGCGTTCGCGGTGCAGCGTGAATTCCAGTTGCGGCGCATCGAATACGAACGCGCGCAGTTGCGCGATACGCTCGCGTTCACCGAGAAGATGTTGAACAACGCCGACCTGATGCAGACACGTGGCGAAAAACTGAGCTTCCGCGAAGTGGTGGACAAGGCCACCGATCAGTTCCTCGCGGCGCGCGGCATGGCGCCGGAGGTGCGCGGCAAGCTGGCCCTGTATCTGGGCCAGGTATACGGCGACCTGGGTGACTTCCCGCAAAGCGCGAAACTGCTGGACATCGCGACCGATTCCTTTCGTGATGATCCGCTTGGGCAGGCGGCAGCCTGGGACAAGCGTGGCGACAATCTGATGAATCAGAACGATTATCCCGGCATGCTGCGTGCCTACGGAAAGGAGGCGGCGCTGACCGGCACGTTACCGCGGGAAGACCCGGACAACTATTCTGCCTACATCCACGCGCAGATCGCACTGATCGGGGGCTACATGCTGAGCCACAGGCACAACGCCGGCCAGATCGAAGCCTTGTGGCGGCGTGTACTGGCCATGCTGGCGAAACGGCCGACTTCAAATCCGCTGGATCTGAGCAGCGCGCTTTCCGGGCTGGCCGAAACCTATGTCGAGCTGGACGACAAACCGAAGCCTGCGATCCCATTGTTGCAACGCGCGGTGGCCGTCGACGAAAAGGCGGGCGCCGGTGATTCCTCGACCGCGCTGAACGACCGGTTCCGACTTGCGCGCGCGCTGGCACGAAGCGGCGACTGGAAGGCCGCGCAGCCGCAGTTCGTGGCGTTGGCGGCAGCGTGGGCAAAGTATGCGGGCCCGGACTCGGCACAACGTGCGGTGGTGCTGAGCGACTATGCCGACACGCTGGATCAGCAGCGGAAATTCCGCGAAGTGAGCAAAGTCGAAGAGGAAACGCTGCGCATCTACACGAAACTCGACGGCGCCGACAGCACGGCCGTGCAGATCGTGCGTTCCAACCATGCGTTGACCCTGCTGTCGCTGGGCGAAACCGCGCAAGCCGCAGCGCTGTTCGGCGTCATCCGCGACGAATCGGTGCGCCATCTCGACGATCCACTTCAGCGCGCCAACTATGCGCGCAGCCTGGGCAATCTCGGTCTGGTGCAACTGTTCGAGGATCATCCCGACGCGGCAATGACGCTGATCAAGCAGGGCATCGATGCGCTTCGCGGCATCGAGGGCAGCGCGATCGATACACAACGCTACCTGATGGATCTGCAAGCACAGGCACTGCTGGCGCAGCATCAATACGGGGCGGCGGAAAACATCGCGCGCGATTTGCAGAAGGCGGCTCCGGACAACCTGCGCTATGTGCGTTCGTTGGCCTTGTCCTTGCTGGGCCAGCCGTCGAAAGAGGCCGCAGGCAGGACGATGCTGGCACAAGCGCTGGCCGATTCACGCAAGCGCAACGGCGAGTGCAACGACCAGACACTGGCGCTGGAGCATCCGGAGCAACCGGTGTACCGCAAGGCCATCATGGCGCCTCTGCCGGCGCGTTGCACGGCGGCGCCTGCGCAAGCAGTGGCAACCAATTAGATCCATCTATCAGTCCAGGTCCACGATCGACGATCAACTGCAAGGGACACGAACGCTTCATTCCGCGACGAGGCAACCATGCGAGGAACCGGCGAAATCACAAGATTGCTCCAGGCATCCAGATCCGGCGACGAGAAGGCGCTGAACGAGGTGCTGCGGCAGATGTACGCGGCCTTGCATCAGTTGGCCGCGTCGCAATTGCACGCCAACCACAGCGAGCGCACCTTGAGCGCCACCGCGCTGGTCAACGAGGCCTACCTCCGCGTGTTCGAGGGTCAAAACACGCCGGATTGGGAAAGTCGCATGCACCTGATGGGCATCGCCGCGCATGCGATGCGGCAGGTGCTGATCGACTCCGCGCGTCGCCGCAAGGCCGCCAAACGCCCGCAGGATGTCGGCCGGTTCAGCCTGACCGAGGTGGAGTCGGACCTGGCGCAGGATGTCGATCCCAACGCGCTGGACGTGGTGCTGGACAAGCTCGAAAGCATCGACGCACGCCAGGCCAAAATCGTCGAAATGCGCTTTTTCGTGGGACTCAACGCCGAGGAAATCGGCGCGCTGCTCGGCATTTCCGCGGCGACTGTGCAACGCGAATGGCGGATGGCCCGCGCCTGGCTGCTGCGCGAACTGGATATCAAGGCGGATACCTGAGCCGCCAGCGGTTTGCGGCTGCCACGGGGACTGCTTGGCAGAAGCCGTTTTGCCATGTCGCGGAGCGGGTAGGCGCGGGCGACGCCGCCGCGCCCAGATCCGGCTGGGAGGGCGCAATGCAAACGATGTGGGAGAATGGCACCTCGCGGCGCGACTGGCATTTCGCGGACGTGCGCGCCCGCAGCGAGGCCTAGCTTCGCAACAGGTTTGTCCGGAACACGGAGGTTCCATGACCGACACAACGCCACCGCCGACGCTTCTCGCCAAACCCGTCACCGACATTCCGGAAGGCAGCCTTGCGGTGCTGCGGCACAAGGCCCGCGACTGCCGCGCGTGTCCGCTCTGGAAACCGGCCACGCAAACGGTTTTCGGTGAAGGCCCGGCGAATGCGGAAATCATGCTGATCGGCGAGCAGCCGGGTTTGCACGAGGACATGCAGGGCGAGCCGTTCGTCGGGCCGGCCGGCCGAATGCTCGATCACGCGCTGGCGGAAGCCGGCATCGAGCGCGGCACGCTGTACCTCACCAACACCGTCAAGCATTTCAAGTACGCGCAGCGCGGCACGGCGAAGCTGCACAAGCGCGCGAATGCGGCCGAGCAGGCCGCCTGCCGCATGTGGCTGGCCGCGGAACTCGCGCGCGTGCGGCCGAAGATCGTCGTCGCGCTGGGCGCGATGGCGGCACAGACGCTGTTCGGCAATGCGTTCCGCCTGTCACGCGAACGCGGCGAATGGCGCGTGCTGGGCGGGCACGTGCACGCGATGGCGACTTGGCATCCCTCGGCGATCCTGCGCGGGCGCGAGCGCAAGGATGCGATGTACCGGGAACTGGTCCGGGATTTGCGCGCCATCGCGGATGTCCGCTGAGCCGATTCAGGGCTGCTGTCGCAGCAATGTCTGGACCGCCGCATCGAGGTCGCTGTCCTTGCCCGTGTAGGCTTCGCCCAGCGGCCGCTCGACCGGCACGTCCACCGGACGCGGATGCAGTTCCATGGGCTTGCCGTCTTCGGTGGTGATGGTGATGAACGGCAAGCGCACGGTCGAGCCGTCGATCAGCTTCTCGTTGCTGGTGTAGATGATCCAGCCCGCGGTCGGTTCGCCGACCACCTTGCCGAGCCCGAGCTCGCGATAGCCTTCGCTGAAATCCTCGCCGTCGGACAGCGTGGCGCGATTGGTGACCAGTACCGTCGGGCGTTCCAGCGCCCGCTGGCCGAGGATGCTGCGCGCCGGCTGCGCGTCCTCGAAGCCGCGGAAGGTCATGTTGAGGTAAGGCTTGCGTGCCAGCACGTCCAGCGCGTAGGCATTGACGAAACCGCCGAAGTTGTTGCGCTCGTCGATCACCACGCCTTCGCGCGTCATGTTCTCGGCATCGAGGTCGCGGTAGAGCCGGCGCAGCGACGTTTCGGACATGTCGGCCAGATGCACGTAGCCCAGTTTGCCTCCGCTGATCTTCGCGACGTAGGCGCGGTTGCGCGCGACCCACGCGTCGTAGGCGAGCGCACCCAGCGCGTGGGTGTCGATCGGCTTCACTTCGACATTGCGCGTGCCGTGCTTGCCCGCGACGCGCAGCGTGGTCTTCTTGCCGATGCGGTTTTCCAGAAGCGCATACAAATCTTCATGCGCGCCGATCGCGTGGCCATCCACCGCCTGCAGCGTGTCGCCCGCATCGATGCCGGCGATGGCGGCTGGCGACAGCGGCACGACTTGCGCCACGCGCAAGGTGCCGTCGCGTTCGTACGCGGCGGTGTCGAACACAAGGCCGAGGCGACCGGTGACCGGCTGCGCATGCCCGCCCGCGCGCACGCCGGAGTGCGATGCATTCAATTCACCCACCAGCAGGTTCATCAGCCAGTTCACGCTGGCCGGCGTGGGCGCGCCCGCGATCAGCGGGGCGTATTCCGCGCGCACCGCATTCCAGTCCACGCCGTTCATCCGCGGATCGTGGAAGTTGTCGCGCAGCCACGTCCATGCCTGGTCGAACGCGGTCATCCTGTCCTGCGCGAAATCGATGTCCACCTCCGCGCTCAACGCGATCGACTTCGGCTTGCCGCCCTCGGCGACCGGCACCGAGAACAGCTTGCCGTCGTCGAGGTAGTAGATGGTTTTGCCGTCGGGACTGAATTGTGCGTCGGCCTTGTCGCCGCGGGTCGAGGTCAACTGCCGCGCCACCGGGGGCTCGTCGGCCAGCGGATCGAGCGACCATGCATAGAGATTGGTGCGGCCCGCGACGGTCGCGGTGATCACCAGTGTCTTGCCGTCGGGACTGAGCACGATGGATTGCGCATCGAGGCCCGTCGGCAGCAGTGTGAGGCGCTGGCGGATGCCGTCGGCATCGATCCGCACGTCCTTCGGCTTGTTCGGCGCCTTGCCCTTCGCCTCATGCTTGTCGGCGGCATCGTTCTTCCCGCCGGAGTCCTTTTCATGCGAGGGCTTGGGCGTGGTCTGGCGGAACAGGTCGCGGAACTGGTCCTCGCGGAACTTCGGCGTCTGCGCCACCAGGTCCACGCTCGCGATCTGGCCCTGCTCGGTGCGCTGCCCGGTGACGAACAGGAAGGTCTTGCCATCGGGGCTGAAGGTGACGTCGTCGGAGAACGTGTTGGCGAGGCTGCTCAGCGCAACCGTCTTGCCGCTGTCCACGTCCACCGCCACCGCGTTGCGGAACATGCGCGGGCCCCACTCCAGCATCGCGACCCAGCGGCCGTCGTGCGACCACGCCAGCGGGCGATCGGACGTCAACGGGCGGCGCAGATCGAGATGCGCCGTGGCGAGCGTGCGCACACGGCGGCTCGACACGTCCAGCAGTTCCAGCTCGCGCCCGTCGCGCAGGAACGCCAGCGATTTGCCATCCGGCGAAAATGCAGGCGAGGTGTCTTCGCCGTCGCCATCGGTGATCTGCGTTTCCTTGCCGGCCGAGAAATCGTACAGATAAAGATGTTCGCCGCCGTCGCGGAACGCGCCGTACACGATGCGGCGGCTGTCGGGCGCCCACGCGATGTCATGGGCATTGCCCGGCGCACGGGTGACGCGCACTGCATCGCCGCCTTTGTCGGCATCGGCCGCGAACACGTCACCGTGCGCAACGAACGCCACCTTCTTGCCGTCGGGCGACAGCGCGAGATCACTGAAATCATCGTGCAGGGTCTTGTGCTGATCTTCCGGACCGGCGACGGCACCGGCCAGCGTGACCGAGACCGGTTGCGCGTTGCCGGTCGCCGTGTCGACGGTCCAGATACCGAAGCCGCGCTCGAACGCGATGGTGCCGCCGTTCGCCGAAATCGTCGGCCACAACACGCGTCCATCCGTGAAATGGGTGAGCGCGGCCTCGCTGCCGCCGCGTTGCACGTGCCAGATGTTTTCGGTGCCGCCGCGATCGCTCA
>DASZTT010000172.1:0-3114 GCA_035547895.1 Rhodanobacteraceae bacterium
GGCGGCGAACGCGGCCGGCAGCGTGAACCAGATGGTCCTGCGCACGGCGCCGCGGCGGCGCACGCGCGCGGCCATGTCCGGCCAGAGGTCGCGGGCCGGCGCGTGGGTGGGCAGCGCGCGCAGCGCCGCGCCGAGTGCCGCTTCGTCCGCGCAGCCGTTGCGGGGATCGTCTTTCATGAAGTCGTGGTCGAGCCGATCGTGCATGGCGTAACCTCCACTTGCAGTTGCGGTTGCAGCAATTCGCGCATGCGCTTCGTGGCACGCGCGAGCTGGGACTTCGAAAAGCTCACCGAGCGTCCGAACTGCTCGGCGATTTCCACGTGGCTGTAGCCTTCGACGTGGTAGAGCCACAGCACCGCGCGCGCCGCGTCGGGCAGGCGGTGCAGTGCGCGTTCCAGCGTGGCGGCGTCGGCGTGCATCCACGGCGCCGGTGATTCGTCGATGGCGAGCGTGTCGTCGAATACCTCGATGACGTGCAGGCGGTTGTGGCGCAACTGCATCAGCGCCTCGTTCACCACCAGTTTGCGCAGCCACGCCGCGAAGGGTGCCTCGCCGCGGTATTGCCGGGCGCGCTCGAAGGCTTTCAGCATCGCGTCCTGCAGCACTTCCTGCGCGACGTCGGCGCGGCCGGTGAGGCGCAGCGCCAGCGTCCACGCCGCGCGTTCGAAGCGCCGGTAGATCAGTTCGAATGCGGCCAGTTCGCCGCGTTGCAGGCGGGCGACCAGGTCGGGTTCGACGGTTTGCTGGAAATTCGTCGGCGTGTCCACACTGCAAGGATGCACCAGCAGGCCAAAGGGTCGCAGTGCCGGTGTGGCCGGTCTGCCATAATCGCGGCATGGAACAATCCCGCGTCGTCGACGCCGCCGAAAGCCCCGCCGAACAAGCCGTCGAAGCCAGCGTGCGGCCGCGCACGCTGGCCGAGTACGTCGGCCAGGCTGCGATGCGCGAGCAACTTTCGTTGTCCATCGAGGCCGCACGCAGGCGCGGCGATGCGCTGGACCACGTGCTGGTGTTCGGCCCGCCGGGCCTGGGCAAGACCACGATCTCGCACGTGATCGCGAACGAGCTCGGCGTGAACCTGCGCAGCACCTCGGGCCCGGTGCTGGAACGCGCGGGTGATCTTGCCGCGCTGCTCACCAACCTGCAGCCGCGCGACGTGCTGTTCATCGACGAGATCCACCGGCTTTCGCCGGTGGTCGAGGAAGTGCTGTATCCGGCGCTGGAGGATTTCCAGATCGACATCATGCTGGGCGAAGGCCCGGCCGCGCGTTCGATCAAGCTGGACCTGCCGCGCTTCACGCTGGTGGGCGCGACCACCCGCGCCGGCATGCTGACCTCGCCGCTGCGCGACCGCTTCGGCATCGTGCACCGGCTGGAGTTCTACACGCCCGGCGAATTGGCGTCGATCGTCGCGCGCTCGGCGCGCATCCTCGACATCGCCTGCGACGAAGACGGCGCCGCCGAAATCGCGCGGCGGTCGCGCGGCACGCCGCGCATCGCCAATCGCCTGCTGCGGCGCGTGCGCGACTACGCCGAGGTGCGCGCGGGTGGACGCATCACCCGCGACGCGGCATCGGCGGCGCTGGAGATGCTGCAGGTGGATGCCGGCGGTTACGATGAACTCGATCGCCGGCTGCTGCGCCTGATTCTCGAGCAATTCGACGGCGGTCCGGTCGGCGTGGAATCGCTTGCCGCGGCGCTGGCCGAGGATCGCGACACCATCGAGGACGTGCTGGAGCCGTACCTGATCCAGCAGGGCCTGCTGGCCCGCACCGCGCGCGGCCGCATCGCCACCGCCAGGGCGTGGCGGCATTTCGGATTGAAGCCGCCGCGCGGCGAAATGAACCTGTTCGAGCAGCGGGAGTCATAGATGGTCGACGTGACCGATCACGCTCAACGGGCGTTCAGGTGGCGGACAAGGGTTTACTGGGAAGATACCGATGCGGGCGGCGTGGTGTATCACGCAGGCTATTTGCGTTTTCTCGAACGTGCGCGCAGCGAGTGGATGCGCACGGCGGCGATCGGCCAGGATGCCCTGCGCCAGTCGCACGGGATCGTGTTCGTGGTGCGCGAGTTGAGCATCGCCTATGACAAGCCGGCCCGGCTGGATGACGAACTCGATTCGACCGTTTGCGTCGAACGCCTGCGCGCGGCCAGCATCGATTTTGCGCAGGCGATCACGCGCGTCGCGGACGGCGCCACGCTGGCGCGCGCGAAGGTGCGGGTGGCCTGCATCGATGCCGGCAGTTTCGTGCCGTGCCGGATTCCGCAAGACATTGCCGTTTTGATTGAAGGAAACAGACAAGCATGAACGGTTCCATCAACATCCTCGACCTGGTCATCCATGCAAGCTGGCCGGTCATCATCGTGCTGGCCATCCTGGTCGTGTTTTCCTTCACGTCCTGGGTGATCATCTTCCGCAAGAAGATGATGCTGGATGCCGCGACCCGCGATGCCGACGATTTCGAGGAACGCTTCTGGTCGGGGGTTGACCTTGCGGCGCTGTTCCGCGAAGTCAGCAACCGCGCAGGCGAAGCGGGTGGCCTCGCCTCTGTGTTCGAATCCGGTTTCCGCGAATTCGTGCGCCAGCGCCAGCGCGGCGGCGAGGACCGGCGCGCGGTGCTGGAATCGTCCGAACGCGCGATGCGCGTGGCCGGCACCCGCGAAGTCGAGAAAATGGAACGCAATCTCGAGTACCTCGCCAATGTCGGATCGATCAGTACCTACGTCGGCCTGTTCGGCACGGTGTGGGGCATCATGATCGCGTTCCAGGGACTCGGTACGATGAAGCAGGCCACCATCGCCACGGTGGCGCCGGGCATTTCCGAAGCGTTGGTGGCCACCGCGATGGGCCTGGTTGCGGCGATCCCCGCGGTGTGGGCGTACAACCGTTATTCGACGCGCCTGGATCGCCTGACGTTGCGCTACGAAACGTTTCAGGAAGAATTCTCGTCGGTGCTGCAGCGCCAGATGCACGCCGACGACCAGCCTGCGGCGCCCGCGCCCGGCCGCGCGGAAGCCCGCGTGCGCTGAGGAGCGAAGCCCATGGCATTGCAACATCGCAGCAAGCGCCGCCGGCGGATGGCGGAGATCAACATCGTCCCGTACATCGAC
>DASZTT010000173.1:0-12856 GCA_035547895.1 Rhodanobacteraceae bacterium
AGTTGCCGCCAGATCCAGCGCGCCAGGTTCTCGCTCGTCGGATTCTCCAGCCCCTCGATCTCGTTGAGGTAGCGGTGGTCCAGCGCCTCGTACACCGGCGCAAAAGCGGCCTTGATGTCGGCGAAATCCATCACCCAGCCGCTGGCAGGATCGACCTCGCCGCGCACATGGATTTCCACGCGGAAGGAGTGTCCGTGCAGCCGCGCGCACTTGTGGCCCGCCGGTACGGCGGGCAGGCGGTGGGCCGCTTCGATGTGGAAGACCTTGAACAGATCCATGCGTCACGCCCGCCGCGTCGGCGGCGCGTCCCCGAGAATGCGCGAGGCCGCATTGTAGCGGAGCGCACCGGCGGCCACAGCGGCGGCCCTCGGTCGGCGGGACGCCGCGCGGTCCTGGCCGCAAACGAAAAACCCCGCGCGAGGCGGGGTTCGTCGATCCGTAGATGGTGGCTAGGGGCGGAATCGAACCGCCGACCTCAGCATTATGAGTGCCGCGCTCTAACCGTCTGAGCTACCTAGCCGGATCCTGCCGCGTGGACGCGTCGCCTGCGCCAAGGGGCACTGCCGGATTGCGGAAGGATCAATCGCGGCGTGCGGCGGCGCAGGGAGCCGGTCAGTCTAACGAACGCTCTTGGGCTGTCAAGCATTGGTCTTACATTGCTTGCGACGGCCGTTGATCAGGCGGTTCGGCTGGCGCTGGCGCCATCGCATCTTCGTGGCGGGCCTCGTATTGCGCTTCCAGTTGTTCTGCAAACGCGTGATACACCGGCTTTTTGCAGAACAACGCTGAGGTCGCACGTGCGATCAGGCACACTGCGAGGATCGGAATGACCATTGCCTGATTGGCGGTCATCTCCATGCAGATGATCGTCGAGGTCAGCGGCGACTGCGTGACCCCGGCGAGATAGCCGGCCATGCCCAGCAGCGCCACTGCCGAAACGGGCGAGCCTGGCAGGAGGTGCGCAATATTGCGCCCGAACCCGGCGCCGACCGCCAGCGCTGGTGAGAACAGGCCGCCCGGAATACCGGACCAGTACGAAACGATGTTGGCGAAAAACTTGTACGCACCGAACCCCGGACTCGGCGTGTTGGATGCGTGCTGCAGAATCGCGCGCGCCTGTTCGTAGCCGGTGCCGTAAACGTTGTTGCCGCTGGCAATGCCGATCAGCGCAAGCGCCAGACCACAGGCAAATGCGAATGCGACCGGCCAACGGCTGCGGAGAGCCGCGACACGTGACAGCAGACGTCCGCCCAGCAGGATGATGGTCGAGAACAGTCCGCCGGCCAGCCCGCACAGCACTCCGCACAACAAAACCGCCAGCCAACCTTGCTTGATCGTCAGCGAGGCATTGACGGTGCCGAAATAACTGTAATTGCCGAGCAGGCCCAGCGTAATGATGCCGCCGATGATGACAGCGGTCATGATGGCGCCGCTCACGCGATCTTCGTAAGCGCCGGCCATTTCCTCGATCGCGAACACGATCCCGGCCAGCGGCGCGTTGAATGCGGCGGCCAGCCCGGCCGCCGAGCCGGCCAGCACGAAGCGCCCCGCCGAGGCCGGTTCGGCAAATCCGAAGCGACGACCGATCGAATACATCAGCGACGCGCCCACGTGTACGGTTGGCCCTTCGCGACCCACCGATGCGCCGCCGAGCAGCGCAGCTATCGTCAATGCCATCTTGGCCGCGGCCACCCGCAAGGACAGCATGCGAAAGCGGAATTTTTCATCCTCGATGTGCAGCGCGGCGATCGCCTGCGGAATGCCCGAACCCCGCGTCGCGCGCAACTTTCCCGACGTCAGATATGCCAGGAGTGCCAGCGTGCAGGGTGTAATCAGCAACGGCCACCACGGGCCGTAGGCGAATACGCGATGGAAGGTATCGTAGGCGAGGATGCAACCCTTGATGAACAGGGTAGTCGCCAAACCCACCACCACCGCGCCCAGCCACAGCAGCAGTCGCCGCTTCCACTGCCAATTTTTTAACGAGCCGAAGTGCTGAAGCATCGAAGTTTGCACACGCAAAAATTCTGCAGGCGACGCAAAAAAAGGCCCTACTGTATAGGCGTGGGGAGATGTCCGAAGAAGAAGTGGCGCGCTCGGCGGGATTCGAACCCACGACCCCTGCCTTCGGAGGGCAGTACTCTATCCAGCTGAGCTACGAGCGCGCGAGGCCGCAATGATACAGGGGCCGGCCTGCTTTTTCGCCCGCCCCGCGCGAATGATCGCGCGTCATCAGCGCACCACCGCGCGATCCCGCGCGTGTTCGTCCCACTTCGGTGCGTTCGCGATGGCGGGCAACACGTCTTCCGGTGTGGCGGCCAGGCTCCACATCTTCGCGTGTTCGGGATTCATGAAGCGCTGCTCGATGACCTGGTGCAGGAAAGCGTCCAGCGGCTGCCAGTAGCCCAGGGTGTCCAGCAGCACGATCGGATTGAAGTACAGTCCGAGCCGCTTCAGCGTGATCGCCTCGAACAGTTCTTCCAGCGTGCCGCAGCCGCCGGGCAACGCGACCACCGCGTCGGAATCCGTGAGCAGGCGATGCTTGCGCTCGCGCATGTCATCGACGAGATCGAGATGCGTCAGGCCCGGATGGCCCCATTCGAGATCCGCCATGAAGCGCGGCAGGACACCGATCACTTCGCCGCCCTTCGACAGTGCGCCATCCGCGACCGCGCCCATCGAACCCGCCGAGCCGCCGCCGTACACGATGCTGTGGCCGTCGCGGGCCAGCAATTCGCCAAGCCGGAATGCCGCTTCGCGATAACGCGGATCGGCCTGGTTGCTGGAAGCGCAGTAGACGCAGATACGCATGCGTTGCGTCACTCGTCCTGGTCGATGATCACCAGCGTGCCGTGGCTGCCGGCTGCCACGGCGTGCGGCGTGTTCGCGGGCACGATGTAAAGCTCGCCCGCGGAAACCGTGACGATTTCGCCGCCGATCCCGAGTTTCAATTCGCCGTCCAGCACCAGCAGGCCTTCGTCGTACGCGTGGGGCTCTTCGCCGGAGGCGACTTCGTCCATGCGCAGCACCTTGACGTTGGCGCCGCCCGCGAGCCCGACTACTTTCGATCGCCAGGTCTCGGGCAGCATGTCCGAAAGCGCCCGCAGGTTGGTTTTGCTCATGCGGATGAAACCTCAAGGCTTCTGAACCCGTCTCCGTCATTCCGGCGGAGGCCGGAATCCATTGTCTCGCCTGCGTGTCGCGCCGGATCAAAACGGATTCCGGGTTCCGACTCTTCGAGTCGGCCCCGCAATGACGACAAGATTTTTAGGCTCGCTGATTCCTGGTCCCGGCTTCCCTCATCGCTTCATCGCATTGAAGAACTCGTCGTTGGTCTTGGTGTTCTTCATCTTGTCGAGCATGAATTCCATCGCGGCCAGCTCATCCATCGGATGCAGCAGCTTGCGCAGGATCCAGATCTTCTGCAACAGGTCCGGCGCGATCAGCAGTTCCTCGCGGCGGGTGCCGGAACGATTGATGTTGATGGACGGGTACACGCGCTTCTCGCTGATGCGGCGGTCGAGGTGCACTTCCATGTTGCCGGTGCCCTTGAATTCCTCGTAGATCACCTCGTCCATCTTGGAGCCGGTGTCGATCAGCGCGGTCGCGAGGATCGTCAGCGAGCCGCCTTCCTCGACGTTGCGGGCGGCGCCGAAGAAACGCTTCGGGCGTTGCAGCGCGTTGGCATCCACGCCGCCGGTCAGCACCTTGCCGGAACTCGGCACCACGGTGTTGTAGGCGCGGGCGAGGCGGGTGATGGAGTCGAGCAGGATCACGACGTCCTTCTTGTGCTCGACCAGGCGCTTGGCACGCTCGATCACCATTTCGGCGACCTGCACGTGGCGCACCGCGGGCTCGTCGAAGGTGGAAGACACGACTTCCGCCTTCACGCTGCGCTGCATCTCGGTGACTTCTTCCGGACGCTCGTCGATCAGCAGGATGATCAGGTGCACGTCCGGATGGTTGTGCACGATCGCCTGCGCGACGTTCTGCAGCATCATGGTCTTGCCGGCCTTGGGCTGGCTGACGATGAGGCCGCGCTGGCCCTTGCCGACCGGCGCGATCAGGTCGAGGATGCGGCCGGTGATGTCTTCGGTGGAGCCGTTGCCGCGTTCCAGATGGAACGCCTTGCGCGGGAACAGCGGCGTGAGGTTCTCGAACAGCAGCTTGTTCTTGGACGCTTCCGGCGGATCGCCGTTGATGTCGTCCACCTTCAGGAGCGCGAAGTAGCGCTCGCCTTCCTTCGGGTGGCGGACGCGGCCGGTGATGTAGTCGCCGGTGCGCAGGTTGAAGCGGCGGATTTGGGAGGGCGACACGTAGATGTCGTCGGGTCCGGCGAGGTAGGACTCGTCGGCCGAACGCAGGAAGCCGAAGCCGTCCTGCAGGATTTCCAGGACGCCCTCGGCCCAGATGCTGCCGCCGGACTTGGCGTGGGCGCGCAGGATGTTGAAGATCACGTCCTGCTTGCGGGCGCGCGCGACGCCTTCCTGGATGCCGAGTTCCTCGGCCATCTCCAGGAGCTGCACGGAGTTCTTGCGCTTGAGCTCGGTGAGGTTGATCAGGCGTTTGGGATCGCCGGCATCGGCTTCGTCGCCGGAGACGTCGGCGGGCAGGCCATTCGGATTGCCGCCCTGGCCATTGCCGCCGCGGGAGTGGCGGCCGCGGCGACGGCGGCCGCGATCAGGGCGGTTGCCGCCGCGTTGCTGGGATTGGCCTTCGCCGCCTTCATTGCCGGCGGAGGCGTTGGATTCGGATGCAGCGGTGGACGCGCGGGCGTCATCACCCTGAACGGAGTTTTCGGTATCGGACACGGGTAAGCCTCATCGGCGCTCGGGGGCGCGGGAGGAAACAGAAGGGAAGATGGCCGGGCAAAAGCACCACCGGCCGGACATCAATCTAGCATTGCGCAAGGCCCGCATACAAGCGGGGCCTTGCGAAGGGTTCACAATGCATTGCCGGGCAGGCGCGCCGGCGGGCGAGGTACGGCCGCGCAAGCGTGCGGCCCATTGCGATCTTGCTCAGGCGGAAGCGCTGGGTTGCCCTTGCGCAATCACCTTGTCGACCATCTGGGTCAACTGGCCCCGGCCCACGGCGCCGATCTGGGTGGCTTCGACCTTGCCGCCCTTGAACACCATCAGCGTCGGGATGCCGCGGATGCCGTAGGTCATCGGCGTCTTCTGGTTTTCGTCGATGTTGATCTTCACGACCTTGAGACGGCCCGAATATTCCCTGGCGAGGTCGTCGAGCATCGGTGCGATGGACTTGCACGGTCCGCACCACTCCGCCCAGAAATCCAGCAGCACCGGGGTATCCGATTTCAGCACTTCGGTTTCGAAATCGGCGTCTTTGACGTGGGTGATGTTTTCGCTCATGGACGGACCTGCAACGGGAGATGATCCCACAAGGTGGGGGAGGAGCCGCGGGATTGCAAGCGCGGCCTGCTACAATGGAAACAGGCGCCTGGGCCGGACGCACGAATCGTTGCCGCCAGGCTGCTGCCGTCCCGCATGTTCGTGGCATTTCATCCCAACCCGTCGCGCGGTTCAAGCGTGCCGATCTTCCGCGGTCCCGAAACTTCGGTGGATCGCCGGTTCCCGCAACTCCACCGCCGATCTGGCAAGACGCTCCTGGCATAGAAACTCCGTGGCCGACCAAGTTCTCACCGACACCTTCTTCGAACAATTCGACCTGCATCCGCACCTCGCCGCCGGCCTCGCCGAATGCGGCTTCACGCGCTGCACGCCGATCCAGGCCCTGACGCTGCCGGTCGCGCTGGCGGGCCGCGATGTCGCCGGCCAGGCCCAGACCGGCACCGGCAAAACCTGCGCCTTCCTGGTCGCGGTGATGAACCGTCTCCTGACCAGGCCCGCGATCCCCGAACGCAAGGACAACGATCCGCGCGCGGTGATCCTGGCGCCGACGCGCGAACTCGCCATCCAGATCGACAAGGATGCGCAGGCGATCGGCCGGCACACCGGGTTGCGTTTCGCGCTGATCTACGGCGGCGTCGACTACGACAAGCAACGCCAGCAGCTGCGCGACGGGTGCGACGTGATCATCGCGACGCCGGGCCGTCTGATCGATTACTTCAAGCAGCACGTTTTCAGTTTCCGCGCGGTCGAGGCCACCGTGATCGACGAGGCCGACCGGATGTTCGACCTCGGCTTCATCAAGGACGTGCGTTATCTGCTGCGCAAGATGCCCGCGCGCGAAGAGCGCCAGGGCATGCTGTTCTCGGCGACGCTCAGCTACCGCGTGCTGGAACTCGCCTACGAGCACATGAACCAGCCGGAGAAGCTGGCGGTGGAAACCGAAAACGTCACCGCCGACCGCGTGCGCCAGCAGGTTTATTTCCCGGCGAAGGAAGAAAAGATCCCGCTGCTGCTCAACCTGCTGGAGCATTGCAATCCGCAGCGCAGCATCGTGTTCGTCAACACCCGCGCCGCCGCCGAGCGCGTGACGGAACGCCTGAAGCGGCAAGGCTTCAAGGTCGGCGCGTTGTCGGGCGACGTGCCGCAGGCCAAGCGGCAGAAACTGCTGGAGCGCTTCAAGAAGGGCGAAGCCGACATCCTGGTCGCGACCGACGTCGCCGCGCGCGGCCTGCACATTCCCGACGTCACCCACGTCTTCAACTACGACCTGCCGCAGGACGGCGAGGATTACGTGCACCGCATCGGCCGCACCGCGCGGCTGGGCGCCGAAGGCGACGCGATCAGCTTCGCGTGTGATCTCTACGCGATGAACCTGCCCGACATCGAGCGTTACATCGGGATGCGGATTCCGGTGCAGGCGATCGAGCCCGCGTGGCTTGCGGCGCCACCTCCGCGCGCGGCGACGCATCACGACCACGCCGACGTCGAGGCGCCGTCATCCGGAACCGCGGCCGCCGACGCCAAGCCTGCGGCGAGCAGGCGGCGGCGCCGCCGTAAGCCGCAGTCCCACGCAACCGCACCCCGTTCCTGATCGATTTCCCGGCTCCCGTTCCGTGTGCCGTCCCGGAACGGCGGCATTGTTGCTAGGCTTTCACGGCCCACCGGCCCCGGCATTTCCGTGATCCGATTCGATTCCGTCAGCAAGCGCTACCCCGAGGGCCGCGAGGCGCTGATCGACGTATCGTTCAAGGTGGAAGCGGGCGAAATGCTGTTCGTCACCGGACATTCCGGCGCCGGCAAGACCACGCTGCTGAAACTGATCGCGATGATCGAGCGTCCCAGCGGCGGCGCGATCGAGGTGCATGGTCGTGACCTGGCGCGCGTCCGGCGTCGCGGCATTCCGCGTTTGCGGCGCGAGATCGGCATGGTGTTCCAGGATCACCGCCTGCTGATGGATCGCAGCGTGGCCGACAACGTGGCGTTGCCGTTGCTGATTGCGGGCATACCGCACGAGGAACGTGGCAAGCGCGTCCGCGGCGCGCTGGAAAAAGTGGGGCTGGCCGGTCGTGGCAAGGATGCGCCGTCGGGACTGTCCACCGGCGAGCAGCAACGCGTCGGCATTGCGCGCGCCATCGTCACGCGGCCGGCGCTGATCATAGCGGACGAACCCACCGGCAACCTCGATCCGCAACTCTCGGAAGAGATCATGCAATTGTTCGTGAGCCTCAGGCAGACCGGCAGCACCATCCTGATCGCCAGCCATGACCTCGCTTTGTTGAAGCGCATGAAGCAGCGCGTGGTGGTGCTCGACCACGGACACCTGATCGACGACGTACCGGGCAGCGAGGTCGCATGAGCGCGCCTGCAGCCATGGCGAGCCCGGTGCGCCACTCGCGTTTTGCGATGTGGCGCCGCCAGCACGCGTGGTGCCTGCGCGACAGTCTGCGCCAGTTGGTGCGGCGGCCTTTCGGTACGGCGCTGACCATCGTGGTGATGGGCCTGGCGTTGGCGCTGCCACTCGCGTTCTACCTGCTGCTGGTGAACGTGCAGCATCTCGCGACCGCGCTGGGCGATTCGCAATCGGTCAATGTGTTCCTGAAAACGGATGTTGCTGCGGACGGAGCGCAGAAACTCGCGGCGACCCTGCGCGCACGCGCCGACATCGCCACGGTGACGGTTCGCACGCCTCAGCAGGGCCTGCAGGAGCTGGCGGCCATGCAGGGTTTCGGTGATGCAATCCGGTCGCTGCCCGACAACCCGCTGCCGTTCGTGCTGCTGGTCGAGCCGGATGCCGGCGCGAATCGCGCGCAGGTCGAAACGCTGGTCGCGGCGATACGTGCGCTGCCGGGCGTCGACCTGGTGCAGGACAACGGCCAATGGCGCGCGCGACTGGACGCGCTGATTGCGGTGGGCCAGCGGGTGACGCTGCTGCTGGCGGTGCTGCTGGGCGCGGCGGCGGTGCTGGTGATCGGCAACACCGTGCGCCTGGACATCCGCAGCCGCGCGAACGAAATCTTCGTGCAGCAATTGATCGGCGCCAGTGCGGCCTTCGTGCGCAGGCCGTATCTTTATGAAGGCGCGTGGTATGGTCTCGCGGCCGGTCTGGTCGCCGTGCTGCTGGTGTTGCTGCTCGAAGCGGTGCTGGCCGCGCCGGTGCGTGACCTGGTCGCCAGTTACACGGGCCGGCTGCACTTCGGCGGCTTGTCCTGGGCTACGCTCGGCATCGGGTGGGCGATTGCGCTTGTGCTGGGCTGGCTGGGCGCGCTGATTGCGAGCAGCCGCCACCTGCTGTACCCGCGGACCTGAAACCACACGCATCGAATGCAGGCGCGTTGCCGTTGCGCGCTCAACATCGTTACACGGAACCATGAACGACGTTCTTCGCCATATCGCCAGTGACAATCCGCGCGTGATGGTGGTGGATGGATCGAAGGTGGCGCGCACGCTGATTTCGCGCGTGCTGGAAAAAGGCCTGCCGGGCGCCACGATCATCACCTGCGAAACCGGAGCCGAAGCCGAGCAGGCGCTGCACGCCGGGGTGGTGGATCTGGTCACCACCGCCTTGCGCCTCCCGGACATGGACGGCACGGTGCTGGCGAAGTACGTGCGCGAGCATGCGCCGCAGGCGTACATCCCCATCGTCGCGGTTTCCGGCGACGTGCAGGAACGCCTGCAGAACCGCGAGATCGGCGACGAGATCACGGACTATTTCGACAAGGCCGCCGGCTACGCCGCGTTGACCGACTTCATCCGCGGTTACGTGCAGCCGACCGGACACGCCGAGGGCGCGGTGTTGTACGTCGAGGACAGCCGCGTGGTGGCGCTTGCCACCAGCCGCATGCTGCAGCGCTACGGGTTGACCGTGCACCTCGCGGGCAGCGCCGAGGAAGCCGTGGAATTGCTGGGCGCCGCTCAGGATCGCGGCGAGATCGGCGCCGACCTGGTCTTGACCGACGTCAGCCTCAAGGGCGAGATGTCCGGCGGCGACCTGCTGGAATGGATCCGCTGTGACCTGCAACTCGGCAAGGGACGCCTGCCGGTGCTGGTCATGACCGGTGACGAAAATCCGGAGAACCAGGCCGCCTTGCTCAAGGCCGGGGCCAACGACCTGGTCGAGAAACCAGTGGACGAACGTTTGCTGATGACGAAGCTGATGTTCCAGTTGCGCGTGTCGCAGCGGCGGCGATCCCAAACTGCATGAGCCATGACTGACGAGCGCCTGAAACTCGAACCGTCATGGAAGGCACGCCTCGGTGATTATTTCGATCGCCCCGACATGCATGCGCTCAGCGAATTCCTGCGCGCGGCGAAACACGCGGGCAAGCGCATCTACCCGCCCGGCCCCGAGATTTTCGCCGCGATGGACGCCACGCCGTTCGACGCGGTCAAGGTGGTGATACTTGGCCAGGATCCTTATCACGGGCCGGGCCAGGCGCATGGCTTGTGCTTTTCCGTGCGGCCCGGCGTGCCGGTGCCGCCGTCGCTGCAGAACATCTTCAGCGAAATCGAGGACGACCTCGGGATCGCGCGGCCCGATCATGGTTGTCTGACGCCGTGGGCCCGGCGCGGCGTGCTGTTGCTGAACTCCGTCCTCACCGTGCAGGCCGGGATGGCCGGCGCGCATCAGGGCAAGGGTTGGGAAGGATTCACCGACCGGGCCATCGACGAGTTGAACCGGGAGCGTGACGGTCTGGTCTTCCTGCTGTGGGGCAGCTATGCCCAGGCCAAGGGCAAACTGATCGACACCCGTCGGCACGCCGTCCTCAAGGCCCCGCATCCCTCGCCGCTGTCGGCGCACCGGGGCTTCCTGGGGTGCCGGCATTTTTCCAAAGCCAATCAATATCTTGAAGCGAACGGCCAGGCACCGATCGACTGGTCGCTGCCGCCACGGAACGCGCTGGAAGCATGACTTCCGGCAGCTTGTGTTTCCTATACTGGCGAGTATAATTTATCCCATCACCCTCACGGCGAAGCCTCTCCCAATGTCGGGACCGCGCGGGAACCTTCACGAGGGCTTGGCACTCTCACGCTTAGAGTGCCAATACAGACGAGGGTACAACCAATGAGTGAAGCCTTGGTCGCCAACAACCTGCCCATTCCCAGCGTGGTTGGCAGCCTTGACGCCTACATCGGTGCGGTGCACCGGATCCCGGTACTGGCTGTCGAAGAGGAGCAGGAACTCGCGCACCGCTATCGCGACGAGGATGACCTCGACGCGGCGCGCACGCTGGTGATGTCGCACCTGCGTTTCGTGGTGCACGTCGCGCGTGGCTATTCCGGTTACGGCCTGCAGATGGCCGACCTGATCCAGGAAGGCAACATCGGCCTGATGAAGGCCGTCAAACGTTTCGATCCGGACCACGGCGTGCGGCTGGTCAGTTTCGCGGTGCACTGGATCCGCGCCGAAATGCATGAATTCATTCTGCGCAACTGGCGAATCGTGAAAGTCGCGACCACCAAGGCGCAGCGCAAGCTGTTCTTCAACCTGCGCAAGTCGAAGAAGCGCCTCGGCTGGATGAACATGGAAGAGGTGCGCGAGGTCGCGAAGGACCTCGGCGTTCCCGAGGCGACCGTGCTGGAAATGGAGTCGCGTCTGTCCGGGCGTGATGTCGGTTTCGATGCGCCTACCGAAAGCGACGACGATGCGCCGCCCGCACCGGTCGCGTACCTGGAAGACCACGGCGCCGACCCATACCTGCAGCTTGCCGATGCGGACCAGGAAGAGCACCAGCTCGATACCTTGCAGCAGGCGATGGCGAAGCTGGATGACCGCACCCGCGACATCATCCGCCGCCGCTGGCTCGACGAGGACAAGGCCACCTTGCAGGATCTCGCCGACGAATACGGCGTGTCGGCCGAGCGCATCCGCCAGCTCGAGGCAAATGCGATGAAGAAGATGCGCGGAGCTTTCGCGGCGTAGGGATCGTCGGCCGTCCATCGTGATCGCAAGAGCCGCCTTCGGGCGGCTCTTCGTTTCTTGCGCGCCTCCCCGGATTTCGCCTTCGCCTCGTGCGAAGGAGAGCCCGCGGATCAATACAAATCCACCGGATCGACGTCGAGCGACCAGCGCAAGCCGCGGGGTTGCGGCAAGGCGTGCAATTGCGGCAGCCATGTCGCGAGCGCGTGGCGAAGCGCCGGGCGTTGCGCGGATTCGAGCAACAACTGCGCACGATGACGCCCCGCGCGCAACGGCATCGGCGCCGCGAACGGTCCAATGATGTGCAGGGCACCGCTTGCGGCATGCGCAAGCGCATCACGTGCCGTGGCCATGAAATCATCCAGCACATGGCGCTGCGCGCTTTCCGCGCGCAGCAGGGCCATGTGGGCGAAGGGTGGCAGTCCCGATGCCAGCCGTTCTCCGAGTTGCAACGCAGCCGCGGCGTCGTAACCGCCCTTCAGCAGCGTCGTCAGCAGCGGGTGCTCCGGTTCGTGCGTCTGCAGCCACACCGCGCCGTGCTTGTCGGCGCGTCCCGCGCGTCCGGCCACCTGCACGATCAATTGCGCCAGCCGCTCACCCGCATGGAAGTCGACACTGTGCAGGCCTTCGTCCACGCCCACGATCGCGACCGTGGTGAGGTTCGGAAGGTCGTGGCCCTTCGCGAGGATCTGCGTGCCGACCAGGATCGCGGGCTTGCCTTCCGCCAGCCTGTCGAAAACTTTCGCGAACGCATCGCGCCGGCGGGTGCTCTCGCGATCGATGCGCAACACCGGAGTGTCCGGATAACGGGCAGCGAGGGCTTCCTCCAGGCGCTCGGTTCCCTGGCCTTGCGGGATCAATGCATCGGCCCGGCAATTCGGACACGCTTCCGGCGCGCGTTCGCTGTGCCCGCAATGGTGGCAAAGCAGTTGTCGGCGGCCACGATACAAGGTCAGGGGTTTTTCACAGCGCGGGCACGTGGCGTGCCAGCCGCAGGCATGGCACAGCAGCACGGGTGCGTAGCCGCGACGGTTCTTGAACACCAGCGCCTGCTCGCCGCGCACGAGCGCCGCGTCCAGCGCATCCAGCAAGGCGGGCGACAGGCCATGGGCGAGGTTGAGGCCGCGCAGGTCCAGCACGTGCACGGGCGAAGGCGGCCGCGCATGCACGCGCTGGCGGAGGCGCACGCGCGTGTAGCGCGCCGCTTCGACGTTGGCCAGTGTTTCCAGTGACGGCGTGGCACTGCCCAGCACGATGGGAACGCCCAGTGATTGCGCGCGCATCAGTGCGAAGTCGCGCGCGTGATAGCGGAAGCCTTCCTGTTGCTTGTACGAGGTATCGTGCTCCTCATCCACGATCACCAGTCCCGCGTTCGGCAGCGGTGCAAACGCCGCCGAGCGCGTGCCCAGCACGATCGCCGCCGCACCCGAGCGCGCATCCAGCCATGCACGTGCGCGCTCGCCTTCGCCGAGGTTGGAATGCAGCACCGCCATCCGCGCATCGAAGCGCGCGCGCAGGCGGCGCAGCGCCTGCGGCACCAGGCCAATTTCCGGCACCAGCCACAGCG
>DASZTT010000174.1:0-22378 GCA_035547895.1 Rhodanobacteraceae bacterium
AACCAGGTGACCTGGGAGCAGCGCGTGATGGAAGGCGATCCGCGCTACGACGCTTCGCAGGAAGTGTTCGATTTCCCCTACGCGCGCTACGCAGAATTGATTGGCCTGAAAGGCATCCGCGTGGATGCGCCGGGCCAGATCGGCGACGCATGGGATGCCGCGCTGCGCGCCGATCGCCCCTGCGTCATCGAGGCGATCACCGATCCCGAAGTGCCGCCGTTGCCACCGCACATTACCTTCAAGCAGGCGCGTGCGTTTGCACATTCGATGTTCGAGGGCGATTCCGGCACGCGCGGCATGCTGCGCGAATCCGCGCGCGAGGCCATGGCCACGCTGTTCCACGACCACGGCAAGGATCGTGGCGCTTGAAGCCGCCCGATGCCCGTCTGCATGCCCCTTCGGTCGGTGTGTACACCATCCCCACGGATGCGCCGGAGTCGGATGGAACCCTCGAATGGAGCGCGACCACGCTGGTGGTGGTTGAACTGGAAGCCGGCGGACAACATGGCATCGGCTACACCTACGCCGACAAGGCCGCCGCAATGGTCGTGCGCGACGTGCTTACCGGCGTCATCGAGGATCGCGATGCGATGGACATTCCGGGCGCGTGGCATGCGATGAACGTTGCGGTGCGCAACCTGGGCCGGCGGGGCGTCGCGGCGATGGCGATTTCGGCGGTGGACAACGCGCTGTGGGATCTCAAGGCGAAGTTGCTGGCGGTGCCGCTGGTCAAGCTGCTCGGCGCCGCGCGCGGGACCATCGCCGTGTACGGCAGCGGCGGATTCACTTCGTACGGCAACGCGCAACTCAAGCGGCAGCTCGCCGGATGGGTGGAGCAGGGCATCGGCATGGTCAAGATGAAAATCGGCCGCGTGCCTGCGAAGGATGTCGAACGCGTGCGGGCTGCGCGCGCCGCGATCGGCAGGCACGCGCAGTTGTTCGTCGATGCCAACGGCGCGTACTCGCGCAAGCAGGCGCTGCATCTCGCGGACGCGTTCCAGGAATGCGGCGTCAACTGGTTCGAGGAACCGGTGTCGTCGGATGATCTGGCAGGGTTGCGATTGCTGCGCGATCGCGCGCCTGCATGCATGGACATCGCGGCGGGCGAGTACGGCTATCACGGCGGCTATTTCCGGCGCATGCTCGCGGCGGGCGCCGTCGACGTGTTGCAGGCGGACGCGACGCGTTGCGGCGGCATCACCGGTTACCTCAACGCGGCGGCCTTGTGCGAGGCGTTTTCGACGCCGTTGTCGGCACACTGCGCGCCCGCGCTGCACATGCACGTGGCCTGCGCCACGCAGGCGACGCGGCACATCGAATATTTCCACGACCACGTGCGCATCGAACACCTGTTGTTCGAGGGCGTGCCCGAGCCGGTGGACGGTTGCCTGCGCCCGGCCGTGGATCGCCCGGGTGCGGGTTTTTCGCTGAAGCGCCTGGAGGCGCGGCGATTCGCGGCTTGACTGCAAGGCGCCGCAGGCGCAGCAAGGAGGAGCAGAGATGGAAGTCGATCACTTGAAGGAACAGTGTCAGCACGAACGCTGCACGTGCGAAGTCGAATCCGGCCATCCGTATTGCAGCGAGTACTGCCGCAATGCCGCCGAGTTCGAGCAGCACGATCAAAGCGACGAGGACAAGCGCGTCGGCCGCTGCGGGTGCGGACACGAAGGGTGCACGCTGCAGTAAGCGATGCCGGCGCAACCGACATCCCTTGCGCGCAACGCTGGATTGGCGGCGCTGGGCATGCTGGCCGCCGCGGCCGGTGTACGGGCGTTGCAGCAGCGGCGTCCGGCGACACGCAAATCCGGCGCGCATGACGCGACCGTGACCGCCGCCCGGCGCCTCAACCGCGCGGCCGGACTGATCGCGACCTCGACGTTGCTCGACAGCGGCATCGAGCATTATCGCGGCATGTTCCACAACAAGGCGATGATCACGCCGCCCGTCGTGTCCGCATTGACGCTCGCGGTGAGCGCACACGGCGTGCGTGACGAACGCAAGTTCGCGCATCGGGTGCGCGATCCGGTCTACGCCGCGGCCGCGCTGACCGGTCTGGTGGGGACCGGATTCCATGTCTACAACATCGGCAAGCGGCCGGGCGGCTTCTGCTGGCAGAACCTGTTCTACGGCTCGCCGTTGGGTGCGCCCGCCGCGGTCGCGCTGGCCGGATTGCTGGGCTACTACTCGGAGCGTCTGCGGGAGAGTCACGGCGGCAACGCGCCGCGCGTGTTCGGCGTGCCCGCGGGGCGCGCGCTCGCGGCACTCACCGCCGTCGGCCTCGTGGCAACGTCGGCCGAAGCCGGGCTGCTGCATTTTCGTGGCGCTTACCATGATCCTTTCATGTTCGTGCCCGTGATGGTGCCGCCGATCGCGGCGGCGCTGCTGTCGGAAACGGCGGCCACGCACCCGCACCGCCCGCGCCGGTTGACGCGCTGGTGGTTGCGGCTGACCGCGCTGGCCGGGTTTCTCGGCGCCGGTTTCCACGTTTTCGGAGTGAGCCGCAACATGGGAGGTTGGCGCAACTGGTCGCAGAACATCCTCAATGGTCCGCCAATTCCCGCGCCGCCGAGTTTCACGGGCCTCGCGCTTGCCGGACTCGCCGCACTCGGCCTGATCGAGGAGCATCCCCGTGCCTGACCGCTATCCCGGCTACGACGTGCTGGCGAAGCGCGATACGCCGTCGTGGAACGATGCGACGCGGCAGGTGGTCGATGCGCGACTCGCGATCGTGGATGCGCCGACCTTCCTGGGCGAACAGGAATGGCTGACTCTGCGCGCGGTCTGCGACGGCATCGTGCCGCAGCCTGCGCGGGGGATGCGCGTTCCGATCGCGGCGATGGTCGATCGCAAGCTCGCGGCGGATCATCGAGACGGCTACCGTGACGTGCGCCTGCCGCCGCTGCGTGAAGCATGGCGACGCGGACTTGCCGCGATGGATGCCGAGGCACGCGCGAGGAAGCGCGCGGCCTTCCACCGATTGACCGCCGCAGCGCGCGATGCGCTGCTGCGGGACATGCACGATGGCAAGCTGGATGGCCCGGAGTGGGGCGGCATGCCATCCGGGCTGTTTTTTCGCGAACGCGTCACGCACGACATCCTCGCCGCGTACTACTCGCACCCGGCCGCGTGGAACGCGATCGGCTTCGGCGGCCCGGCCGCGCCTCGAGGCTACGTGCGCATGTATTTCAACCGGCGCGATCCATGGGAAGCGGTCGAAGCGCACACGAGCGATGCCGATGGAACCGCTGCATGACGCGCTGCACGTGTCGCGCGGCGCGCACGGTCGCGCGCCCGATCCGCTGCGCGTCGGCGGCTGGATGCCGATGCGCGAATATCGCGACGACGAACAGGTCGATTTCGCGATCGTAGGCACCGGTGCGGGTGGCGGCACGCTGGCCTGCAAACTGGCCGAGGCCGGCTTTTCCGTGGTGGCACTGGATGCCGGCGCGTGGTGGCGGCCGCTGGAAGAATTCGCGTCGGATGAAACACACCAGGACAAGCTGTTCTGGACCGACGAGCGGATCTGCGATGGCAACAATCCGCTGAAGCTCGGCAGCAACAACAGCGGCAAGTCTGTCGGCGGATCGACGGTGCACTTCGCGATGGTGTCGCTCAGGTTTCGCCCGGAGTGGTTCAAGTGCCGCACGTTGCTCGGCTACGGCGCCGACTGGCCACTGGACTGGCGCGAGATGTGGCATTACTACGGCGAGGTCGAACAGGCATTGAAGATTGCCGGCCCGGTCACGTATCCGTGGGGTCCCAGACGTCCGCGTTATCCGTATCGCGCGCACGAAGTGAATGCCGCCGGCTGGGTGCTGGCGCAGGCCTGCGAAGCGATGGGCATCGCGTGGACCGAAACGCCGCTGGCCACGCTCTCGGCGCCACGCGGGCTGGCGCACCCATGCGTGTATCGCGGCTTCTGCGTCACCGGCTGTGCGACCAACGCCAAGCAGAGTGCGCTGGTCACGTGGATTCCACGCGCGGTGAAGGCCGGCGCGGAAATCCGCGATCTCGCGATGGTGGGCCGGATCGAGGTCGACGACCGCGACCGCGCGACCGGCGTGCATTACATCCGCGAAGGGCGCTGGCGTTTCCAGCGCGCGCGCAACGTGGTGGTGGCGGGTTACGCCATCGAGACGCCGCGCCTGCTGCTGAATTCGGCCGACGCACGGCATCCGGAAGGCCTCGCCAACCGTTCCGGCCTGGTCGGGAGGAACCTCATGGCGCAGACCAACCAGGGCGTGTACGGCGTGATGGACGACGAAATCCGCTGGTACAAGGGGCCGCCATCGCTGACGCTCACCGAGCACTGGAATTACTGCGATGAAGGCAAGGATTTTTTCGGCGGCTACGCATTCATGTCGCAGGGGCCGCTGCCGCAGGCGTGGGCCTCCACGCAGGCCGGCAACCACGATTTGTGGGGCGAGGCGTTGCTTCGCGAGATGGAGAAATACAACCACCAGGCAGGCTTCAAGATCGTCGGCGAGACACTGCCGCAGGAACGCAATCGCGTGACGCTGGCCGACGAGAAGGACCAGTACGGCTTGCCCATCGCGCGCGTGACCTACTCGCTATGCGACAACGACAAGGCGCTGGTGCGGCACTCGATCGATTTCATGACGCGCAGCCTGGAGGCGGTCGGCGCACGCGACGTCTGGGCGGAAGAGGACGACACCTGCCATCTCAACGGCACCGCGCGGATGGGCGACGATCCGGAAACCAGCGTGGTGAATGCGGACTGCCGCAGCTGGGACATCCCGAATCTCTGGATCTGCGACGGCTCGGTGTTCCCGACCGTCGGCGGAGTGAACCCTTCGCTGACGATCCAGGCGATCGCTTGCCGTACCGGCGATCGCATCCGGCAACTCGCCGCGCGCGGAGAACTTTGAACCGTGCCTGCACAAGGCACAAGGAGAACCTCATGATCACCGGAATGCGAGGCACGCGCGCCGCACCACGCAACGCGCTGGATGGCAAGGTCGTCGCGATTACCGGCGCCTCGGCCGGCGTCGGCCGTGCAACCGCGCTGCTGTTCGCGCGCAACGGCGCCAGGGTCGGATTGATCGCACGCGGCGAGGATGCGCTCAAGGTGACGCGGCATGAAATCGAAGTGGCCGGCGGTACCGCGCTCGTGTGCGTCGCGGACGTCGCCGATGCGGACGCGCTGGATGCGGCCGCCGAACGGATCGAGCAACAACTCGGCCCGATCGATGTGTGGGTCAACAACGCCATGGTCACCGTGTTCGCGCCGGTGGCGGAGATGACGGCGGAGGAATTCCGGCGCGTCACCGACACCACTTACCTCGGCGGCGTGCACGGCACGATGGCCGCCCTGAAGCGGATGCGTCCGCGCGATCGCGGCGTCATCGTGCAGGTTTCCTCGGCGCTGGCGTACCGCAGCATCCCGCTGCAATCGGCGTACTGCGGCGCCAAGCACGCGCTGATGGGCTTCCTCGACTCGCTGCGCTGCGAATTGATCCACGAAGGCAGTAGCATCCATCTGACGGCCGTGCACATGCCCGCGCTCAACACGCCGCAATTCGGCTGGGCGCGCAACAAGATGCCCAACAAGCCGCAACCGGTTCCGCCGATCTACCAGCCCGAAATCGCGGCGGAGGCGATCTGGTTCGCGGCCACCCATCGGCGCCGTGCCGTCAGCGTCGGCGGATCGACCTGGCTGGCGCTGCTCGGACAGTGGCTCTCGCCGCTGCTGATGGATCGCTACCTCGGACGCACCGCGGTCGAAGGCCAGCAGACCGGCGAGCCCGACCCGGGCAACCGTGCCGACAATCTGGCTGCACCGATCGCCAACCAGCATGCGACGCACGGAGCGTTCGGCGCACAGGCGCACCGGCGCTCACCGGCACTCTGGATGGAAATGCATCGCGAGGCGTTGCTGCTCGGCGCGCTGGCGATCGCCGCCGGTGCCGCGACCTGGTGGCAGGGCCGCAAGCACCGCCGGCCGCGTTCCGGCCGGCACTAAAGGAGAGTGGCCATGGATATCGGAAGCCGCCACTGGGCGATCGCGGAAGGCTACATTCCCGCGCCCGGCCACGATGATGACGATGCGCGCTTCGAAAGCCACGAGGCCGCGTGCCTGCTCAACCTCAACGACGTCGACGCGCATGTGGAGATCACGCTCTACTTCGCCGACCGGGAACCGGTGGGTCCGTACCGGGTTACCGTGCCGGCGCGACGCACCCTGCACCTGCGCTTCAACGATCTGGAACAACCGGAGAAGGTGCCCCGCGAAACCGACTACGCCAGCGTGTTCGAATCCGACGTCGCGATCGTGGTGCAACACACGCGGCTCGATTCACGGCGGCCGGCGCTCGCCTTGCTGAGCACGATCGCCTACTGCCAGGCGGACGGCTGAGGCGATCAGTCGGCGCTGATCCCCGGGCCCTCGCGCATCGGCCGCTCCGACCAGTAGCACTGGTCCGGCTGGGTGCGCGAAGGCGGTGGCGTCATCGGTGCATCGCCGACCTTGTTCCACATGCGCACGTCCCGGTCCTTGTAAGCGCCCCAGCGCGAGTGGAAGTTGTGGTTCTCGTAAACACCCAGCATGCAGCGGGTGTGGCCCACCACGAGAAAACGGACGTATTCGCGTTCCGTCGGCAGTGAAGTCGTGGTGTCCATCCAGTCGTTCATCGTGGGCTCCTGTGAGGTTGGTTTCTGGGCGTTCCCGGAATGCACGTGGCGTGCCATGAATGCACGCGCCATCGGCCCCGCCCGTGCACCCAGTACGTGCGCCGGTCTGCACGGACATGCGCTTGCGCACGCCATGCGCATGGCCCTCAACGGCACCTGAACATTCGCGCAAACCATTCCGGCACCCGGAAATTCCTTCCCGGCCGCAAAGCCGCGCCACTGCGCAAGGCGCGCCGTGCGGCGGCCGATCACGTGGTACATCGCTTGCTTGCACCGGGAGCCGCACGACGCGGCAGCCCTCCCTCGCAAAGGAGCATGCAATGAACTGCAAATTTACCGCTGCAATGCTGGTGCTTGCGGTTGCCTCCGGCGTAGCCGGTTGTTCTCACAACAACAATTCGCAGCAGGGTCCGGCATCGAATGCCTCCACTCAGCTTCCGCAAACGCCTCCCTACAGTGCAGCCACCGCGGCACAACCTGCGGGCACACCTGCCGCCGGCATGTCCAGCAGCGGCGCTGCCGGACAAGGCAACATGGGCGGGCCGACGACACCGTTCGGCGACCTCGCGGGCACCAAGGGCTACATCACGCAGCAGGATGCGCAGCGCGATGCCTGGCTCGGGCCCCATTTTTCCGCCTGCGACGCCGACCACGACGGCAAGCTGACGCAGCAGGAATACACGCAGTGCACGCAGCACGCAGGCGCTGCGATGCCGGAAGGCGTGCCGGCATCCGCCGGCTCGACGCACTGAACCCGCCAAGCCCGGCCCGCCGTGTGCGGCTGGCACGGCGGGCATCAACATGGAGTGGAAAGATGGCAAAGGAATCGGCGAAGGGGACCAAGGCCGCACGCAAGTCGGGCCGCACGCGGAAATCGGCAGCGGGCGACCGCCAGCGGAAGATCCAGCACGAAGTCGAGAAACAGCCGCCATCCAAGGCAGCCAAAAAGAAGAAGGCGGTGCAGGCCGGCCCCGCGCGCCAGCCCGAGCAACAGGCACCGCAACACATCAGCAAGCCCGGCGAAGAGCAGCAACTGGATCCGGCGCCGCGCTACGAGGCGCCGTTCTACGCGGGCAGCGGCAAGCTGGAAGACAAGGTCGCGCTGATCACGGGCGGTGATTCCGGCATCGGCCGGGCCGTGGCGGTGCTGTTCGCGCGCGAAGGCGCCGATGTCGCCATCGGCTACCTGGAGGAGGACGAGGATGCGGCGACGACCGCGCGGGCGGTCGAGAAGGAGGGCCGCCGCTGTTTCACGTTGAAGGGCGATGTGAAGGATCCGCAGTTCTGCCGCAAGCTGGTGGATGCAGCGGTGGAAGAATTCGGACACCTCGATGTGCTGGTGAACAACGCGTCGTTCCAGATGCATTGCGACAGACTCGAAGACCTGACCGACGAACACCTCCAGGAAACCCTGCAGACCAACATCGCAGGCTACTTCCACATGGCGCGTGCGGCACTGCCGCACCTCGGGGAAGGCAGCGCGATCATCAACACCGGGTCGGAAACGGGACTGTTCGGATCGGGCGGGCTGCTGGATTACTCCGCCACCAAGGGCGCGATCCATGCCTTCACGCGATCGCTGGCGAAAAACCTGCTGCCTCGGGGCATCCGCGTGAACGCGGTGGCGCCGGGGCCGGTCTGGACGCCGCTGAATCCTTCCGACCGCCCGGCCAGGGATGTCGCAAAGTTCGGCAGCGACAGCGCGATGGGCCGCGCCGCACAACCGGAAGAACTCGCCCCGGCGTACGTGTTCCTCGCGGCGCCGGCCTGTTCGTCATACATCAGCGGCAGCGTGCTGGAGGTGCTGGGTGGGCCTACCGGCTGAAGCGTTCCCGATCGGGAACCGCACCGGCAAACCGGCAAAGGTGTATAACGTTCTATCGCTCGGAGTGCGGAAACGAAGGCGCGCACGGTCCTGACAATCCACGCGACTTTTGTGAATCAGGCCTAAAGGCGGGCGCCCGGATGGCGCCGGTCACGCGATCTTGTACGTGCCTTAACGCCCCTTTCAAGCGGACCCGTTTAGGGTCGAGGGTTCCACGCCAGGAGAGATCGATGAGGGCGAGTGCCGCGGTGGGCCATGTACTTCTGATCGAAGACGACGATGGTTTTGCGCGGGTCGTGGCGGAAGTGGCGCGGCAGTGCGGCTGCAAGTTCGCGCGCGCGCGGACACTCGAGCAAGCCAGGAAAATGGCCGCCGAACAGGGATTCGATCTTTTGCTGGTGGACATCACGCTGCCCGATGGCAGCGGCCTCGAGCTGCTGGACGATCTTGACCTGCAGTCGCACGGCCGCATCGCGATCGTCACCGGCGCACCGAGCGTCGAAAGCGCGCTGCGCGTCCTCAAGTCGCCGGTGGTCGACTACCTCGTCAAGCCGGTGCTGGCGGAAACACTGCAGCAGTTGCTCATGGAAGCCAACGACAATGCGGCCCGCCGCGTCGCGCTGGCGAAATCCGCGGGCGGGATGATCGGCACCTCGCACCGCATGCGCGAATTGCTGCGCGAAGTCGAACGGGTAGGGCCGACCGATGTTTCCGTGCTCGTGCACGGCGACAGCGGGACCGGCAAGGAACTGGTCGCGCGTGCGCTGCATCATGCGAGCGGCCGCAGCGGCGCGTTCGTGGCGGTCAACTGCGGCGCGCTCGCGCAAGACCTCATGGGCAGCCTGTTGTTCGGGCACGAGCGCGGCTCGTTCACCGGCGCCGTGCAGTCGCATACCGGCTACTTCGAGCAGGCCGAAGGCGGCACGCTGTTCCTCGACGAAATCACGGAGATGCCGCAGGCGTTGCAGGTTTACCTGCTGCGCGTCATCGAAACGCGATCGCTCACCCGCGTCGGCGGCACCCGCGAGCTTCCCGTCGACGTGCGCCTGATCGCGGCCACCAACCGCGAGCCACGCGCCTGCGTGGAGGCGGGCCTGCTGCGCCACGACCTGTATTACCGTCTCAGCGGTTACCGGATCCACACCGCACCGCTCAGCGAACGGCGCGAAGACATTCCGCTGCTGGCGGAACATTTCCTGGGCGAGTTGAATCGCCGCTACGGAACCAACAAGCAATTCGCGCCCGAGGCCCTCATCCGCATGAGCGATGCGCCGTGGCCCGGCAACGTGCGCGAATTGCGCCACGCGGTGCAACGCAGCTACCTGCTCGCGCACGACAACACCCAGATGGATTTCCGGCCCGACGCGAGCCCCCACACCGTGAGTGCGGAAGCGGGCAACCGGGTCAACTTCACCGTCGGCATGTCGTTCGAGGACGTGGAACGCGAGATGCTGCTGAAGACGCTGGCCCGCTGCGGCAACAACAAGTCGCGCGCCGCGCGCATCCTCGGTATCACCTCCAAGACGATCTACAACCGGCTCATCCGTTATCGGGCGCAAGGCCTGATCGACGACGAACTCGCCGCGGGACTGACGGCCGACGAGCCGTAGGCGCGCCACCGCGAAAAATAGTTTCGGCCGTGGAAAAGCTGGTAAATGATTTCCGCGTCAGGTGCCCCGGTATCCGTTCTCCGACTGGGCCGGAATTGCGGCCATGGAATCCACTGATGGGCTGGAACCCGCGCCACGCAAGGGTTCCAAGGCACCGGTTCAGGCGCCGTTGAATGTGAAGACGAGGTCGGCACGCATCTTGCTCTAAACGGGGCGCCGCGACTGAGCAGCGCAGAGTCGAACGACAAGGAATTTGTCAATCGAGTGACGGCTGGCCGATACGGAAATGCGGGCAACGGTGCGACGGGATCCAAGAGTCCCGGCAATCACCGGATCCTGCCCCGGCCTCGCCACCATTCGCTTGCGGTCCTCGCGAGTGGGATTTGGGCAGTGAACGCCCTGCGCTTCTCAGTCGCGGCCTTACATGAGTCGAGTTGCCAAGGGTTCCATCACATGCACGAACGTCTGCCACCATTCCACGAACCGATGTGCAAGGTCCATGCGTAAGGGGCTCGCGGAAACGACAGCCGGCACCACCAGGCATGCGTTGGTGGCCGAACGGATTCGGATCAGGCATCTCGAGAAAGCTTTGGCGTGCGCGGCGGATGGATTGTTCCGCAAGCGTTGCGAGGCAGAACTGGCATCGAGCACGATGCGGGCGCTGTACCTCGAACGCATGCTTCGCATGGATGCGAGCGCACACCATTCCGATGCGGTGCAACTGGACGAATGCCTTTTGAGCGCCATGGATCTGGCGAAGGCCAACGGCGACCCCAGTGCCGCCGAGGCGGTGGCGCAGGAATGCCTGGCACTGCTGGAGATGCATTGCCGCACGCTGGTCGAAGGGCAGGGGTTCGAATCCGCGAACGGCGCGATTGGAAACGGCAGCCTTGCGGAAGGAGCGGGTTGATGAAAAGCGTGGGTGATGTGATGACGGGCGACGTGTTCCTCGTCACTCCCGAACAAACCATCGCCGAAGCGGCGCTGCTGATGCGGGAAAAGGACGTGGGCAGCGTGGCCGTGCAGAGTGATGACAAGCTCGTCGGCATGCTGACGGACCGCGACATCGCAGTGCGCGCGGTCGCCGAAAACCTCGCGCCGGCAACGCCGGTGCAGGAAGTCATGAGTGGCGACATCAAGTATTGCTTTGAAGACCAGGATGTCGATGAGGTGGCAGCCAACATGGCGGAGCTGGAAATCCGCCGGCTGCCGGTGGTGAATCGCGACAAGCGCCTGGTCGGCATCATCGCGCTCAGCAACATGGCTTTTTCCGATGAACCCGATTCGACATCGGTCTACCTGAAATCAGTCGCATGTCCGCATTGAGCTCTCGACAACGGAGTGCAACCTCCATGGAAAGCCCGGCACGAACCGCGGTTCCGCAAAGCATGTCGATCCGCCTGACCGGTGCGGAAACGGGCGTGAGCGCGCTGATGGCCGCGATCCGCGGATTGCCGGAAGTGGACGGCATCGTCGAGATGTCGCTGGACGCGCCCTCGCGCCCCGACGACTCGAGTTCCGCCGGACTGCCGGATGACACGGCCTCGGATTATCAGGAAGTGCGCGTGCACGTGCCCAGCTCGGTGGCCTATGACTACGTGCACGGACGCATCGAAACGCTGGCTGCCACGACCGGAGTGGCGGTCGAGTGGCTGGATCTGGAGTAACACATGAACGCCATCAACGTGCAAGCCGAACACATGGGAGCTTCCGTCATGGAGCCCAAGACACCCCCGGCGGGCGCGCACCGCCAGCGCCACCCGCAAGCGAATGCGATCCAGGGTGCGCCCGAAAGCTTCAACCAGATCATCGGCTCGCTGGCCCACGCGCTGTCGAATTCGCTCAACTCGATCATGGCTGCAACCCAGCTTGCGAACATGCTGATCGCACAGAACCGTGCGGACGATGCGCGCATTTCGCTGGACCGGGCCGAGGCGGAATGCCTGCGGGCGGCGCGCCTGCTGCGCGAAGGGCGCAACCTGGCGACGCTCGAGGTGCCAGGCGGCATCGGTGGCGTGGACGTCGCCGGACTGCTTTTCGTCTGCGCGGAAGCCTGTTCCGATCTGGGCAACGTGCGCGTGGAATGCGAACCCGGATTGCCGCTGGTGCATGGCCAGGCCGATGCGTTGAAACGCCTGTTCGTGGAAATCCTGGACAACGCGTTCCAGTTCGGCGGCAGGGAAGTTCTGGTGACGGCGAGCGGCGATCGCCAGCTGGGCACGGTGCTCATCGAATTTGCCGACGACGGCTCGGGCGTGCGCGTGCAATCGCCCGCGATCTTCGAGTCGTTCATGACATCCGAACCGGCCGAGCACAGCGGGCTGGGGCTTGCCTTCGCGACGAAGATCGCGACCGCGTATGGCGGAGCGGTGGGGTGCGACGGCGCACGCCAGGGCGCGCGCTTCTGGGTCCGGCTGCCGATTGCCGATCGCGAGCAAGGCCATTCGCCGGAAGATCAGCGGGGAAATTAGCGGTCCGACATCGCGCATCGGCATCGCAGCATGCAACCATCAGGAGGCGCATGATGAGAAATACAGATTTCATGGCAGACAAGGTCAAGGACGAGTGGCCGAAGATTTCCGGCCGCATGCGGCGCCATTGGCCCATGTTGACCGAGGGCGACGTGCACGCACCCGCCGGCGACGCGGAGTACCTCGCCGAGAGACTGCAGGAACGTTACGGGCTGGATCGGCGCGAAGCCATCCTGCAGGTTTATGAATTCGAGTGCGAGCTGTGACGTCCCGACGGGACCGTCCGCGAGCACGCAATCAACGCAGCACAGGAGAAAAGGAATGAATGAAGACAGGATCAAGGGACAGTGGCGGCAATTGAACGGCCAGCTGAAATCGCGCTGGGGCAAATTGACCGACGACGACTTGCGCGTGGCCGACGGCAACGCGGAATACCTCGCCGGCAAATTGCAGGAGCGGTACGGAATCGCCAAGGATGAAGCGGCCCGGCAGGTCCGGGAATTCGAAAACGACATGTGACAGGCGGGTGCGCGCGGCGGAATCCGCGCGCAGCCACGCGATGCAAAGTGCCGTCCCCCTGCGGCACTTGCTGCGGCACCACGGATGGTTCCGCGCCGGTTCGAGCGCTTCCCCCTGTGCGTTCGAACCCGGTGGCCGACGCGTCGAACGCGTTGGCGCGCTTCGGGCAGGACACGGATTTCCTGTCCGAAGTTTCTTCGACAAGATCGGCAACCCTTCCGCGACAAGGAGCACGTCATGCTGTATTACGCAATCGTTTTCCTGATCATCGCCATCATTGCCGGGTTTTTCGGGTTCTTCGGCGTCGCCGGGCTGGCGGCGAGCATCGCGAAGATCCTGTTCGTCATTTTCATCATCCTGTTCATCCTGTCGCTGATCTTCGGCCGCCGGCGGGTTCCCTAGGGCAGGAATGTTTGATCGCGGCGCACGCGCGGGGGCAGGACGCTCCCGGCGTGCGCGCGCGCTTGATGCGGCAAGGGGAGGGTGGCGCGCTGCCGCGCGCTCCGGAGGCGGCATCCGGGAAACGCCGTGAACCGCTTTTTCAGCGATATCCTGGCGCAGCCGTGGGTGAGGGTGGCGCTCGTTCTCGTCGGAGCGTTGCTGGTCGCGATCGTGGCCTTCAACCTGTTGCGCTACGCGGCGCGGCGCATGCTGAAACCAGGCGACGTGCTGGCAATCGTGCTGGCGCGATGCGAGCACGCGTTCGAAGTGGCGTTGCCGCTGCTGGCGCTGCAATTCGCGCTGCTGGACACCAGCCTCGGGCTGGGACACGGGTTGCTGCTCAATGCAATGCGCCACGGGGTCACCGTTGCGCTGTTGGCGGCATTGACGTGGCTGGCGGTACGTGCGATTTCCGGCATCGAACATGCGATCAACCTGCGCCACCCGGCGAACGTCGAGGACAACCTGCACGCGCGCCAGGTGCAGACCCAGACGAAGGTACTTTCGCGTTCGGGCATGCTCCTCATCGGCGTGCTGGGCGTCGCCACCATCCTGATGACGTTTCCCAGCGTGCGTTCGTTCGGCGCCAGCATCCTGGCGTCGGCCGGCGTGGCGGGGCTGGTCGTAGGCCTGGCGGCGCGTCCGGCATTGACGAACCTTCTGGCCGGACTGCAGATCGCGCTGGCGCAGCCGATCAGGCTCGACGACGTGCTGATCATCCAGAACGAATGGGGGCGCGTCGAGGAGATCACCGGAACCTACGTGGTGCTGCGGATCTGGGACGAGCGCCGGCTGGTCATCCCGTTGCAGTGGTTCATCGAGAATCCCTTCCAGAACTGGACGCGGACCAGTTCGCAGATCCTCGGGACTGTTTTCCTGTGGGTCGATTACGGATTGCCGCTGGCGCCGCTGCGCGCCGAACTGGATCGCGTCGTCCACGCCGCGCCGGAATGGGACAAGCGCGTGGTGGTGTTGCAGGTCACCGACGCCGATGCGCGCACCATGCAGTTGCGCATCCTGGTCAGCAGCAAGGATTCGGGGCTGAACTTCGACCTGCGTTGCCGCGTCCGTGAAGCATTGATCGATTTCCTGCGGCGCGAATACCCGAAGTACCTGCCGCGCACCCGGATCGAAACCGATTCGGACCCCCTGCCGAACATCCAGCCGTTGCATGTCACGCAACCGCTGGGGGGTGGCGGCTCGCCGCCGCCGGAGAAACGTTCCTGAAAGACACCGCAAGACGTTGAATTCACTTGTGTGGCAGGAATGCCGTCGCGAACATCACCAGCGTCGCCGCGCCCATCACGCCGGTGGCCGCCCAGCCCAGCACCTTGAGGCCGTCGGGAATGGGAAACCTGCCCATGATCCTGCGGCGCCCGGCCAGCAGCATGATCAGCACCATCATCGGTACCGCGACCACGCCGTTGGTCACCGCGCTCCAGTACAGCATCTTGATCGGATTGACGGGCGTGAAGCTGAGCAGCATGCCGCCCAGGGTCGCGACCGCGATGGCACCGTAGAACAGTTTTGCGCGCTGCGGTTTCCTTTCGAGCCCGGTGCGCCAGCGGAAGGTTTCGCCGAGCGCGAATGCGGCCGAGCCGGCCAGCACCGGGATGGCCAGCAGGCCGGTGCCGATGATGCCGCCTGCAAAGAGCAGGAACGCGAATTTTCCCGCCAAAGGCTTCAGCGCCATGGCCGCATCGGCCGATGTCCGGATATCGGTTTTGCCGTGCACGTGCAAGACCATGGCACCTGCCAGGATGATGCAGAACGCGACAATTTCGGAGAACACCATGCCGCCGATCGTGTCCATCCAGATCCGGCGGAATGCGCCGTCCGCATGGGCCGGTTTATTCCGCAGCGGCTCGCGTTGGCTGTCGGTGCGCACTTCGTTGGCTTCCTCCGAGCTTTGCCAGAAGAACAGGTAAGGACTGATGGTGGTGCCGAGCACCGCGACGATCGCCACGGCATAGTCCACTTTCATCGTGAGCGTCGGCCAGACCAGTTGTTTCAGAACGTGCGGCCAAGGTACGCGGATCATGAAGATCGTCGCGATGTATGCAAGCAGGCTGAGCGCGAGTAGTTTAAGGATCGGCGTGTAGCGCGACATCGGCACGAACACTTGCAGCGCCACCGAGAGCAGGGCTGCCACGGCGGCGTACAACGGCGCCGGGCCGCCTACCAGCAGCTTCGTGGATGCGCCGATCGCGCCGATGTCGGCGGAAAGGTTGATCACGTTCGCGATCGTGAGCAACACCACCGCGCACGCCACGACCGGCACGGGAAATTCCGCACGCAGGTTCCTGGCAAGGCCCGCGCCGGTCACGCGACCGACGCGGGCGCATACTGCCTGGATTCCGATCATCAGCGGCAGCGCCAGCAGGACCGTCCACAGGATGCCGTAGCCGAAAGCGGCACCGACCTGCGAGTACGTGGCGATGCCGCTGGGATCGTCATCCGCCGCGCCCGTGATGAAGCCCGCCCCGATTCTTTTCCACCACGGCGACCCATTTTGCTGCGGCATGAAACCGATCCTTTTGCCACTGCGCGGCATCGTGCCGCGTGATGTTGCTCGACCCGACGGAGCAGGGGATCAAGGAGCCGGGGAGTGCGCCTCCGTGTGCACGCGCTGGGCGGTGTCACGAAGCGGCGGCGGCATCCTTGCCGCCATGCCGCTTCCCTGCCGTGCTCATCGAGCGGGCCGGTCCTCAGCTGCTCATGGGCGCGCTGCTCTGGAGCGAGCCGGCCTGAAGTCCGGAGGTATCCACGTGCTTCACGCCACGCACGTGCATGGCGGCTCTCTTCGCCTTGGCGATGTCCTTGTGCGTGGCGACCGTGCCGGTAAGCGTCGCGGTACCGTTGCTGAAACTGACCTGGACATCGGTGGCCGTGATGCCGTGCGCCGTCAGTTCATGCTTGACCTTCTGCTCGATGTTGCTGCTCGATGTCATGCCATTCGAGGAACTGCTCATCGGGCTCGACATGTTGCTGCTCATCGGTGGCGATGCGGTCGTCGATGCCGCCTGCGGGGTCGTTTGTGCGAACGCTGCGGTTCCGAAAGATGCGACGACGAGGGATGCCAGTGCGACTGCGATACGGGTTTTCATGATGCGACTCCTTGTCTGGATTGAACTTGCATTCCACGGTTGCGCGATCGCGCGCTGGCTGCACTGACAACGATCGCGGCCATGCCCATCTTGAACCTTGCCGATGAATGGGTATCGAATTGCACTTCAGGATTCCACCGGAGCCGTGCATCCGAGGCAGGGCGGCCGTCGTTTTTGCCCACGGCGAACCGGACCGCCCGGCCGGATCCGAATTCCCTTTATTGATGCAAATGCCTATTGTGTAAAATTATGAAACATTGCCGGGATGGCAGAAAGCTTCTTCAACCTCACTCCTCCTCGGTAAATGTTCCGTCGCCCCAAATAATGATGTTACCTTGGCGAGACGAGCTGTTCTGTCGCACCCGCCGATAGCAGGTTTACGACGGGCAGACATTTGCTGATCAGCAGGTCGAGACGGCAATGATGGTGCGTGACCTGTGCCGCCAGGGTTGCGGCTACCAACGGCACGCTCCGGGTCACTTCCGACGTAAAGGATCAATTGCATGGCGAAGCTGGCAAACGCGATCTTCCTTCTGGCCTTGTTGTCGGGCGCAGCCTGTGCGCAGACCAATGCGGGCGAACAGAAACCGGATCCCAATCTCCCCTTCACCATCACTCAGGTGGCGAGCTTCAATCTGCCCTGGCGCATCGCATTCCTGCCCGATGGCCGGATGCTGGTGACCGAGAAGGTCGGCCGCGTCGATCTGGTCACCCCGCAGGGCATCAAGACCAGGATCGCCGGCGTCCCGCCGAGCTACGTTGAAGGCCAGGACGGCATGCTGGGCGTCTTCCTCTCGCCCCATTACGCCACCGACCACGATGTGTATCTCACCTATGTTGCACCGGGCGACTATGGCGGCGGCGTGGTGCTCGGCCGAGGCCGGCTCGTGCTGGATGGCAAGCAGCCCCGGCTGGACGGCTTCCGGGTGCTGTGGCGCCAGATGCCCACCGGCAAGGGCGGCCAGCCCGGCGGTCAGATCGCCTTTTCGCCCGACGGCAGATATCTCTTCCTCACGCTGGGCGATCGCCAGCGTTTCACTCCCGCCCAGGATCCCAACCAGCCGGAAGGCAAGATCCTGCGCCTGACGCTGGACGGCAAACCCGCGCCGGGCAATCCGTGGGCCGGCAAGGTCGGTGCCCGCACCATTCCGCTGATCGATCCGCCAGCCGATACCGAGGCAGCCAAGACGGCGCTGGTGGTCAGCACCTACACGTTCCCGGGACCCAATCTGACCCCGGCCGAAACCTGGGCCACCGGCTTTCGCACGCCTTACGGCCTTGCCTTCGCGCCCGACGGCCGGCTGTGGGAACTCGAACATGGCCCGCGCGGCGGCGACGAACTGAACCTGATCCAGCCCGGCAAGAACTACGGTTGGCCGCTGGTCTCGTACGGCGTCAACTACGACGGCGTGCCGATCCCCAGCCCCGATACGCGGCCCGATCTAACCAAGCCCGTGATCTATTGGGTGCCCGTGATCGCGCCGGGCAATCTCATGTTCTACAAAGGCCATACCTTCCCGCATTGGAATGGCAGCGCCCTGATCAGCGGCCTGGCCAGCGAGTCGATCATCCGCGTCACGTTCGATGGCAAGGGCGGTGCCACCGCGGTGCAGCGCTGGAATGTCGGCAAGCGAGTCCGCGATATCGAGGAGGCGCCGGACGGCTCGCTCTGGATGCTGGAAGATGCCAGTCCGGGCGGCCTGTTCCACCTCACGCCGAAGTAATCCGGATCCATGTGAATCGGCAAAATCGCGGTTTCCCGGGTCGCGGACAGCGGCTTGCGTTCACACGTCAACGCGAAGCCGGCATTCCAGCGTCACTCGTCCTCGCCGCCTTCGTTCCTGCGCGCGGCCAGCAACCGCTGCACCGTCGCGGTCAGTATCTGCATCGACAGCGGTTTGCCGATGTGTGCATCGAAACCGGCTTCGCTCGCGCGTTGCACGTCATTGCTGCGGGTGAAACCGGTCAGCGCAATCAGCGGCACGTGCCCGCCGGCCGGCAGTTGGCGCAGGCGGTGCGCCAATTCGTAGCCGTCCATCCTGGGCATGCCGATATCGGCGAGGACGATATCGAACGGCCGCGTTGATTGAGCCTGTTCGAACAACATCAGCGCGGCTTCGCCATCCCTCACCACGCTGACGTCGGCGCCTTGCATTTCCAGCAATTCCCCGCACGTCTGCGCGGCGTCCACGGCGTCATCGGCGATCAATACCTTGATGCCTTGCCATGCGTCAGCCGCTTCCTCGCCGACAGGCAGTGCACGCTCGGGGGCGACCAGGCCATAGTCGAAGCGCGGCAGCCACACCGTGAAAGTCGCGCCGCGGTCCAGGCCCGCCGATTCCGCTTCGATGCGGCCGGCCTTGCGTTCCACCAGCTGCCTGACCAGCGCCAGGCCGATTCCCAGGCCGCCCTTGCCGGTCAATGCGCGGCTGGGCGCCTGGCCAAACATCTCGAAGATACGCGGCAGGAAATGCCGTTCGATACCCTGGCCGTTGTCGCGCACGCTCAATTTGCCGAAATTGCCTTCGGCGGCAACCTTCATTTTGACGTGGCCGCCGGCCGGCGTGAACTTCACCGCGTTGCTGAGCAGGTTCCAGACGATCTGCTCCAACCGCGCGGCATCGGCGCGCACCACCACCGGGTTCTCGGCCGGCGTGCAGGTGATCTCGATCCCGGTGCTGGATGAATCCGCGGCGACGGTGGCGGCGATGCTGCACGCCAGCGCACCCATGTCCACCGCTTCCATGTTCAACACCAACTTGCCGGTGCGGATGCGCGACATGTCCAGCAGGTCGTCGATGATCTGGCCCTGGCCGCGGATCGCGCGGCGGATCATCTCCAGCGCGTTCTGCAGCGGCTGCGATTCGCGCGCCTGCGGCAAGCGCGCCAGCAATTCGGTGTTGACGCTGATCAGGTTCAGCGGATTCTTCAGCTCGTGCGAGATCACCGCCAGGAAATCGTCCTTCATTGCACCGGTCGCGGCGCCCTCGCGGCGCGCATCTTCGACCGCAAGCTGGTTCTCGTCGCGGCGGCGCAATTCGGTCAACGTGGTGTCGTTGACGATTTTGACGTAGCCGGTGAACCGTTTGGACTTGATGTGGCTCATCAGGCCACTGCAGTACACGCGCTCGCCGGTCTTGGTGATGTGCCAGCGGGTGTCCTCTGCGCGACCGGTCTGTGCGGCCTGCTCCATCTCGATTCGCGGGCGCCCGGCTTCGCGATCCTCTGGCGTGAAGATTCTCGTAATATCTTCGCCAATCATTTCCTCGCTGCTCCAGCCGAACAGCTTTTCCGCGCCGGAACTCCATACCGTCACCTTGCCAAGATCGTCCATCAGGATGATCGCGTGTTCGCGCGCGCCCTCCATTGCGCGTCGCAGCTCGTCTTCGCTGGCAGAGATGCGTTCCTCGGCGCGGCGCAGGCCGGTGATGTCGATGAAGGTCATCACCGCGCCGTCGATGCGGTTCTCGCCGGTGCGATACGGCAGTACCCGCACCGCGTACCAGCGGCCGTCGGCGCTGCGCACCTCGCGTTCGACCATCCGCAACGATTCGAACGCCTGGCCGGCATCCTCGGCAAGCTGCGGATAATCCAGCCGACTGGTGAGGTCCAGCAGGCTGCGGCCGATGTCGCCCGGGATGATGTTGAAGATGTCGGCCGCGCGCGGCGTGTAGCGCTTGATGCGCAGGCCCTGGTTCACGAAGATCGTGGCGATGTCGGTGGAGGCGATGAAGTTCTGCAGGTCGTCGTTGACCTTGGCGGTTTCATCCACCTTGGTCTTCAGCTCGTAGTTGACGGTGGTCAGCTCCTCGTTGACCGACTGCAGTTCCTCCTTGCTGGTCTCCAGTTCCTCGCTGGCCGAACGCAGTTCCTCGTTGATCGCCTGCAATTCCTCGTTCGACGCCTTCAATTCCTCATTGGAGGTTTCGTACTGCTCGACCGTGGTCTGCAGGCGCTCGCGGGTGCGCTGCAGCTCCTCCTCCATGTTCTGCAGCACACCGCTCTTGTGCGTCTCGCTTGGGGCATTCTCGAGGTTGGCGCCCAGTGCGTCCTCGACCTCGTCGAACAGCACCAGCACGAAGTCCACCCCGGCTTCCGGATCGCGGAACGGCCGCGCGATGACGTTGACGAAGCGCGGCGGCTTGCCCGCCTCTTCGATCTTGACGCGCGCCTCGGTGCTCTTGTTGGTGTGGATGGCCTGGAACAGCGTGCTGCGCAGCTCTGCACGCAGCGCGGGGTCGGCCGCGGTCACCAGGTTGCGGCTGGGTTCGCCGGCGGCGTAACGCAGAAAGCGCCCCGCATGTTCGGACAGGTGCACGATGTTGGATTCGCGGTCCACGATCACCGATGGCGGTGCGTAGTATTCCAGCACCCGCTGGTGCACGTCGGCGAAGGAGAAGCCGCGCCGATGGTTGATCCGCGCGGCCTCTGCGGGTGCGGCCGCGCCGACCGGCTGCAACGGCAGCACCGAAGTGATCTGGCGTGTGTTGCGCGCCTGTGCGCGTGCGTGGTAGATGCGGTGCTTCTTGTCCACGATATCGAAATGCGAGGCCGCCGCGTCGGCCGATTCGGAGGAACCGAGAAACAGGTATCCACCCGGCCGCAGCGCGAAGTGGAACATTTCCAGCAGCCGACTCTGCACGTCGCGATCGAGATAGATCAGGAGATTCCGGCAACTGACCAGGTCGATGCGCGAGAATGGCGGGTCGCGCAGCACATTGTGCAGCGCGAACAGCACGCGGTCGCGTATGGCCTTGTTGATGCGGTAGCGATGTTGTTCCTTGCTGAAGAACTGGCGCAGCCGGGTGGGCGGCACGTCGGTGATGATCGATTGCGGATACACGCCGGCACGGCCGAACGCGATCGCCGGCTCGTCGATGTCGCTGGCGAACACCTGGAACGCTGGCGGCGCGTTGAGCGTGTCGGCGTGTTCGGCCAGCAGCATCGCGATCGAATACGCTTACTCGCCGGTGGCACAACCGGGCACCCACACGCGCGTCTGGTCGTTGCGGCCGCCGCGCATGATTTCCGGAATCACCTCGCGTTCCAGCGCATCGAATGATTCGCGGTCGCGGAAGAAGTTGGTGACGCCGATCAGCATGTCGTCCAGCAGCGCGTGGGTTTCCTCCGGATGCTCCTTCAGGAATTCACGGTAGGCCGGCAGATCCCTCACCACGTTCACCTGCATGCGTCGTTCGATCCGGCGCAGCACGGTGGCGCGCTTGTAGTAGCGGAAGTCGTGGCCCGAGCGTACCGCCAGGATGTCCAGGATCTCGCGCAGGGCGCGCTCGGCCTCGACGCTGGCATCCGGCGGCGTCTGCAGGATCGATCCGCCTTCGGGTTCCGGCTTCGGCAACTTGATGGCGCGCGCGTTCTTCCACCACTCCATCAGCTTGTCGGGAATTTCGGTGACCGGAAGCACGAAATCCACCTGTCCGCTGGCGATGGCGTTGCGCGGCATGTCGTCGTATTCGGCATCATCCGGCGACTGAACGAAGGTCACCCCGCCCTGCTCCTTGATGCGCGCGATGCCGACGGCGCCGTCGGCATCGGCGCCCGACAGGATCACCCCGACCGCCATGTACTGGTGGGTGTCGGCCAGGGTGCGGAAGAACAGGTCGATCGCGACATGATGGCCGCGCGGGCGACTGGCCTCCTCCACCCGCAGGTAGCCGTCGCTCATCGTCAGATCCTGGTTGGGCGAGATCACATAGACGTGATCGGGCTCCAGCGAGGTGGGTTCGGTGACCTGGT
>DASZTT010000175.1:0-16845 GCA_035547895.1 Rhodanobacteraceae bacterium
GATCTGCTCCTGCATGCCGCCTGCGAAATAGGCATTGTCGCGGTCCGGCGACAGGTTTTCGAACGGCAGCACCGCGATCGACTTGGCACCCAGGGGAGTCACCGCGGGCGCAGCAGCGCTCCGCGGACTCTGCGCGAAGAAATCCTGCACGCGCCACAACACCGCGGTTACCGCGATCGAGAGCACGACCAATCCGAGAATGGCGAAATCGATGGGATGGAAGCGGTGGTGTCTGTCCTGCGCCGAATCGCGCGCATCGCGATGCAGCCCGGATGGACCGAGTTCATAGGACCAGGCCGCCAGCAAGGCGACCGGAAAACCGGCAAGCAGGATCAGCACCGCCAGTCGCTGCGCCCAGAGCGGCAATTCGAAAATGGGAAGAACCTGCGTGATGACCTGCGCGAGCAGCCAGCCGATGGCGGCATACGCCACGGCCACGCGATAGACATGCCGGCGCTTGAGTTCGAGCAGGAAGGAATCGAATGCGCGCATGCGTTTGCGACCCGAAAGCCGCTCGTCGATGCAGCCGTCGCCGGCCTGCGCGAAACCTCAGCGAACGGGCGGTCGACGCGACTATATCGGCCGCGCATCCGGCCCGAAAGAGCGGGCCGGAAAGCCGGCCGCCACCGTGAACGAGGTCTGGCCGGAATGACCGGTTCCCGGCACGCGTCCCGGGAGACTTTCCCGAATCTCAACCGGCAGCTTCGGCCGGCGGCGGTCGCAGTTTCTGCTGCAACGCCTCGAGATCGGCGATGACTTTTTCCAGCGCATCGTGCAGCTGGCCCTGGCGGTTCATCAGGTCGTCGATCTTGTCGGTCTGCTTCAGCTTCGACAGCTCGCCGTCGAACAACAGCCAGATCGCGGTCAGTCGCTCGACGTTGTTCTTCGCATAGTGGTGCATCTCCTTGAGCTGCGTCAGCGTATCGGTGACCTGTTCGAGTTGCTTGCTGGCATTGGCGTCGGCCATGGCGTGCTCCTCTTGAGGGCGGTGCCATGCTACGACCGCAACCCCAACGGCAACCGAATGCCGGTGCCGCGCCGTCTTCACGCTTCGTGCATACTGCGTGCACGCAATAACCACGGAACCACCATGCACGAATTGCCGCCCTTCCATCTCGCCTTTCCCGTCGCATCGCTCGGCGAAGCGCGCGGTTTTTACAGCGGCCTGCTCGGCTGCCCGGAAGGACGTTCCAGCGACACCTGGGTGGATTTCGATTTCTTCGGCCACCAGATCGTCGCGCACGTCGCGCCGGAAGAATTGCGCGCGGCCGCGGCGCACGACGTGGACGGCGACGACGTGCCGGTACGCCATTTCGGCGTGGTGCTCGACATGGGCGCATGGCACGCGCTCGCCGAGAAATTGCGCGAAGCCGGCACCCATTTCGTGATCGAACCGCACGTGCGCTTCAAGGGCCAGCCCGGCGAGCAGGCCACGATGTTCCTGCTCGATCCCTCCGGCAATGCCTTGGAGTTCAAGGCCTTCGCGGACCGTTCGAAGCTGTTCGCGAAATAACGCAGAAACCGGACGCAAGGGCTCACGGCGCCCACGTCCCAAGGCAACCCGTCCGTCTGCCGCCTTCGGCCTCTTCGGCATGCCGCGCGTGACAGGCGTAAGATGTTTGCACGAGACCGGCGGCCTGCCCTGCCGGCCTCCTTCACGGATACTGAAGGAGGTTCGCCATGAAACCCTTGCGTGCATCACTGGTTGCCTGTGCGATTGCCGCTTTCGCGGGAACCGCGCTGGCATCGTCCGGATCGCTCGTCGAGTTCAAGCCCAAGGTCATGCCCGTTGTGGTGCAGGTCGATGCCCAGGGTCAGGTCACCGACGTCCTGCCGAGCGAACAGCTCACGCCGTGGCTGCAAAAGATGCTGGTCAACCAGCTCGACGCATGGATCGTCAAGCCCGCGACGGTAAAGGGCCACCCGGTAGCCAGCCGGTTCATCGTCGAAGTCGCGATGCAGGCGAAGCCGCGCAAGGACGGCAACTACGACGCCAACTTTGTTTACGTGAAGAGCATGGCGATGCCATTCGCCGGCGCGGTGCACTGGAACGTGATCAACGGCGGCCTCGAACTGGCGCTGGTCTCCGACCTGGGCGACCACGCCCACCAAGTGTTCGATACCACGGATCACGCGCAGGGAATTTACCCGCGCGGACATGCGTGGCAACCGGCAGCCCGCGGAGCAACGCCGGCTTCGTCCCATGCCGCCGCGAACCGGGCGTCCTTCATGCCGACCCTGGTCGCCGCACCGCAAGCGGCTTCGCGCAGTGCAACTGCGAGTCAAAACGGCTCGCCGCGCGCGGCGAGGCAATAACCGGCCGTTGCCGCGCATCCCGCAAGCGCGACCGGACATTGAAGCGAGCAGCGTAGCGGCGGCGCGGATCAGCCGCGGGCGCGCCCGCGCTTGCTTCGCGCAGCAGCGCTGCCGGATTGGCGGCAGTAGGCGCCGATCACGGCATCCAGCAAACCCGGAAACCGCTTGTCGATCTCGGCCCGCCGGGGCGTGTTGAGCATCTCCACGCCCTGCCGCTCGCTGCGGATCAGCCCGGCCTCGCGCAACACCCGGAAATGCTGCGAAAGCGTGGACTTGGGCACGGTGCGATCGTTGACCTGCTGGAAATTCGTGCACGCCTGCGCCGCATCGGCGTTCAGCAGGCAGGCGTAGATGGCCAGGCGCTCAGGGTCCGACAGCGCATGAAGAATCCCCTCCACGGTGATGCTCTCGATGGCGGGATGGTTGAACGGACGCATCCCGTGATCGTACCAGCCCTTGAAAGCCGGTCATTAGTTCATAAGTTGCGAACCACGGGATAAACGAACCCGTGTTCCCTTCACTGAATCAGGATGTGTCATGAGCAAACTCAAGGGCAAGGTCGCGGTCGTCACGGGCGCTTCCAAGGGCATCGGCGCCGCCATCGCCAGGGCGCTCGCGGCCGAAGGCGCCGCAGTGGTCGTCAACTACGCTTCAAGCAAACAGGGCGCCGACGCCGTCGTTGCCGAAATCGGCAAAGCCGGCGGCAAGGCCGTCGCCGTCAAGGGCGACGTGTCGAAGCCCGCCGAGGCCAAGGCCACCATCGATGCGGCGATACGGCACTTCGGCCGCCTCGACGTGCTGGTCAACAACTCCGGCGTGTACGAGTTCAAGCCGCTTGAGGAGATCACCGAGGAACACTTCCGCAAACAGTTCGACGTCAACGTGCTGGGCCTGCTGCAGACCACGCAGGCGGCCACGAAGCATCTGGGTGAAGGCGGCAGCATCGTCAACATCGGCTCGCTGGTGACGCGCATCGTGCCGCCGGGCAGCGCCGTCTATACCGGCACCAAGGCCGCTGTCGATGCGATCTCGGGCGTGCTCGCGCAGGAACTCGGCCCGCGCAAGATCCGCGTCAATACCGTCAGTCCGGGTATGGTCGAAACCGAAGGGGCGCACGCGGCCGGTTTCATCGGCTCCGAATTCGCCGCCAACGCCGCGGCCAGGACCCCGCTCGGCCGCATCGGCCAGCCGCAGGACATCGCTTCGATCGTGACCTTCCTCGCCTCGGACGATTCGCAGTGGTTGAACGGCGAGCAGTTGTACGCCAGCGGCGGCATGCGCTGACACGAGCCGTGACCGCGCGGCGCATCCGCTCGCCGGAAGCGCTGCGCGGTCGCTGCGGCGTTTCAGACATAACGCGGGATGGGACCGTTGTGCGGGGTCATGCGGTCGGAGAGATCGAACTCCAGTTCGTCCACGTAGCACCAGCCCCAGCCTTCGGGCGGATCGTACCCTTCGATGATCGGATGACCGGTGGCGTGGAAATGCTTGCGCGCGTGCCGGTTGGGCGAGTCGTCACAGCAGCCCACGTGGCCGCAAATCCGGCACAGGCGCAGGTGCACCCAGCGCGAACCCGTCTTCAGGCATTCCTCGCAACCGAGTGCGCTGGGCGTGACATCGCGGATTTGCGGGAGGTGCGTGCAGGTCTCGTGCATGGCTCGGCTCCAGGATCGGCGTGATGGCTTCTTCCGTCGCGCGGGCGGATCAGCCAAGTCTATGCCGATCTCGGCAGCACGCGAATTCCTCATTCATGCCGCAGGCCGCGTCGGAACGCAGTGGTCATCGCGGATGATTTCGTTGGTCCAGTTGGTTTCCCAGGTCTTGCCGTTGTCCGGCGAAAACGCCTGCTCCCATTTCGCGACGGCCTTGGAGCCCTTCGGGTTCACCGTCCAGATGAAACGCACCAGCACGGGCTTGCCGTTGTAGGTGTCGTGGCCGGTGAACACGCCGACGTTGCCGTCGAACTTGCCGATCACCGGCGGCTGGATGGTGCCGTCGGAAAAATGGTTGTCGACCCAGTAGATCCGCCACAATCCAGTTTTCGGATCGTACGTCCGCAATGTCACGCCGACGAAATCCTTCTCGAAACTCGCGCGCATCACGTCCATGCCACCGATGCCGCCCGGCAGCGGGGAGCCTTCATCGCAGGTGATGAAGTCCTGCCACTGGTGCGAACCCGCCAGCCGCTTCACCAACCGGTGGTTCGGCATCCGCCACTTGCCGTATTCGAAATCGAAGTCGTGCGAACCGTCGCGCACCGGCTTCGTTCCCACACTGGGCGTGTTCGCCTGCGACGCACACACTGCAAGCGGCAAACCCAGCAGCACACCGATCACCATCGAAGCACCGACGCGCATGGCTCCTCCTCCCGATGGGTGAATCAACTCGGAGCCCACTTTAGCGCCGTCGCAGGATGACATGCGATCGAACAGTCCCAACACCCGACACGTCGCGAGCGCAACGAGCAACGGCGCTGCAACACGGCAGATGTCGTTGACAGTTTCGGTATGCTGCGTGCATGACTCATCCGATGTCGGCACTGCGTTCGCGTGGGCTCAGCGTTGCCGCGTGGTGCCTGCCCCTGCTGCTGGCTGCTTGCGCCACCAGGCCCAGTCAGCAGGCGCCGCAAGTTTCGCCGATGCAAATACGCGCCGGGATCGTGCGCCGCATGCCCACCAATGTGCCGGATCGCGACGGTTGGGCCGCCGACATCCAGACCGCCTTCAGCATGCAGCGCATCGACCCGAATCCTGAAAGCATCTGCGCGGTGCTGGCGGTGATCGCGCAGGAGTCCGGCTACCAGGCCGACCCTGCCGTGCCCAACCTGCCGCGCATCGCGCGCGAAGAGATCGACCGGCGCGCCGCCGCGCACCACATACCGGAATTCGTGGTCGATGCTGCCCTGAAAATCCGCTCGCCGGACGGCCGTTCGCACAGCGAGCGCCTGCGGCACGCGCACACCGAACGCGAGCTCAGCCGCATCTACGAAGACCTGATCGCCAGCGTGCCGTTGGGCAAGCGTCTTTTCGCGGACTTCAATCCGGTGCAGACCGGCGGGCCGATGCAGGTCAACATCGCGTTCGCCGAAGCGAATGCCGGCGACTATCCGTATCCGGTCGCGAGCAGCATCCGCGACGAAGTCTTCACCCGCCGCGGCGGCGTCTACTTCGGCATCATGCGCCTGCTGGACTACCCGACACCCTACACACGCAAGGTGTATCGCTTCGCCGACTACAATGCCGGCCGGTATTCAAGCCGCAACGCCGCATTCCAGAACGCCGTCAGCATCGTCACGGGCATCCCGCTGGCGCGGGATGGAGACCTGCTTACCCCCGGCGCGCCGTTCGACCAGCCCGGAGAAACCGAACGCGCCCTGCGCACCCTGTCGCACGCACTTGGTATGGATGCCCGCGCCCTCCGCAAGGCGCTGGAACGCAGCGACCGCCTGGACTTCGACGACACTCCACTCTATTCACGCATCTATGCACTGGCGGCCGCGCGCGCGGGCAAGCCGCTGCCCCGCGCCATGATCCCCACCATCCAGCTCGACAGCCCCAAGATCACCCGCAAGCTGACCACCGCGTGGTTTGCCGAGCGCGTGGATGACCGCTACCAGCGCTGCATGCGGCAGTGACAGAGCGCGTTGTCGCTGAGAGCACGTGGTTCATCGCGCAGGAAGTGAACCTGACCCCCTTTTCCTGCAATCAGAGTTGCGACTCCAGCGGCTGCGCCAGCCGCTCGCCGACCCGCTGGCGCAACGACCGCCGTTTCCACATTTCCAGCGTGTAGGGTTTCGCGCGCTTCAGGTCCGCCTCCATCACCGCAGTCATGCGTTCGCCGAAGGCCCGCGAATAGATGTTCAGACTGGCCTCGTCGTTGAGGTCGAACGAACGCATATCGAAGTTGGTGGAACCCACCGACACCAGTTCGCCGTCCAGGATCAGCATCTTGTTGTGCATCATGGTCGGCATGAACTCATGGATCTCCACGCCGGCTTCGAGCAGGGGACCCCAGCGCCGCTTGCTGGCGACCCGCACCGCCATCGAGTCGATGTAGCGTCCCGGTACCAGCAGCCGCACCCTGACCGCGCGGGCGCGCGCTGCCAGCAGCGCGTCGACCACCAGCCGGTCCGGGATGAAATAGGCCGCCTCCAGATCGATCGAACGCGTCGCGGCCGACAGTGCCAGCAGGTACATCAGCCGCATGCTCGAACTGCCGCCCGCGGGCGAACTGATGAACAGATGCATGGCGCTATCCCCGCTGCGTTGCAGCTGCGGGTAGTAGTCGCCGCCGTTGAGCACGCGGCCCGTGGTCTTGATCCAGTTGTCCATGAAGGCCGCCTGCATCTGCGCCACCGCCGGGCCTTCCACGCGGAAATGGATATCGCGCCAATGATCCGGATCCTGCGCGTGGCCCTGCCACTGGTCGGCAATGCCCACCCCGCCGGTGAAACCGATGCGGCCATCCACCACCAGCAGCTTGCGGTGCGTGCGGTTGTTGAGCCGACCGATGGTGTACCAGCGCAGCGGGTGGTAGCGCTCCACTTCGATGCCGGAATCCACCAGCTCCTGCAACAGCGCATGGTCCATCTTGGCGCTGCCGGCCCAGTCCAGCATCACATGCACCGATACGCCCGCGCCGCGCCGTTCCTTGAGGGCGTCGGCGAAGGTCTTGCCGATGTCGCCGGACCAATAAATGTAGGTCTCGAAGGTGATGCTGCGCCGTGCGCCGCGAATCGCCGCCAGCATCGATGGGAAGATCTCGTCGCCGTTCTGCAGCGCCTCGATCGAATTGCCCTCCAGCACCGCCGGCCCGAGCAACGCGTCCATCTCCCGCCGAAGCTGCGGATCATCGACGGCAAAACAGTGCTCGATGGCATGCCGGACGGTCCTTTCCGGACGATGGAAATTCATCAGCACCACGACCACGAGCGCCGTAACGACGACAGCCGCAGCGATGATGATGATCCACATGGTTGCCGTCCGTTGCCGCCGTTCTCGGCGGGCAGTTTACGCCCGGACCAGCCCCGAACGAGAGATCAACGGCCGGACCGCACGCGCCTTGGGCCGCGATCCCTGGCGCACACCACGACGGTTCGCGCGACCTCTTCGTGCCAATAAAGCTGCCATGGCACTGTCGACAGCCCCTGCGTTCTCCGATTCATGCCTACCCGGATGAAACCGGGGCAAGGCGGCAACGCAGACAGGATGCAGCTCACGGAACGTGCCGTGGCCTCCCAGCAGTCGCCCACGGAATCAGCGGTTGAAAGGCTTCAGGAGCGCTTCCAATGAATTCAAGGGCGGCGAATCGTCTACCGCTGTAACTCGAGACTGGCGGAAGAGTGCTTGTAGGATCAGCGCACGATCCTCTTCCTTGACGACTGATTTCCCCGTAGTTTCATCGCGCATTAGCGCTAGGAAGGTCTTTACCAAAGTTACACGTTCCTGTGCGTCCTTCATGATCGCCAGACTTTCGGAGAGCTGGCGCCCGAGGATTCGTAACACCCATACTCCAGCAAACGCCGGAATGATGACGGGTAGAATCGCGATCAAGACCGAGGTTGCTTTTGTCACCCTCAGCTCATTGATGCCAAGCCATGCGAACAGCCCGATCAATGCGCCCAACACCACGGCAAAAACGATTGCGTAGCCCCAGCCTTGATTTCTGTACTGCTTTGCGCGGGTATTCCAGTATTCCGTTGGTGCCAGCAAGCTGAGCTTTTCGTCGTAGATCCTCTTGAGGTCATCCCATTCTTCCCCGCTGCTCTCAAGGAATCCTGCCCATACTTTATTGCGATCCTCTAATCGCGCCGTATGTTCCCGTTCGAGCTCTGCGGATCGCGCAACTTCCTGTCTCAAGGCCTCACGCAGGGCCGACAATTCTTTCTCTGTATCATTTTTCAGAGAAGCTAGCTCGCTGCGATACGCTTCGATTGCTCTGCTTTGTTCACCCGTGCCGGCAACGGCCACACTCAAACGCGCAATTGCATCCAAAGGAGGTCCTTGACGGACGTTCGAGAGTTGTTGAGCACCATCTGATCGAGAAGCAAGCATCAACACACATGCCGCATCGCCGTCTTTCTCGGCGATCCCGACGACGTAGCCGAAATTTGGGCTCTCGGTTGTCAGCACCGTGCCTTGGGAAATCTGGTTTAACGTGTTTCGGAGACTCTGAAATGCTTGCGCGACTTGTTGGGCCTTGCTCGGATTCTCAGGTGTCTGTAGCTGGGCTTCGAGTCGACGCGCATGCGATCCAATTTGCGTTAGCGAAGTCCGTTGCTGGTCCCACGCTTGTTTGAGCCAGTTATGCTGAGGCTGGCGTTCGGATGTCCAGTCTTTAACTTGTCTCTCGGCCCAATCGACTACGTCTTCTGTCCGCTCAAAGGTGAGCACTCTTCCTGAGCTTCCGTATACCGGTATTTCCAGTTTCGAGGGTAGCTCGCTCATGATGGGATACCTTGGTATGTCAGTTAGCTGCAAACCCGGGGCCACGAGAGGCGATGGATCAAGGGGTTAGGTTCATTTATTGCGTGACAAAAATGGGCCTGCATTCTATTTGCCCTTCGATCGCCCGCTCGCGGTCCGGTAGACCATACTCTTATCGCGCTTGCCAACAGCAATCACCGTGACGACCACGATCTTGTCATCGACCTGATAGACAAGGCGATAGCCAAGCGTCCGCAGCTTGATCTTGTAGCAGTCTTTCATGCCGTGCAGCTGCGCTGATGGCACGCGCGGGCGCTCCAGCCGTTCGGCAAGCTTTTTCTTGAATTGGTCGCGAATGGGTGGCGCCAGCTTGCGCCACTCCTTGAGCGCGGATTCGACGAACTCGAGCTTATAGGTCATCGAGCTTGACCTTGATGCGCCGTTCCTTGGCGCGGGCGCGTACCAGTTCGGCCAGCTCGAGGTCTTCCAGTCGATCCAGCATCCGGCGATACGTTTCAGCCGGCACCAGGTAGGCGCTGGGCTTGTTGTGTACCAGCACCGCGACCGCTTCCTCGTCGGCCGCTTCGATCACGGCGCTGGGGTTGCGCTTGAGTTCTGTAATGCTGACGCTATTGTCGGAAAGGATGGCTTCCATATTTGGCTCCAAATTCGGAGCCAAATATAGCACGGAAAGCAGCCTCACACCATCGGCAACTTCAACCCCTGCTCCTTCGCGCATGCGATCGCTTCCGGATAGCCCGCGTCCGCGTGGCGCATGACGCCGGTGCCGGGGTCGTTCCACAGCACGCGCGCGATGCGGGCGTCGGCTGCCTTGCTGCCATCGCAGACGATCACGAGTCCCGCGTGCTGCGAGTAGCCCATGCCGACGCCGCCGCCGTGGTGGAACGACACCCAGGTCGCGCCGCTGGCGGTGTTCAACAACGCATTCAACAGCGGCCAGTCGGATACGGCGTCGCTGCCGTCGCGCATGGATTCGGTTTCGCGGTTGGGTGACGCGACCGAACCGGAATCGAGGTGGTCGCGGCCGATGCACACCGGTGCCTTGAGTTCGCCCTTGCGCACCATTTCGTTGAAGGCGAGCCCGAGCTTGTCGCGCTGGCCGAGGCCCACCCAGCAGATGCGCGACGGCAGGCCCTGCCAGCGGATGCGCTTTTCCGCCATGTCCAGCCAGTTGTGCAGGTGCTTGTCGTCCGGGATCAGTTCCTTGACCTTGGCGTCGGTTTTCAAAATGTCTTCCGGATCGCCGCTCAACGCCACCCAGCGGAACGGCCCGACGCCGCGGCAGAACAGCGGGCGCACGTAGGCCGGCACGAAACCGGGGAAGTCGAACGCGTTCTCGCAGCCGACGTCGAACGCCATCTGGCGGATGTTGTTGCCGTAGTCGAAGGTCGGGATGCCCTGCGCGTGGAAGGCGAGCATCGCCTCGACGTGGGTTTTCATGGATTGCTTGGCGGCGTCGCGCGTGCCATCCGGATCGCTCTTGCGGCGCTCGAACCACTGCTCCACCGTCCAGCCCTGCGGCAGGTAGCCGTTGACCGGATCGTGCGCGGAGGTCTGGTCGGTGACCGCATCCGGTTTCACGCCGCGCTTCACCAGTTCCGGCAGCACGTCGGCGGCGTTGCCGAGCAGCGCGATGGATTTGGCTTCGCCGGCCCGGGTGTACCGATCGATGCGCGCCAGCGCGTCGTCGAGATCCGTCGCCTGCTCATCGACGTAGCCGGTCTTCAGGCGGAAATCGATGCGCGACTGCTGGCATTCGACCGCCAGCATGCAGGCGCCCGCCATCACCGCCGCGAGCGGCTGCGCGCCGCCCATGCCGCCGAGGCCCGCGGTCAGGATCCATTTGCCCTTGAGATTGCCGCCGTAACTCTGCCGGCCCATTTCGACGAAGGTTTCGTAGGTGCCCTGCACGATGCCCTGCGAGCCGATGTAGATCCACGAGCCCGCCGTCATCTGGCCGAACATCATCAGGCCTTTCCTGTCGAGCTCGTGGAAGTGTTCCCACGTGGCCCAGTGCGGCACCAGGTTGGAATTGGCGATCAGCACGCGCGGTGCGTCTTCGTGCGTCCTGAACACGCCGACCGGCTTGCCGGATTGCACCAGCAGGGTTTCGTCCGGATTCAATTCGCGCAGCGATTTCAGGATGGCATCGAAGCATTCCCAGTTGCGCGCGGCGCGGCCGATGCCGCCGTACACCACCAGCTCCGCCGGATTCTCCGCAACTTCCGGATCGAGGTTGTGCTGGATCATCCGGTATGGCGCCTCGATCAGCCAGTTCTTGCAGGTGAGTTCGGTGCCGCGCGGCGGATGGATCACGCGCTGGGTGTCGATGCGGGTGGGAGCGTTCATGGGGTTCCGGCCGGAAAGAGACAGACCCCGATTATGCGGCCGATCGGCGCTCACCGCACGCGCAGGCGTAGAATCGCCGCGCTGGTTCGACCACAGCGTCTCCATCCACTCCACTCGAAAGGGGCATGGGCGATGTACGCAACCGACCGCAATTCCCGCCGCCGTTTCCTGCAACAGGCCGGGCTCGGCATCGTCGCGCTTTCGGTGGCCGCGCCGCTGCGCCGCGCGCTGGCCGACGCGGCACCGCAGCAGAATGCCGTCACGCCGCAGGCCGCGCTCGACCGCTTGATGGCGGGCAATGCGCGCTACGTTTCGAACAAGCTCGACCCCAAGGACTTTTCCGCGGGCCGCGCGGCGCGCGTGAAGGCGCAGTACCCGATCGCGTCGATCCTGAGCTGCGCCGATTCGCGGGTCGCGCCGGAACTGTTGTTCGACCAATCGCCCGGCGATCTCTTCGTGGTGCGCATCGCGGGCAATTACCTGAACCTCGATGCGCTGTCGAGCCTGGAATACGGCGTAGGCGTGCTCGGCACGCCGCTGGTGATGGTGCTGGGCCACAGCAACTGCGGCGCGGTCAAGGCGGCGATCCAGGAAATCCAGGATCCAAAACCCCTGCCCGGCCACATCTGGGACATCACCAACGCGGTGCGGCCCGGCATCGAGAACGTCGTGAAGGCCGGCGGCGACGGATTGCTGGAGCGCGCCGTCGACGCCAACGTCGCCTACAACGCCGCGCGCGTCGCCTCGGCGCAACCGATCCTCGCCGAAGCGGTGAAGAGCGGCCGCGTGCGCGTGGTCGGCGCGGAGTACGAACTCGCCACGGGCAAGGTGCGATTGCTCGAAGGCTGACCAGCGCCCCAGATGTTCATCCGCCGTGGCGATCGTGCGGGGCCGCCGGGCACTATCTCGCCCCTGAGTCGTTTCGCCCACGCATCGCGCATGCGCGCAACGACCGCCGCAATCTTCGGGTCGCTGCGGAAACGGCTTGCGATCTGGTTCACCGTATCGAGAAATGCCGGCTGCCGCCGGCCGAATTGCACCGCTGCGCGCAGCATCCAACCGTCTTCGATGTCCGGATCCTTCGCGATCAGCTGATCCGCGACGTCGCGCGCCTTGTCCCATTGCTGCCCGTTCTGGATATATACGCTGCCGAGCCGTGACAGCGCCCACATGTCGGTCGGATCGAGCTGCGTCGCCTTCAGGAAGTCACGCTGCGCGGATGCGAGATCGTTCTCGCCCTGCATTTCGGCCCATGCGCGCGCCTTGTACGCGAACTCGTTGTCAGGGGACTTGGCAATCAAGCTATCCGCCTCGTCGATGGCCCACTTGGCATTATCGAAATCCACGAGGCCGTAGATGCGGTCAGTGCGCGCTCCATCGAGGCTTGGATCGAAACGCAAAGCCTCGGAAAGATAAATCACCATGGTTGCGGTCTCGTGAAGGTCACGCGCCGCATTGCCGGCCTCCAGCAGTTCGCGCGCGGCGGAGGGATGGTCAAGCACGGCGATGTACGCGTCGAGCTGCTTCTGTTCGGAACATTTGCAGGCGTCGATGAGGTTGAATTCGCCGGCCGGCTGGATGAGGGACAAGAGTGGATTGGCCGTCGCGTGCGATTGCGCACGCATCCAGATCGAGCGAAGCCTTGCTTCGGAACCGCACCACTTCGGCTGCGCGAGCCACATCAGGGTGTCATAGATCGCGAAATTTCCGGGGTCGACCGCGAGCCCCTTGTCTGCCGCGGCGTAGGAATATTGGCAACCGAGATCACTGTAGCCGCCCACGCTCACCATCGCGTCATAAGCAGGCGGGAGCCTTGGATTCAAAGCAATCGCGCGGCGCAGGTCGCCGTCGGCTTGAAGCGCCAGGCGATCCATCGATTCGAAATTGGATTCCGGCGTGTTGCGCACCAGCGCGGTTCCACGCGCGGCGAAAGCCATGTTCGAATACACGAGGCCACTCGCCGCGCGGGCGAAAGCGCTATCAGGGGCCTGCCGCAACCAGGCTTGAACCAGCTCGTGCACATCGAACGAGGCGGTGTTGAAGTCCATCTCGAAGGCGCGATCGAACGAGCCTCGCGCACTGGCTTGGGTCTGCTGTACATGCAACATCGCGGCAAATCGGCGATCCAGTTCGGCCGCACGGCCACTTTCAATGAGTTGTCGAACCTCGGCCAGCGGAACCGTCGGCTGTGCGCGGTAGGTGCAGTACGCCGCCACCACATCGTGGCTCCAGTGGCTGCCCGGCGGATCCGGATAGGCGAGGCATCTCTGAAGCGGATCGGCGATCTGCTCGGCACGTTTTGCGGCATCGAGGAACGGATACGTCTGTTCGCGCGTGAACGGATGGCCCTGCGGCATGTGCTGCGCAAAAGCCGGCTGCTGTGACTCCGGCCTGGATTGTGCCAATCCATGCCGGAGCACCAGCCCGGCTGCGACCAGCAGGCCCACGACGAACAGCACACCCGCCAAGGCCCCCAATATTGTGCGATCACGATCCCGCATGCCTGCCCCCTGTCGACGCCAAGATAGCACCCAAGCGGTTGTCCGACGCCGAAATCGAATCACGCTACGCTGTCGCAGGCAAACTATTGCGAGAGGCGCCATGGCGTCCGATTATTGGCTACATCGCCGACGCGAAGCGCGCAGCGGTCCTTCCATCGCGCGGCGCTGGAAGCGGGCGGCAAGGACAATGGCGCGCCCGGCCTGCGCCCGAACGACAGCGGGAGATACTACGCAGCCTTCGTGATCGACCCCGACGGACACAACGTCGAAGTGGCTTGCCACGAGCCCGAGGGCTAGCCACGTCGGCGCGCGCTTCGAATTCCGGCACTGTCCGGACACACTTCCTGGATGGGACATGAAAGCTGAGTACTGGCTGCAACGCTGGCGCGAGGGCCGCACCGGGTGGCATCACGAATCGGTGATGCCGCTGCTGGAGAAGCATTGGGAAACGCTCGGCGTCGCCCGCGGCACGCGCGTGCTGGTGCCGCTGTGCGGCAAGTCGCTGGACATGCTTTGGCTCGCGCAACAAGGCATGCGCGTGCTGGGAATCGAGATTTCGCCGCTCGCGGTCGAGGCGTTCCTCGACGAGAACCGTCTGCATGCAAGCAGGACCGAAGCGGCGGACGGCGTGCATTACCGGATCACGAATGCGCTCGGTGCCGGGGAGATCGAGCTCATCAACGGCGACGTGTTCGGGATTGCGCCCGGCGAATTCGGGGAATGCCGCGCGTTCTACGACCGTGCCGCGCTCATCGCCTTCCCCGCACCGATGCGCGATCGTTTGGTGCGGGAGGTCTACGCGAAACTTCCGGCCGGCGCGCGCGGTCTCCTGATCACACTGGATTACCCGGAGAACGAAATGGAAGGCCCGCCCTTCAGCGTCGATGAAGCCGAAGTGCGGCGGCTGTTCGACGCGCAGTGGGACATCCGGCAGCTGGAGCGCCGCGACATCCTGGCATCGCAGCCTTCGTTTTCCGAAAATGGCGTGACGGCGCTTCACACCGCGATCTACGACTTGACGCGGCGGCGCTGAACCTTCGATTGGATAGTTCGATGAAACGCACCCTGTCGAGCTTGCTCGCCGCCATCGTGGTGGCCGCCGGATGGCTGGCCCTGGGCTTGCCGCGCGCGCAGGCGGCGCGCGCCAGCGACTTTCCGCATGCCTTGACGTGGTTCAACGTCGCGCGGCCGCTGACGCTGGCGCAACTGCGGGGCCGCGCGGTGCTGCTGGATTTCTTTACGCCCGGCTGCATCAACTGCATCCACATGCTGCCCGATGAGAAGAAGCTGGAGGAGCACTTCGGGCCGCGGCTGGCCGTGATCGGCATCGACTCGCCCAAGTTCAGCGCATCGAAAACCAGGGACGGGCTGGAAGCCTTCATCGAACGCTACGACCTGCGCCACCCGATCGTGCTCGACCCGGACATGCAGATGTGGAATGCCTACGGCGTGCAGGCCTGGCCCACGCTGGTGCTGCTGGGACCCGATGGCAGCGTGCAAAAGACCTTCATCGGCGAGCAGTCGTACGCACAACTTGCAGGACCGATCGAGGCCGCGCTGGCGAACGCGCCGCCGGCTTCGAAGCTGCCCAGACTGCCGTTGCGGCCGATCGCCACGCAAACGCGCGCGCTGGCGATACCGGGCGGCGTCGCGGTCTCGCCGTCCCTGGTCGCCATTGCCGACACCGGCCACAACCGCATCGTGCTCGCCGATCACGCGGGCCGGTTGGTGGCCGTCATCGGAACCGGTTGCCAAGGCCGTGCGGATGGCGGTTACGCGCAAGCGCAGTTCGACGGGCCGCACGGCCTGACGTTCCACGATGGCGCGTTGTACGTCGCCGATACCGACAACCAATTGATCCGGCGCGTCGATCTCGCGCACAAGACCCTCACGACGGTCGCGGGCAGCGGGGAACGCGGCTTTGCGGTTGCGGGAAGTTTCCCGGCGCATTCGGCCGTCCTCAATTCGCCGTGGGACGTCGCCTGGAGCGGCAATGCGCTCTACGTTTCGATGGCCGGCGACCATCAGATCTGGCGCTACGATCCCGCCGCCCGGACGATCGGACCGTGGGCCGGCACCGGCGAGGAAGGCTTGCGCGACGGCGCGCGCCGCGACGCGCAATTCGCGCAGCCGAGCGGGATGAGCGCGCATAACCACACCTTGTACGAGACGGATCCCGAATCATCGTCGGTGCGCGCAATCGCGCTGCCCGGAGGCAACGTGACCACGCTCGTCGGCCACGGCCTGTTCGACTTCGGAATGCGCAACGGCAACGCCGGCCGCGCGCAACTGCAACACGCCGAAGGTGTCGCATGGAACGCGGGCAGCCTTTACATCGCCGACACCTTCAACAACGCGCTGCGCAAACTCGACCTCGCATCGCATCAGGTCGGCACCGTCGCGGCCCTGCTCAACCGCCCGCTCGCCGTCGCCGCGCTTGCGCCCGACACGCTGCTGGTGGCCGAAGGTGACGCCAACCGCATCGACGCGGTGCACCTGCCCGATGGCAAGGTGACGCCCTGGCCGATCGCCGGCTTGTCGCCGCTGCACACGAACACCTGCCGCAAATGATGCGTGTCAGGCCGCGCGGCGCCGTTTGCAGGTCAACGTGTCACCCGTCTTCCATGATTTGCCGTCCCGCGAAACTGCCCAGTCGAGCCGGAACAGGTCAACGCCGAGCCGGGTATAGACGAACCGCTGATCGGGCGTGACGCCGGCACTGCTTTGCCATGTGAGCGAGCCGTGCTTCCAATCCGCTGCATCGAACTCGCGCACGCCGCTGTACTCATCCACGATCGCCGCGACATAACCGCTGCCGTCGCGTTTCGCGACCCAGTCTTCGATCGCGTGGTAGCCGTTCGGTGGCTTGTCGTCGTGATGCTTCACCAGCACCTTGCCACCCATGTCGAAGTTGAAGCGGATCGTGGATGCGATGGGTTTGCCGCTGGAAAGAAACCTGCCCGTGCAATCCCAGGTCCCGACAAGAAATTGCATCGGCACACGTGCCGGTTCGATGGCAAGCGCGGCACCGGCGAATACGCCCGGCACGAGCATCAACGTCCAAAGAATCGCCTTCACGCGCCCTCTCCGGTGAACAGGCCATGGACGCCCACTTTCCGCGAGGTCCACCGGCTGCGCAACGAATTCGTGACCGGCGGTGCCGCGCCCGTGACCAACGGGCGCGGGCGCGACGTGAACGGTACCGTGTACTTTCAGTACGCTACCACCTGGGC
>DASZTT010000176.1:0-10315 GCA_035547895.1 Rhodanobacteraceae bacterium
GGCGACAACGTCACCACCGTCACGCTCACCGTGCCGGAATCCTCCAAGGCCGTCGCGTTGTTCCAGCATCTGTCGATCCGCGAGTCCGCACACGGCGGGCTTGCGCTGCCGATCCTGTGGAGCGACAACGACGTCACCCTGTGGCCGGGCGAATCGTTGACCATGACCGCGCGTTACGCCGCGAAGGGAATCACGGCGCCAGTGGTCGAAGTGAGCGGCTGGAACGTGCCGATCCAGCATGTGCCGGCTGCGCCCGCCGCCGGCGCGAACTGAAACTGCGCCCGCAAGCACCTCGATGAAGCGTGCCAACATCAGCGACGTGGCCCGCGTGGCGAAGACCTCGCGCAAGACCGTCTCGCGGGTGCTCAACAACGAGCCGAACGTGCGCGAATCCACGCGCCAGCAGGTGCTGGATGCGATGGCCGCGCTCAAGTACCGGCCGCTCACGTCGGCGCGCAGCCTTGCGACCAACCGTTCCTTCACGGTCGGCCTGCTGTACGACAACCGTTCGCCCAGCTACATCATGGCCGTGCAGGCCGGTGTGCTGGAGGCGTGCGAAGCGCAGCACTACAGCATGACGGTGCAACCGCTGGTTTCCACTTCGCCCGATTTCGTCGAACGCGTCGACGACATCCTGACGCGCCACCGCCCCGACGGTTTGATCCTGACGCCGCCGATCACCGATCACGCGGCCTTGCTGAAGAGCTTGCGCAAGAACGGCGTTCCGTTCGCCTCGATTTCCCCACGGCATCCGGAAAAGCAGGTCGGCGTGATCCTGCGCGAACGCGAAGCCGCGGCCGCGATGGTGGCGCACCTGGTTTCGCTGGGCCACACGCGTATCGCGCACATCGTGGGCGACCTGGAACACGGCGCCGGAGTGTGGCGCCTGGCCGGCTATCGCGACGGCATGCAACATGCCGGCTTGAAGGAGAACCCCGCCTACATGGTGCAGGGCAGGTTCTCGTTCGAATCGGGCGTCGCGGCTGCGCGCAAATTGCTGGCGTTGAAGCAGCGGCCGACCGCCATCTTCGCGGGCGACGACGACATGGCCACCGGCACGATCTGGGCGGTGTCGGAAGCGGGCTTGTCGGTGCCCCGTGACATATCCGTGTGCGGCTTCGACGACACCACCATCGCGACGCAGGTCTGGCCGCCGCTGACGACCATCCACCAGCCCGTGCACGAGATGGCACGGCGTGCGACCGAGGAATTGCTGCGGATCGTGCTCGGCCGCGGCGAGGCGCGCATGGTCGAACTCGATTATGAAATGCGCATCCGCGCTTCGACGGGCCCGCGGCCATAAGCACGCTCACAACGTCGACATGTAGGTTGGTGCTGAACCCGGAGCATGCTCCGGGTGAAGCCCAACATCGGATCAACAGGACTCCCGCCAGCAAGATCGTGTCAGCCCAACTTGCAAAACCCGTTGCAGGAGCGCGCCTGCGCGCGACCGACAGTCCCAACCGAGCCGGTGGTCGCGGCCATGGGCCGCTCTTGCATTTGCTGCGGTCGCGCGAGACCGCGGAGAATCGAGTCAATTTTTATTATCGTCATCCCCGCGAAAGCGGGGATCCAGTGTCTTTCATACAACTGCCGAAAGTCGCTGGTTCCGGATATCGCTCCGCGACTGCGTTTGCAGGATTACAAACGCGAATGCCGCAGGCGGCGCGTAGCGCGAGCGCCGAGGATGGCGCGAGTATTCCGGGATGACGATGACATTGGGTCTTGTCTGGCATATGGCCAAGCCTGCGATACTTCGCCCAGCGCAACACACGTTCACCAACAGGAGCGCATGATGTCCGCCGCACCGCATCCCGCGAAGCCATCCCGAACGTTCCATTTCATTTCCGGCCTGCCGCGTTCCGGCAGCACCTTGCTGGCGGCGATCCTGAGGCAGAACCCGCGCTTCCATGCGGGGATGACCAGTCCGATCGCCGACATCATGGGTGTCGTGGTCGCGGAGATGAGCAGCAAGAATGATTTCTCGCATGCGATTTCGGACGAGGCACGCGTCTCGGTCATGCGCGGCCTGGTCGAGAATTTCTACGCTGCGCAAACCGATGCCGAAGTGGTCTTCGACACCAGCCGGTTGTGGTGCAGCCGCATGCAGATGCTCGACACGCTGTTTCCGCGCGCCAGGGTGATCGCCTGCGTGCGGCAACTGCCGTGGGTGCTGGACAGCATGGAACGGCTGGTGCGCCAGCAGCCGGTCAGCGTCAGCAAGGTGTTCCGCTTCGACACCAACACCACCGTGTATTCGCGGGTGCAGGCATTGACCGACCCGCGCGGCATGGTCGGCTTTTCATTTCAGGCCATCAAGGACGCGTTCTACGGCCAGTACGCCTCCGGCCACCTGATGCTGCTCACCTACGAAACTTTGACGAAGCATCCCGAAGCGGCGTTGCGCAAAGTCTACGAATTCATCGGCGAGCCGTGGTTCGAACACGACTTCGACAACGTCGAATACGGCGCCAGCGAATTCGATTCCCGCGTCGGCATGCCCGGCCTGCACACCGTGCGCTCGAAGGTCGAAGCGCCAGAACGGAAACCCATCCTGCCTGCCGAAATCTTCAACCGCTTCGTCCCTGAGTCGTTCTGGCTCGATCCGAAGAACAACATCAGCGGTGTGCCGGTGGTGTGAGGCCGTGCCGCGCGTACAAGCGGGCTGGTCAATGGCGAGGGCAGCCCTTAAGCGCGGCCTGCGCTGGCGTCAGTTCGGGGAAATAGAGATTCTCGTTCGCGCGGTTCAGGCTGCTTCCCGCGAAATTTCGATCGACAAATGCGCCCATTATTCGGCCGCGAGCGTTCTCAGGCGCGCAAGTGACGCATTCACGATCTCGTTGAAGCCGCGTCGCTCGGACTTGCTGACCCATTGCGCGAACGCGACCCGGAAAACTGCGATGCCCGCTTCGGCCGCAAGGCTCGCGTCCGGTTCTTCGACACCGCGCTTGCGCAGCGTCCGTGTGAGCGCCTCGGACAGCGTCGTCAGCTTAATCAGCTCTCGCTCGCGCAGATCCGGGTTGGCCGCGATCACCTTGCTGCGCAGACGCGCGAAGGGGCGGCGGTCGGCATCGAAGAAATCGCCGGCCTTCGCCAGGGCGGCGGCGATCGCATCCATCGCGGAAGCCTTGGCCGGCGCCTTGGTCAGCGCATCGACCATCGCCTGTTGCAGATGTTCGGAGCCATTGAACAGCACTTCGCGCTTGTCCGCGAAATAGCGAAAGAACGTGCGCGCAGTCAGCCCGGCGCGCTCCGCGATGGCGGCAACCGTCGTCTGCTCGTAGCCGATCTCGCCGAACAGCTCGATGGCCGCGGCGCGCAGGCGGTTCTCGGCATCAGGCTCCCAGCGACCCATGCGCTCTCCAAGTGTTGACACACAGTGACATCATAGGGTTATAATGATGTCACGTAATGACATCAACGGAGTAACCCATGCGAATCCTGGTAACTGGCGCCTCGGGCTGGATCGGTTCGGCCAGCGTCAGGGAACTCATCTCGGCAGGACACCATGTCCTCGGTTTGGCCCGCAGCGACGAATCCGCCGCCAAGGTCGCCAAGCTCGGCGCCGAGGTGCTGCGCGGCAGTCTGGACGACCTCGCCAGTCTGCGCGACGCAGCGACGCAGGCCGAGGGCGTCGTGCATCTCGGCTACAAGCACGACTTCTCGCAGATGGAAGCCGCGGCGCGGATCGACCGCGCGGCGATCGAAACATTCGCCGATGTCCTTCAAGGCACGGGCGGCCCGCTGTTGATCGCTTCGGGCACGATGGGGCTGGCTACCGGCCGCGTGGGCACCGAGGAGGACACGCCAAACGCGGGGATACATCCGCGCATCGCCAACGCGGCCTACACGCTGGGTCTGGCCGACCGCGGTATCCGCTCGATCGTCGTTCGCTTCGCGCCGACCGTGCACGGCGCGGGCGGCGACCACGGATTCGTCGCGGTGCTGGCGCGCATCGCGCGCGAAAAGCGCGTCTCGGCCTATATCGACGACGGCCAGAACCGCTGGCCTGCCGTGAACCGGCTCGATGCCGGCAAGCTCGTGCAACTCGCGATCGACAAGGCGACGCCGGGCAGCGTGTTGCATGCCACCGCGGAGGAGGGCATTGCCACGCGGGACATCGCGACGGCACTCGGCCGGTTCCTGGATGTGCCTGTGGAATCGATTCCCCCCGAACGTGCGCAGCAGCACTTCGACTGGCTGGGCATGTTCTTCGGTGTCGACGTTCCGGCTTCCAGCGCACGCACGCGCGAGTTGCTTGGCTGGAACCCCACGCACGCGACGCTGCTGGAAGATATCGCCGCGGGACACTACCCGGGAAAGTGAGTGGCGATAAGGGCCCGAGTAGGGAGCCGGATCGCGCAATTCGCCCTGATGCCATGCCCCAGTGGCATACTCGCCCATGGTTCCAAGGGGGAAGCCATTGGATGACACACAGGATGGGGTGCGCGGTTTTCGCGATCCTCTCAATGTTCGGCTTCGCGGCGCACGCCGCGGAGCTTCCGATTTCGGACTTCCGGCGGCAAGTCGGACGCGCGTCGCCTCATTGATACAGCTTGCACGCCGCCGGCCGCTTCGCGGCCTTGCCCGCGATCCGGGCCCTGAGGTAACTGCGCGCCTCCTCCCACGGAATGCTCTTTCCGGATTCCAGGAATTCGACGTAGCGCTGGTCGGCCAAGGCATGGGAATCGGCACTGCGCTCCGCCGAATCCGCCTTTTCGGCGATCGCTTCCAGAATGAAGTTGTGCGAGGTCGTGCCGGCCCGTTTCGCGGCCCGCGCGATGCGGCCCTTCAGTTCATCCGGCAAGCGGATGGTGGTGGTGCTCATGGAATGTTCCCGATCGGATTCGACATGGGCTGAGCGGAGCACACTTGTGTTACAAGAATCAGTGCGTTGAATTGCCAAGTTTGCGTTGCAGGAAATCGACCGTCGCGGTGTCTGCCTTCATCCATGAGGCGTGGCGCAGAAAGCCGTGGATCTCGTTGGGGATCACCATTTCCTCGAACGGCACGCCGTGCTTCTTCAGGCGCGGCACGATGTCCGTCATCTGGAAGAAATGCACGTTGTGGTCGTCGTCGCCCTGGATCAGCAGCACCGGCGATTTCCACTTGGCAATGTCGGCATCGGGCGAGGAGTCCCACGCCACCTTCAACGCCTGCCTGTAGTCGCCCTGTTCGTAGCGTGCGTCCGGTTTGCCGAACCACTCGGCGATATCGCGTGACCAATCGTGCACGCCGTGCATGTCGACGCCGGCCTTGAAGATGTCGGAGTTTCTCGCCAAGGCGAGCGCGGTCAGATAGCCGCCGTACGAACCGCCCCAGATGCCGATGCGGGTGGCATCGACACCCGGCACGTGCTGCAGATACTTCGCTCCGGCGACGACGTCCTGATATTCGGAGGCACCGGTCGGTCCCCAATGCGGCGGATTATGGAACGCATGCCCGTAGCCGATGCCCAGCCGGTAGTTCACCGACAGCACCGTGAAGCCATGCGTCGCGAGATACTGGTTCACCGCGTAACTGTTGGTGTAGTAATCCATGTAGTGCCAGCCCAGCAACATCTGCCGCGGCGGGCCGCCGTGCACGAAGATCATGCCGGGCTGGTTGGCGCCGGCATCGGCGCTGCGGAACAGTTGTCCCTGGACCGGGGTGCCGTCGGCGGCCTTGAACGTCACGGCTTGCGGGATCACGAGCTGTGCGGTCGGGAAATCCTTCGGGATCAGATCGGCCTGCAGCGCCTTTTGCTGGCTGCCGTCGGCGTGCATGACGGAGACCAAAGGCGGACGTTGCGCGCCCGCATCGACGAAGGCCACGGCATTCGCACTGGCGATGGTGGGCGACCATTGCGAGGCGGCGCCCGACGTCAGCGCGACCGGCTGCGCACGATCGACGGGCACGCGGAACAGGTGACGGCGGTCGTTGTCGTTTTTGGTGGTGCCGGTGTTGGCGCTGTAGACGAGCGAGCGAACGTCAGGCGCCATCACGACGTCTTCCACCATGAACTTCCCGGGCGTCAGCAGCAGCGGTTCACCGCCATTGGCGCCGATGGAATAAAGATGTGGCCAGCCGTCCAGATCGGCGAGGAACACGAGCTTTGCCCCACCGTCGGCCCAGTGCAGGTTCGCGCCGCCGGCGGTCTGCGGATACGAGCCGACCAGCGTATCGGGGCTTTGCCACACCACGCGCGCTTGCCCGCTGCGCGCATCGGCGACACGGATCGACCACGGCTGCGGCGTCTGTTCAAGGATCGGTTGCGGTGGACCGCCGTTGCCGGGCTGGCGCGTGAATGCGATCAGCGCGCCGTCGGGCGACCAGCGCGGATCGCCATCGACTTCGGCTGACGGCGAGAGATACAGAACAGGCGTGGCGTCGCCGGTGAACACGCCGATGAAGGCGTGGTCGCCGCGATTGGAGACGAACGCCAGCCGCTTGCCGTCCGGGGACCAGTGCAGATCGCCGTCCTTCCCGTGATCGAAGAACAGGCGCTTAGGCTTGGCCTTGTCGTTTGCCGACAAGGGCGCGGTCCACACCTGATCGTCCTTGATGTAAGCGAGCTTGCCGTCCGATGAGATTGCCGGCGCATCGCCCTCGGTGAGCTCGCGCGAAGTGCCGTTCTGCAGGTCCACGCTCCAGATCGTCACCTTGGGTTCGACCGGACTGGACGCGGGATCGACAGCCACCTTCACCGGCCAGTTGGCGTCGTGGTCGCCGCCGCGCACGAATACCAGTGCGTCGCCCGATGGAGAAAAGGTGAGCTGGGTGATTTCCTGCCCGTCGTCCTGCGTGAAACGTGTGACCCGCTGAGGCTTGAAATCCGGCGCCCTGGCCACCCACACGTTGCGCACACCGTTCTGGTCGACGACCCAGGCGATGCGGTCGCCATGTTCGGACGATGCCAGGTCGAGTGGATACGGATACGAGAGGACCTGCGCCAGCGTGAATCCCGTTTGCGGCGATGCCGCTGCGCAAGGCGGCGGCGCCAGCGCCACGCCCATGACGAACAACGCGGCCAGCATGAATCCGTGCAATCGATACATGGCGCATCCCCGTGGTCGGCAAGTTTCAATGATTCGCACGTCACGCGGCGTGTGTCCAGTGCCGACCGTCACGGCGCCCGGCATACTGTGTCGATGGATGCTTCGACGTCACGCCCGCACGTGGTGATCCTCGGCGGTGGTTTCGGTGGCCTGAAAGCCACGCGCGCGCTGGCCCGCGCACCGGTGCGTGTGACGCTGGTCGATCGCGCCAACCACCACGTGTTCCAGCCACTGCTGTACCAGGTGGCCGGCGCCACGTTGTCCGGCCCGGACATCGCGGCGCCACTGCGTCATATCGTGCGCAGGCAGGCCAATGCCACGGTGTGGATGGAAGAGGTGACTGGCATCGACATCGCCGCACGGCGCGTGCACGCGGGCACGCAAACCATCGAATACGACTATCTCGTTGTCGCGACCGGCTCAACGCACGCGTATTTCGGCCACGATGTCTGGGCGGCGTTCGCGCCGGGCCTCAAGACCATGAACGACGCGCTGGCGATCCGGCGCCGGATCCTGTCAGCGTTCGAAGCGGGCGAGCGCGAACCCGATCTCGACCTTCGCAAGCAATGGCTGACGTTCGTGATCGTCGGCGCCGGCCCGACCGGCGTCGAGCTGGCCGGCACGCTGGCCGAGATCGCGCACCACACGCTGCCGCGCGAGTTCCGCATTGCGCATCCGCGTGACGCGCGCATCCACCTGATCGAAGCCGGTCCGCGCGTGTTGTCGGCCATGCCGGAAAAGCTCTCGGCGGTGGCGCAGCGCAAGCTCGAACGCATGGGTGTCGAAGTCCACACGGGCGCCGCCGTGACCGACATCGATGCGACCGGCGTGCGCATGGGCGATGAACAGATTGCCGCGCGCACCGTGTTGTGGGCGGCGGGCGTGGCCGCCTCGCCGCTGGGCGCGCAACTCGGCGGCGAACGCGACAAGGCAGGACGCGTGAAAGTGTCGCCCGACCTGTCGCTGCCCGGACATCCCGAGGTGTTCGTGATCGGCGATCTTGCCTGGGTGGAGCAGGACGGCCAGCTCGTGCCCGGCATGGCGCCCGCGGCCAAGCAGATGGGAACGCATGCGGCGCGGGCGATCCGCGATCGCATCGCCGGCCGCGCGACGCGGCCGTTCCGCTATCACGACTACGGCAGTCTCGCCAGCATCAGCCGGTCGTCGGCGGTGGTGGATCTGCGCGGCCTGCAATTTTCAGGCTTCATCGGTTGGCTGTTCTGGCTGTTCGCGCACATCTTTTTCCTGATCGGATTCCGCAACCGGCTGGCGGTGGTGTGGAACTGGGCGTGGTCGTACGTGACGTGGCAACGCGGCGCGCGGATCATCGTCGGTGGCCGCGACCACCTGGATTGAGTGCACGTCTACACGACTCGCATCCAGCGCACGCATCGGTGGAACCCCAATGCGCTCGCCTGTCGTGGGGCTTCTTCCGGAACAGCCTTGAATCAGCGCAACTTGCAACCGGACCACGCCGGCCGGGTCCAGCGCGGCCGCGCATCAAGGGCATCGAAAATGGTCTTGCCGCGTTCGCTGAACCAGAGATCGGCGACCGCGATCAATGCGTCATTCTCGTAGACGAGCGGGCAGCGCACGCGCAGCCACGGTGGCACGCGCGCCTGCTGGAACAAATCGCGCAGTTCGCGTGTGTGCGGATCGCCGGCGGGCCTGATCCGTTCACCGCCTTCACGGAAGCGCACGGTCAGTGGCGGATCGAACGGCGCATAGGTTGCCTGCGCCGATGCCGGGTTCGTGGTTTCGAGGCGCAGTTCGCCGCAATCCTCCGGCAATGCGAGCGGTGCGCCGTTCCACTGTCCTTGCCAATCCGTGGGCGGCGCTGAGAGGGGTGGCGTCGCGTGCAGACGTCCGTCCCAGATGCGGACCTCCACGCCTGGCCACGCGATGACGGGCGTGCCGTCTTCCGCGGCATTCGCGGCCTGCTTCTCCAGTTCGGCGCGTGAGGCATGGGGTGGCGCGGAAAGACCTCTCGCGTACAGCCATGTGTCCAGGACCGGCGCGCGCAGCGCCTCGGGCAGCGCCAGCCAGCCGGCGACGTCCAGCGTGTCCACTTCGCGCCGGAGTGTCGCCAGCGCGGCTTGTACGGCTCGGCCGATGTAGTCGGAAGCAGCACGGCACAGCCGCGCCGAGTGCAGGATCGATGCATCGGCGTGCGGCCAATGTGCCGCGATGCGCGGCAGGATTTCGTTGCGCAACGCGTTGCGGCCAAAGCGCGGATCGACATTGGCGGGATCATCGACGCAGGGCAAAGCGTTTTCCATCAGGTACTTGCGCAAGTCCGCGCGTGGCGTTTCGAGCAAGGGGCGCCACAGCAATCCGCGCGCGAACGGACGCAGCGGGCGCATGCCGCCGAGGCCCTCCGGACCGGCGCCGCGCAGCAGCTTCAGCAGGACGGTTTCGACCTGATCATCGCGATGATGGCCGAGCACCAGCCATTCGCCTTCATCGAGCATTTCCGCGAACGCGGCGTAGCGCGCGCGGCGGGCCGCGGCTTCGATGCCTTCGCCGCGTGCATGGTCCACCTGCGCCCGAAGCGTAACCAGCGGCACGGCAATCGATTGGCAGAAATCCGCGCAACGTTTCGCCCAGTCCGCGCTGTCGGCGTGCAAGCCGTGATCGACGTGCAGCGCGCGCAAGCCACGCTGGCGGGCTTCTGGCAGTTGCGCCAGCGCGTGCAGCAGCGCGGTCGAATCGGGGCCGCCGCTGAAGGCGACGCATAATGCCGGCGGATCATCCGTGCGCAGGCGTTCGCGCAATCCGTCGCACCACATCGGGTCAACCCTTGCCAGATTTCACGCGATTGCGCACGTGCAGTGTCTTGGGCCGTCCTTCGCCCGAACTGCGGCGCTCGATCTCGAACAGCGTGGTGGCGGAGACGAGATCGCTCAGCTTGCCGTAGCCATAGCTGCGCGCGTCGAAATCGGGCCGCTGCTTGTTGACGATCGAACCGACCGCACCCAGCGTGGCCCAGCCGTCGTCGTCGGAAGCGGCATCGACGGCGTTGCGCAACAGGTTCACCAGTCCGGAATCCTGCTTCAGTTGCGCCGCGCTGCGCGGCCTCTGTGGCGCCGGTTCGTCGGGCTTGCCGGCAAGATTCTCGACGTAGATGAACTTGTCGCAGGCCGCCACGAACGGTTCCGGCGTCTTGCGCTCGCCGAATCCGTACACGATCAGGCCGGATTCGCGGATGCGGCCCGCGAGGCGGGTGAAGTCGCTGTCGCTGGAGACGATGCAGAAGCCGTCGAAACGCCCGGAATACA
>DASZTT010000177.1:0-9835 GCA_035547895.1 Rhodanobacteraceae bacterium
ACGCCTTCACCGGCTTGCGCGCCTTCGCGACCAGTTCCAGCACTTCACGGCGCAGCGGCGTGAGGCGCAGGCCGCGCGACGTGCACTCGCGCTCCACCTCGCGCGCGATGCCAGCGGCGTCGTGGTGATGGTGGTGCGAAACCTGGCGTGCGGAAGTGGTCACGGCAGCATTCTAGCGCTCGCGCCGAAGCGCGCGGGCAATGCTTATGTCTGGGCGCTTGCCGGCGATTGCAAGCGCCGGCCGGTCAGGCGATCTTGTGCTCGAGCGCCTGGCGTCGATCGAGCCGCCGCCGCGCCGGCCCGTAACGGCCCGGCGGCAACGCCCACAACGCTGCCCACGCGATCGGCCCCACCACCAGGCCAAGTGCGATGCCCAGGGCGATCCTTCCCCGCCACCAGCCGATCGCGGCGCCCACGATTGCGCACGCAACGGTGAACCAGATCAGCGGCCACCAGGGAATCAGCACCAGCATGTTGTGCAGCAATCGCCAGAATGCGCCGGGCGTTCCGGGGTCGACGCCTTGCAGCAGCTTTTGCAGGAGATCATTCATGCCGATGGCGGGACGGTTCGAAAGCGCGGAAACGCAACCATCTTATTCTTGATCCAGGCCGCGAGGCGGCGATCCGGAATCCATTTTGTTTTGCCTCGGCAATGGATCCGGCCTGCGCCGGAACGATGTTTATGGCGCGGTTCGCGCAATCGCGTCGTCGATGCGCTTCAGCGCCATGTCGCGCCCGGCGAGGTACACGGTGTCTTCGATCGATGGCGACACCGCGGTACCGGTCATCGCGACGCGCAACGGCTGCGCGACCTTGCCCATGCCGATGCCGCGTTCGGTCGCGACTTCCACGACCAGCGCATGGATCTCGGCGGGCTTCCAAACCGGCAACGCCGCGAGCTTCGCGTGCATCGCGCGCAGCACATCGCCGGCACCCTCCGCCTGCAAGTGCTTCTTCACCGCCTTGTCGTCCCAGGCCTCGATCGGCGCGTACCAGATGCGCGCCTGCTCGGCCATGGCTTTGAGGGTTTGCACGCGCTCACGCAGGGCGATGACCACGTCCACGGGACAGGGGCCGCCGGCAGACGGATCGATCCCCATCCGGTTGAGATGCCATGCGAGTTCGCGCGCAATGTCCAACGGGTTGTCGGTCTTGAGGTAGTGCTGGTTGAGCCAGCCCAGCTTGGCGAAATCGAAACGCGCGGCCGAGTGATTGACGTTGGCAATGTCGAACAGCCCGACCATTTCCTCAACCGAGAAGATTTCCTGGTCGCCATGCGACCAGCCGAGCCGCACCAGGTAATTCAGCAGCGCGTGCGGAAGGTAGCCGTCCTCGCGGTACTGCATCACGCCGACCGCGCCATGGCGCTTGGAAAGCTTCTGACCGTCCGGGCCCAGGATCATCGGCAGGTGCGCGAACGCCGGAACCGGTGCGCCGAGCGCTTCATAGAGATTGATCTGGCGCGGGGTGTTGTTGACGTGGTCGTCGCCGCGGATCACTTCGGTGATGCCCATGTCGATGTCGTCCACCACCACCGCGAAGTTGTAGGTGGGGAATCCGTCCGAACGCAGCATCACGAAGTCGTCGAGCTCGGCATTGGCCCATTCGACGCGGCCCTTGATCTTGTCGTCGAACACCACCGAACCCGTCTGCGGATTCCGGAAGCGCAGCACGCGATTCGGATCGTCGCGGTACGGCAGGTTGGCGTCGCGCGCGCGCCCGTCGTAGCGCGGCTTTTCGCCGCGCTCCTTCATCGCGGCGCGCATGGCGTCGAGTTCGTCCTTCGACTCGTAGGCCCAGTAGGCCTTGCCTGCATCGTGCAGCCGCTGCGCCACTTCCCGGTAGCGCTCCATCCGTCGCGTCTGGTAGAACGGGCCTTCGTCGGGATCGAGCCCCAGCCAGTGCATGCCGTCGATGATGGCCTGCACCGCCGCGTCGGTGGAACGTTCGCGATCGGTGTCCTCGATGCGCAGGATGAACTGGCCGCCGCGATGGCGCGACTCCAGCCAGCAATACAGCGCCGTGCGCGCGCCGCCGATGTGCAGGAATCCGGTCGGGCTGGGCGCGAAGCGGGTGCGGAACGTCATGGCGAAGGGCTGTCGTGGAAACGCGAAAGTTTAGCGGATCGGGCTGGAAGCCCGGCCGCCGCGCCCCCATGATTCGTGCATGGCCGATGATCCGCAGCAGCCCAACGATGCCGCCAAGCCCAAGCCGGCGGTGACCCCGCACGCGACCGCCGCGCCGCGCAACGAGCATGCGCGCGCCACGACCTCGGAGACGCCGGGCGCTTCTCCCGCAGCCCCTGAAAAAGTCCGTTCCGGCAGCGGCACGCTGCGGGTGCTGGCGATGCTGTGGCCGTACATCCGCGGGTTCCCTGTCCGGATGACGGTCGCAGCGGCGCTGCTCGTGATCGCGAAGATGGCGACGGTGTACGTGCCGATCGCTTTCAAGGACATCGTCAACCACCTCGACCCGCGCATCGCCGCGCTCACCGTGCCGATCGCGCTGATCGCGCTGTACGGCGTGCTGCGCCTGATCGGCGCGCTGTTCGGGCAGCTTCGCGACACCGTGTTCGAACGGGTCAGCCAGCGCGCGATGCGCGCGTCGGGACTCGATGCGTTCCGGCACCTGCACCAGCTGTCGCTGCGTTTCCACCTCGACCGCCACACCGGCGGCGTCGGCCGCGACATCTCGCGCGGCACGCGCGGCGTCTACAACCTGCTCGGCTGGGTGGTGTTCAACATCGTGCCGACGATCTTCGAGATCGCGGTGGTGATTGCATTCATGCTGCACAGGCTGGACTGGCGCTACGCGATCATCACACTGGTCACGATGGCCGTCTATATCGTCGTGACCATCTGGATCACGGAGTGGCGCACTGCCGGCGTGCGCGTGATGAACGAGGTCGAGAGCCTGGCCAACGCGCGTGCGATCGACAGCCTGCTCAACTACGAGACGGTGAAGTACTTCGGCAACGAGGAATTCGAGGCGCGCCGCTACGACGCGGACCTGCGTCGCTACGAAGACGCCGCGGTCAAGACCGAGTCCTCGCTGGCGGTGCTGAACGGCGCGCAGGCGCTGGTGATCGCGGTCGGCGTGACCGTGCTGATGGCGATGGCCGCATCCGAAGTCGTTGCGCAGGCGCTTTCGGTCGGCGACATCGTGATGGTCAACGGTTGGCTGCTGCAGCTCGCGATCCCGCTCAACATGCTCGGCTTCACCTGGCGCCAGATCAAGCAGGGCGTGATCGACATGGAACACATGTTCGCGTTGCTGGACGAACATGCCGAGGTGCGGGACGCGCCGGGCGCGAAAGCGCTGGTAACGCGCGGCGGCGAGGTGCGTTTCCAGCACGTGTCGTTCCGCTACAACCCGGACCGCGCGATCCTCGACGACATCGACTTCACCATCCCGCCCGGGAAGACGCTCGCGGTGGTCGGCGAAACCGGCGCGGGCAAGTCGACGCTGTCGCGCCTGCTGTTCCGTTTCTACGATGTCAGCGGCGGCCGCATCACCATCGACGGGCAGGATATCCGCGAGGTGACCCAGGAATCGCTGCGCGCGGCGATCGGCATCGTGCCGCAGGACACGGTGCTGTTCAACGACACCATCTATTACAACATCGCCTACGGCCGCACCGGAGCCAGCCGCGAGGAAGTCGAAGCCGCGGCGCGCGCGGCGCACATCCACGATTTCGTGTTGTCGCTGCCGCAGGGCTACGAGACCACGGTCGGGGAGCGCGGCCTGAAACTCTCGGGCGGCGAGAAGCAGCGTGTCGCGATCGCCCGCGCGCTGTTGAAGCATCCGGCGATCCTGGTGTTCGACGAGGCCACCAGCGCGCTCGACACCCGCACCGAGAAGATCATCCAGACCGAGCTGGCCGAGATCGCGCGCGGCCGCACCACGCTGATGGTGGCACACCGGCTTTCCACCATCGTCGACGCCGACCAGATCCTGGTACTGGACCGCGGCCGCGTGGTGGAACGCGGCACCCACGCGGAACTGCTCGCGCTCGGCGGACGCTACGCCGCGTTGTGGGCATTGCAGGCGCGGCAGCCCGCCGAAAGCGCCCTCGCCTGAGGGCCTGTAACCAATGTTTACCTGCCGGCACGCGTTCGGGGGTATCCGGCTGCGTAAACTGGCACACGTGTTGCAACGCCCCGTGCAAGGGCACTGATCTTCCCGCGGCCATGACCACGGGACCCAGAGAGGATGCCGCCATGCAAGGTAACCAGGACATGACACTCGATTCGGAACAGGTTGCGGCGAGCGCGCCGCGCACCACCGCTGCCGGTCTGGAAGCGTGGTTGTCGGGCGTGCACGCCGAGGCTCCGCAAGCCGAAGCCATGCAGCTCGAAGACGTGCAGATCGAGGACGGCATGCCCGAGCTTGCCGAACTGCCGCGCTCTCCCGAGCCGCCGCAGACGGAAATCGCCGAACCCGTTGAAGTCGGTCCGGTCAACGCCGCCGAAGCCCTCGCGCTCGCGCTCGTGCAGGGAACCTTTTCCAGTCCGCGCAAGCTGGTCGGACCGGACGGCGCGGAACTCGTGGTCGATCCCGAGAAGAATGCCTATCACTTCGAATCCACTTCATTGAAGCCGCTCGCCGTGCTGCTCGAACAGCCCGCCAGCGCGTGGACGCCGATCTATTCCGAGGCACTCAAGGCCGCGCGCCTCGCCAATCCGGCGCAACCGCTCGGCCGGCTGCGCTGGTATGCGGGTCTGATCGCCACGCCCGGCATCCTCGGCCGCAAGCTGGTCCGCAACGAGCGCTACAAGCTGACGCGCTGGCCCGAAACCGAACGCGAATTCCCGAAACATTTCCGGCTTGCCAAGGAAATGGTGAAGGACTACGCCACCGTCGATGAAATCGCCGCCGCTTCGGGCATGCCGCACGAAGAGGTGGTCGACTATTTCAATGCCTGCTTCGCCGACGGGCGCCTGGAAACGCTTCCGAACGCACAGGAAGGCGATGCCGCGCAGGGATCACGCCGCGAGCGCCTGATGGCGCGACTCAACAAGCCGCTGTTCGCGCGTTGATCCGCGGCACCCCGGCCTCATCCAAAAGCCGCGCGGAGTCATCCGCGCGGCTTTTTCATTTCGTGCGATTGCGCAGGGCCCGGCCACGGCCGGATTGCACCCACTCGTATCAGCGCGCGCTGGAAGCAGGCGCAGGCACCACGGTTGCAGCGGGAGCCGGCGTCGACGCAGCGCCCGCGGGCACCGCTGCGTGGCCATTCATCGGCGCAGCGTTCGCGGTGAGCGTGCGGAATTCGTCGGCACTCATTCGCGGCTGCTTTTGCAGATAAGCCACCATCGCCCAGATCGTGTGGTCGTCATGGGTGATGCCCCACGCGGGCATCGCGGTCATCTTCAGCCCATGCTTGATGACCCAGAACGCTTCCGCCGGGTCCGGTGCGAATCGTGTGAGATTGGGCGGCTTCGGATACAGGCCGTCGCGCAATTCGGAGTGTCCCATGCCGGGCGCGAGATGGCAGCCCGTGCACATCTCGGCATAGTGCTCGGCACCCAGCTTGACCAGCGCGGGATCGTCGAGCGGCGGCGGCTTGATGTCCGCGACCCGGCGCTCGACGGTGTGTTCGCGCAGGAAGCCGATCGCGTGCCGTGTGATGCCCCAATGCGGCACGTCCGCCCCCACCGGATAAGCGCCGGTGAATGCGACGACGAAGTAGGCGATGATCGCGATGACGATCCAGAAAATCAGCGCGCCGATGAATCGCATGGAAGCCTCCGGGGGTTTGCGGCGGCGTGGCCGAGTTCCCGGAATGCTACTCCTCACCGGAAGGCGACGCAGCACGGCACGGTGATGGGCGGCGATGCCACACGATCGCGCCAAGGATGGTTTCTTGCGAGAATGCACCCGCGACGCGCCCGTAGCTCAATCGGATAGAGCATCGGCCTTCTAAGCCGACGGTTGCTGGTTCGATTCCAGTCGGGCGCGCCATTCCATCACGGCCGCGTGTCCGGCCGGTCACGCGCACCGGCTTGTGCAGCCATTCCGCGAAACGGCTGTCGGAAAAGTCGGTACCGAAACTGCGCTGCAACCCCGCGGGGCGCGAGGTCGTAAACCGGCGACACAGCGATCGGGAACGGCCGCATGAAATGGTCGGGGCAGAGGGATTCGAACCCCCGACATCCAGCTCCCAAAGCTGGCGCTCTACCAGACTGAGCTATACCCCGATGCGACGCCGCGGACATTCGCGGCTGCAATGCGCCATGGTAAGGCGGCGTCCGCGCGCGGGTCAATGCAAGACAGCATCGCCGCAAGCCGCAAACGAAAAAGCCGACGGAATGAACCGTCGGCCCTTCGTTGAATGGCGCGCCCGGAGAGATTCGAACTCCCGACCACCAAGTTCGTAGCCTGGTACTCTATCCAGCTGAGCTACGGGCGCTTTGGAAACTGCAAACAGCAGACAATTATCTTTTGTTGCCGCATCGACGTCAACGAAAACGACGTGCGATGGTGGCGGAGAGAGAGGGATTCGAACCCTCGATAAGGCTTTTGACCCTATACTCCCTTAGCAGGGGAGCCCCTTCGGCCTCTCGGGCATCTCTCCGAATCTGTTTTGAATCTACTTCATGGTGCCGTTCCGCCCGGCATCCCTGCAGCACCGTTGCGACGATTGGCGCATGCAACAACGTTGCTCACGCACCCGCTCAACCGGCAAGCCGGTCGGCTAGGATAAATGCGTGTCCGGTTTTGGTAAAGCCGTGGTGCGGCCGGGCATCAGCCCCTGGCCGCCTCGTTCCCGGAAGATTCGTCGGACGCGGAGACTGCCGAACCCGCCCCTGCCTGATGCTCTTGCTGGATGCGCTGGTAAATCTCTTCGCGATGCACCGCGACATCCTTGGGTGCGGTGATACCGATGCGCACCTGATTGCCCTTGACGCCCAGCACCGTGACCGTTACCTGGTCGCCGATCATCAGGGTCTCCCCAACGCGGCGGGTCAAAATCAACATGACGGAACTCCATTCATTCGGACCGGTTAGACCCGATCCCCGCATATGCGTTCCCCTCCGGACCGCACATCACGGTAATACAGGACGATCGCGAACAGGCCCGGTTGAATGCGCGTGTTCAGGTTCCTCCATCACCCGCACTAGACCGGCGCGGGGGCGATCGATGCGTGGGGACTATAGCTGAATGCGCGGCGCAGGCGCAATGCAAATGGCAGCAAAAACGGCATGACTATCGGCATAGCGTACCGTCACGCGAACGCGGTTGCCAACCAGCCGGCCAGCCCCTCGAGGGCCTGATCCAGCGCTGGCGAGTCCACGCCACCGCCTTGTGCCATGTCGGGCCGTCCGCCGCCCTTGCCTTCGATCTGTGCCGCGACATGCGCCACCACCTCGCCTGCCTTGATCTTGCCCAACGCCGCACCATGCACGCCGCCGACCAGGGCGACCTTGCCGTCGCTGCCCGACGCCAGCAGCACCACGCAATCGCCCAGCTTCTGCTTCAGCGTATCGACCGCGTCGCGCAAGGCCTTCGCGTCCATCCCGTCCACGCGCGCGGCGACCAGTCTGAACCCGCCGACGTCCTGTGCACGTGCGGCCAGATCGCCGGTGGCGGCACCGGCCGTCTTCGCCTTCAACGCTTCCAGCTCGCGTTCCAGTTTCTTCTGCTTGTCGAGCAGCTGGCGCAGCTTGTCGGTGACATCGCCGCCACTCGATGACAACATGCCTGCGACATCCGCGAGCCGCCGCTCCTCTTCCGCCACATGCGCGGTCGCGCCGGCGCCGGTCAACGCCTCGATGCGCCGGATGCCCGCGGCGACGCCCGACTCCGACACGATCTTGAACAAGCCGATGTCGCCCGTGCGCGTGACGTGGGTGCCACCGCACAGCTCGGTCGAGAAATCGCCCATGCGCAGCACGCGCACCTCGTCACCGTACTTCTCGCCGAACAGCGCCATCGCGCCGGTGGCGATCGCATCGTCATACGCCATGTGGCGGATTTCCGCCGCATCGTTGCGGCGGATCTGCTCGTTGACGCGATCCTCGATGCGGCGCAACTCGTCCGGCTTCACCGGCTGGAAATGCGAGAAGTCGAAACGCAACCGATCGGGCGCGACCAGCGAACCTTTTTGCGTGACGTGCTCGCCCAGCGTTTCGCGCAACGCCGCGTGCAACAAATGCGTCGCCGAATGGTTCAACACGATGGCCTGCCGCCGCGCGGCATCCACGCGCGCGAGCACGCTGTCGCCGACGCGCAATGCCTCGCTCCCCTTCCATTCCCCGATGTGGCCGTGGAACTGTCCGCCGAACTTCCGGGTATCGGCGACGATGAAGCGCCCCGATGCGAGTTCCAGCGCGCCGGTATCGCCAACCTGACCGCCCGACTCGGCATAGAAAGGCGTGCGGTCCAGGATGACCGCGGCGGTTTGGCCGGGCGCGAGCGTATCCACCGCGCGGCCATCGCGCAGGATAGCCAGCACCTTGCACTCTTTCGCCTCGAGTGTTTCGTAACCAAGGAATTGCGTCGGCGAAAGTTTGCTGGCGATTTCCGCCGGCAGTTGCGCCTTGCTCTCGAACTTGCTCGCGGCGCGGGCACGCTCGCGCTGCGCCTCCATCGCGCGTTCGAATCCGGCCATGTCCACCGACATGCCGCGTTCGCGTGCGATATCGGCGGTCAGGTCGACGGGAAAGCCGTAAGTGTCGTAAAGGCGGAACGCATCTTCACCGGGGATGGTCCTGTCCGATTTCGATGCGACTTCGTCGAACACCTTCATCCCGTTTTCGAGCGTTTCGCCGAAACGTTGTTCCTCGGCATGCAATGCCTCTTCCACGAACTTCTGCCTCTTCGCCAGTTCGGGATAGGCCTCGCCCATCTCCGCGACCAGCGGCGCGACCATCTTCCAGAAAAAATCCCCGCGCACGCCGAGCATCCAGCCGTGGCGCAGCGCGCGGCGGATGATCCGGCGCAATACGTAGCCCCGGCCCTCGTTGGAAGGCAGCACGCCATCGACGATCAGGAACGCGCAGGCGCGGATGTGGTCGGCGATCACGCGCAGCGATTTGTTTTCATGGTCCTTGCAGCCGGTGAGTTTTTGCGCGGCCGCGATCAGGCGCTGGAACAAATCGATTTCATAGTTGGAGTGCACGCCTTGCAGCACGGCGGCAAGGCGTTCCAGGCCCATGCCGGTATCCACGCACGGCGCGGGCAGTGGCGACAGCGTGCCATCCTCGGCGCGATCGAACTGCATGAACACCAGGTTCCAGATTTCGATGTAGCGGTCGCCGTCCTCATCGGGCGAACCGGGCGGCCCGCCAGCAACATCGGCACCGTGGTCGTAGAAGATTTCGCTGCACGGGCCGCAGGGGCCGGTATCGGCCATCTGCCAGAAATTGTCGGACGCGAACGGCGCGCCCTTGTTGTCACCAATCCGCACGATGCGTTCGGGCGGTACGCCGATCACGTCCTTCCAGATGGCGTGGGCCTCGTCATCGGTGTGATAGACCGTCACCCACAGTTTTTCTGGCGGCAATCCGAATTCACGCGTCAGCAACTGCCATGCCCATTCGATCGCTTCCCTCTTGAAGTAATCGCCGAACGACCAGTTGCCCAGCATCTCGAAGAAGGTGTGGTGGCGCGCGGTGTAGCCGACCGAATCGAGGTCGTTGTGCTTGCCGCCGGCCCGCAGGCAACGCTGCACGTCGGCCGCGCGCACGTACGGCAGCTTTTCGCTGCCGAGGAACACGTTCTTGAATTGCACCATCCCCGAGTTGGTGAACAACAAGGTCGGATCGTTGGCCGGCACCAAGGGCGCGGAGGGCACGATGGTGTGGCCGCGATCCTTGAAGAATTCCAGGA
>DASZTT010000178.1:0-39059 GCA_035547895.1 Rhodanobacteraceae bacterium
TGGTCGAACGACTCGATGATGCCCTGCAGCTTGATGCCGTTGACGAGATAAATCGCGACCGGCACGCGCTCGCGGCGCAGGGCATTCAAAAACGGATCCTGCAACGATTGGCTTTTGGACATTTTTATGGCCTTCCGATCCGGCTGTCCCGCACGGTTTTGCACGCGGCACCAGATGGTAGCGCAAAAAGCCCCATTTTTGGCCGTTTCACGCGGTTTTCATGCCCAAAAACAGCGCCACCGCGGCGGTGGCGGACGCCGCGCAATGCGGGTTCTCCGGATCGAACACGCGCACGTCCAGTTCGCCGCGCAACCAGGTGACCTGGCGCTTGGCGAGTTGCCGGGTGGCGTCGATCGCGCGCTGGCGGAATTCGTCTTTCAAACCCGCGCCGCCAAGGTATTCCCACGCCTGGCGATAACCGACCGCGCGCAGCGCCGGCAAATCCGCGTGCAAATCACCGCGCGCGCGCAAGCGTTTCACCTCTTCCAGGAAACCGGCGGCCAGCATCGCGTCGAAACGCGCAGCGATGCGCTCGCGCAGCGCGTCGCGATTGGTGGGGATCAACGCGAGTTTCAGGACGCGATACGGAAACGGCTGCGCGTCGCGCGCGGCGGCATGCAATGCCGTGGGCGTTTCCCCGGTCAACGCGATCACTTCCAGCGCGCGCTGGATGCGTTGTGCGTCGTTGGGCCGGATGCGCGCTGCGGCGTCGGGATCGTGTTGCGCCAGCCGCGCATGCAGCGCAGGCCAGCCCGAATGTTCGGCTTCCGCACGCAGGCGTTCGCGCAATTCTGGATCGGCGGACGGCATTTCGGACAGGCCGTGTTCGAGCGCGCGGAAGTACAGGCCGGTGCCGCCGACCAGCAGCGGCACGCGGCCGCGCGCCGTGATCGCCTGCATCGCGGCCAGCGCATCCTCGCGGAACTGCGCCGCCGAATAGGGTTCGGCCGGATCGCGGATGTCGATCAGCGCGTGCGGATAGTTGCGCAGCGTGTGCGCATCCGGCTTGGCCGCGCCGATCTCCAGCCCGCAATAGACCAGCGCCGAATCGACGCTGACCAGTTCGACCGGAAAATGGTCGGCCAGCGCGCACGCCAGCGCGGTCTTGCCGGTAGCGGTCGGCCCCATCAGGAAAATCGCGCGCGGCCGCGCATCGGTGGCGTGGGTGTATCCGGGCATGCGCCCGATTGTAGGGGCACGTCCGCGGGGCGCCGCCTTATAATGTCGGGATTTCCACGAACAAGGCACCGACATGCCGAACATGATGAGGGCGCTGGTCAAGCGCAACGCCGCCAAGGGCATCTGGATGGAAGAGGTGCCGGTGCCGGAATACGGCCACAACGACGTGCTGATCGAGGTCGAGAAGACCGCGATCTGCGGCACCGACCTGCACATCTACAACTGGGACGAGTGGGCGCAGCGCGTGATCAAGCCGGGCCTGGTGATCGGCCACGAGTTCGTCGGCAAGATCGTCGCGCTGGGCAGCGAAGTGCGCGGTTATCGGGTGGGCCAGCGCGTGTCGGCGGAAGGCCACATCACCTGCGGCATGTGCCGAAACTGCCGCGCCGGGCGCCCACACCTGTGCCCGAACACGGTCGGCATCGGCGTGAACCGCAACGGCGCGTTCGCGCAGTACGTCGCGATGCCGCAGTCGAACCTGTGGCCGATCCCTGACCAGATTCCTTCGTCGCTGGCCGCGTTCTTCGACCCCTACGGCAACGCCGCGCACTGCGCGCTGGAATACGACCTGATCGGCGAGGACGTGCTGATCACGGGCGCCGGCCCGATCGGCATCATCGCCGCGGGCATTGCACGGCACGTCGGCGCGCGCAACGTGGTGGTCACCGATGTCAACGATTACCGCCTGAAGCTCGCCGCCGACATGGGCGCGACGCGCGTGGTCAACGTCAAGAACCAGCCGCTGCGCGACGTGCTGGGCGAGCTGCACATGGAGGGCTTCGACGTCGGCCTCGAGATGAGCGGCAATCCGCAGGCGTTCAACGGCATGCTCGACGTGATGTACCACGGCGGCAAGATCGCGCTGCTCGGCATTCTGCCGAACGGATCGGGCATCGACTGGGACAAGGTGATCTTCAAGGGCCTCACGCAGCACGGCATCTACGGCCGCCGCATGTACGAGACCTGGTACAAGATGACCCAGATGCTGCTGACCGGTTTCCCGCTGCAGAAAGTGCTGACGCACCAGCTCGCCATCGACGACTTCCAGCAGGGCTTCGACCTGATGGCCTCGGGCGAGTGCGGCAAGGTGGTGTGCTCCTGGAACTGAATTGCATGAACTGCGCTGATCCGGGGCCGCCCGGATCGCGCGGGGCTGCCTGAACTCCCTCGGCCGGCGGGGAAAGCGTTCGCGGCGTGGCCGGCCCGCGGTACAACAGGGATATCGTCCGCATGCACGATCCTCACCCTTCCGCAGGTTCCAGGCTGGCGACGGCGCGCGACAAGGCCGGACGCCTGTATCGCTCGCATCGCGCGCGCAAGACCGCGCTGATCGTCGCGGCCGTGCTGGTCGTGTTCGGCCTGCTGGGTTTCTTCGCGGCGCCGCCGATCCTCAAGAGCCAACTGCAGACGCGCCTGACCGCCATGCTGGGCCGGCCGGTCAGCATGGCGCGCGTGCATTTCGATCCTTACACGCTGCGGCTGCAGCTGGATCGCGTGCACATTCCCGGCCGCGACGGACATTCGCCTTTCGTCGATGTCGACCGGATGGTGATCAACGTTTCATGGACGTCGCTGTTCCACTGGGCACCGGTGCTGGACGGACTTTCGCTGCAACATCCGCGGCTGCACCTCGCACGCACGGCGCCGCAGCAATTCAATTTCTCCGACATCCTTGCCCGGCTCCGCAGCCGGCCGTCGAAGCCGGACGACAAGCCCGCGCGCTTCTCGGTGTCCAACATCAGCGTGCACGACGGCGACATCACCTTTGCCGACGCGGTGACGCACGCCGCCCACCGCATCGACCATCTGGAACTCGGCATTCCGTTCATCGCCAACCTGCCGCACGACACCGACGTTTTCGTGCAGCCGCTGCTGGCGATGAATGTGGATGGCAGCCCGTTGCGCGTCACCGGCGATACCAAACCGTTCGCGGAAAGCCGCGAGTCGACGATGGACTTCACGCTGGACCATCTCGACCTGCCGCGCTACCTCGGGTACGTGCCCGAACCGTTGCCGGTGACGATCAAGCGCGGGCAATTGTCGGGGCAACTGCAATTGCATTTCGCGCAAACCGCGGCAGGGCCGCAGGTTCGCCTGGGGGGACAACTGCGGCTGGATGACCTGGCGCTCGCCACATCCGCCGGCGATCGCATTCTGGAAGCGCACGGCGCCAGTGCGACGCTGGCCGACGTCGAACCGCTGCTGTCGCGCTACCGGCTCGGTGCGGTGCAACTCGACGGACTGGACTTCCATTACACGTTGCAACCGGGCGGACACAGCAATCTCGATGCATTGCTCGGCCGTGGCAAGCCCGCTGCGTCGGGACCGCCGACGGACCTGCGCATCGCCGCGCTGACGCTGCGCGATGGCCGCATCGACTACACCGACGCCAGCAGCGGCCGGCCGGCCGCCCTCAGCCTGCAATCCATCCACGGCAACCTGCGCGGCTTGTCCCTGCTCGCCGCGCCGGCCGCGACCGTCGATGTCGCCGCGCAACTCGATGGCGGCAGTGTCGGCCTGCAGGGCAAGCTCGACCTCGCGCACAGCCGCTACGATGGCAAGCTCGCGCTGAAGGGCGTGGCGCTGGCGCCGCTGCTGCCGATGGCACCGCCGCTGCTGAACGCGGACCTCGCCAAGGGCACGCTCGACCTCGACGGCCGACTGCAGGCGGGCTGGCGCAAGTCGCTCGACATCACGCTGCAACCGGCCAGCGCCGCGATCAACGATCTTGCGCTGACGCGCGACGGCCGCACGCCGGTCGCGTGGCAGTCGCTGCAGGCCGGCATCACCCGCTTCGATCTTGCCAGCGGCACGGCGCAGCTCGGCCAGCTCACCTTGCACGGCCTCGAAGTCGATGCGCGGCGCCTGCGCGATGGCAGGATCGATCTTGCCGATCTCGTGAAGTCCACGCCTTCGCCGGATTCGGGCAAGGCAAAAACATCACCCGCGTGGCACTGGAGCATCGCGCACATCGGCATCGACGGCAGCACGCTGGCGCTGACCGATCCGCGGCTGCGCGGCCGGCGCGGCCATGTCGTGCTGAAGGCCGACAAGTTCGGCATCGACGATGTCTCGGATGATCTGCACCAACCGGTGAAGCTGGACCTCGCGGGCGGCATCGGCCGCGGCAGTTTCCATGTCGACGGCAGCGTGCGGCCGCAACCGCTGGACGTCGACCTGCATGTGCACGCCGTCCGCCTCGACGTGGCACCGCTGCAATCGCTGGTCAGCGTGCCGCTCAACGTGACGCTCGACAGCGCGCGGTTGAGTGCCGACGGCCGCGCGCGCTATCGCGCGCATGCTCCGCAGCCGCTGCTGAGCTATCGCGGCCGGATGACGCTGAGCCGGGTGCGTGTGCAGGACAAGCTCACCGGCGAGGATTTCCTGCGCTGGAACACGATGTCCGCGCGCGGACTTACCGTGCGCATGGGCGGGGACGTGCCGCACGTGGCGGTGGACGGCCTGGCGCTGGACGATTTCTACGCGCGCGTGATCATCAATGCGAACGGCCGGCTCAACATCCAGGACGTGGTGGCCAATCCGGCGTCGGCCCCGGTCTCGGTGACGGAAGCGCAGAAGATGCCGGTCGCGCAGGCGCCGCTGCCGGCACCGCCAGCGTCGGTCGCGCAGGCGACGCCGGCGCCCGCCGGAAGCGTCGCGCCGGCACCGCGCGCCGACATCCGCATCGGCGGGATCACGCTTGCGCGCGGTCACCTGAATTACACCGACAATTTCATCAAGCCCAATTACACCGCCGACATCACCGACCTCGAAGGCAGGATCGGCGCGTTGGGCAGCGCCGGCGGGCAACCCGCCGATGTGAACCTGCAGGGCCAGCTCGACGGCAACTCGCCGGTCGACATCACCGGCACGATCAACCCGCTGGCACCGGTCGCGTTCCTGGACGTGAAGGGCAATGCCGAGGGCGTGGAACTCACCCACCTGTCGCCCTATTCGGACAAATACGCGGGCTATCCGATCACCAGCGGCCGGCTCACGATGGACGTGCACTACATGCTGGACAACGGCAAGCTCAACGCCGACAACCATATCTTCATCGAACAGCTCACCTTCGGCGATCCCGTCGAAGGCCCCGGCATCAAGCACCTGCCGGTGAAGCTGGCGGTGGCGCTGCTGAAGAATTCGCAAGGGCAGATCGACGTGCACGTGCCGGTCTCGGGTTCGCTGGATGATCCCCAATTCAGCGTCGGCAGCCTGGTCTGGCACGCCTTCCTTAACCTGATCACGCGGGCGGTCACCTCGCCCTTCCGTTTGATCGCCTCGGCATTCGGCGGCGGCGGCGGCAAGCAGCAGGATCTCGGTCACGTCGTGTTCGCGCCGGGCTCCGCCGTGCTGGATGCCGCGGCGCAGGAGAAGCTCGCGCAAATCGTGAAGATCCTCCAGCAGAAGACTTCGCTGAAGCTCCAGATCATCGGGCGCGTCGATCCGAAGTTCGACGAATCCGGTTTGCGCAAGGTCACCGTCGACCAGATGATCGAGCGCGAGGCCGGCAACGGCGTGGACGTCACCAAACTGAGCCCGGACCGCTACGACAAGTACCTGAAGAAGGCCTACCGGCACGCGAAATTCGACAAGCCTCACAACCTCATCGGCCTGACCAAGTCGCAGCCGCCCGACGTGATGCGCAAGGCGCTGGAAGCGCACGTGCCGGCGGACGCGGATGCGCTGCGGCACCTGGCGGAACGACGCGCCGACGCGGTGCGCGGCTGGCTGCGCGGCAGGATCGACGACAAGCGCTTGTTCGTGCAGGCGCCCAAGCTGGATGCCAAAGGCATCGACGACGGCGGCAAGACCACGCGCGTCGATTTCGGCCTGCAGTTGTGACGCCCGGTTTTCCGCGGCGCGCGAAAGCTCCACAATAGGCACTTCCCCACCGCGGAATCCACCCATGAGCTACTCCGGCCAGGCGCGCTACGCCAGCGAACTCCAGTCCATCCGCGACAGCGGCCTGTTCAAGGACGAGCGCGTCATCACCTCGCCGCAGTCGGCGGAGATCACGCTGGCCGACGGACGCAAGGTGCTGAACTTCTGCGCCAACAACTATCTTGGTCTCGCCGACCACCCGCGCCTGATCCAGGCGGCGAAAAAGGCGCTGGACACGCACGGCTTCGGGATGGCTTCGGTGCGGTTCATCTGCGGCACCCAGGACCTGCACAAGCAGCTCGAACACGACATCGCGCGGTTCTTCGGCACCGACGACGCGATCCTGTACGCCGCCTGCTTCGACGCCAACGGCGGCCTGTTCGAGCCGCTGCTGGGCGAGGAAGACGCGATCATTTCCGACGCACTGAACCACGCCTCGATCATCGACGGCATCCGGCTGTGCAAGGCCAAGCGCTACCGCTACGCCAATGGCGACGTCGCCGATCTCGAAAAGCAATTGCAGGCTGCCGACGCCGCGGGCGCGCGCACCAAGCTGATCTCATCGGACGGCGTGTTCTCGATGGACGGCGTGGTCGCACCGCTGGACCAGATCACCGCGCTTGCGAAGAAGTACAACGCGCTGGTGCACATCGATGAATGCCACGCCACCGGCTTCATCGGCAAGACCGGGCGCGGCTCGGCCGAAGTGCACGGCGTGATGGACAAGATCGATATCTTTACCGGCACGCTGGGCAAGGCGCTGGGCGGCGCGGTCGGCGGCTTCACGACCGGCCGCAAGGAGATCATCGACATGCTGCGGCAGCGTTCGCGGCCGTACCTGTTCTCCAACTCGCTGCCGCCGGCGCTGGTTGCGGCATCGATCGAAGTCTTGAAGATGCTGGACGAAGCCGGCGAGCTTCGCGGGAAGCTTGCGGAGAACACGGGCTACTTCCGCGAAGCGATGACGAAAGCCGGTTTCGAGATCAAGCCCGGCAACCACCCGATCGTGCCGGTGATGACCCACGACGCCAAGCTCGCGCAGGCGATGGCAGCCGGCCTGCTGGACGAAGGCATCTACGCAATCGGGTTTTTCTATCCGGTCGTGGCCGAAGGCAAGGCGCGCATCCGCACCCAGATGTGCGCGGCGCACACGCGCGAACACCTGGATCGTGCGATCGCGGCGTTCACCAAGGTCGGGCGCAAGACGGGATTGCTGAAATCCTAAAACAACGGTTCAGCGAAACTACCACCCTCGCCATGCACAGACATCGCGGATCCCATTGGCGATCGGGCTCTAATTCCAAATGATAGATACGCGGTCGATGTGGCCTGCATTTGGTAAGCGTCACTGTCGTGAGCGCTCACAAATACAAGCCCGTGTCTGTGGGTACTGTCCCGTCGTGAAACGCATTGCAGTCGATGGCCGGGGATCAGATTCGAAATCCACTTTCAGGATTCCGTACGCGCGATGAGGCTCCACCCGATCGATCGTGACGAAGGCCGCCTCGTTGCCAGGATGACAGAGCCATAGTTCCAACCCTGGCGCTAATCCGTCCTTCGCGCCCTTGTCGAACACGAGTCGATAACGTTCGTTCTTGAATGGCCGTGCGATCTCGGCAGGTTGTGGAGGGAAAGGAAGTCGCGAGAAGCCAAGGACGTCCACGTAAACCTGGTTCGCGAACACGAAACGCGTAATGCCGGCTGGCAGCCCACCGAGACCGCTCACCGGCTTCTTTTCATCGGTCACCCTCAGCAGGAACAGACCTGGCGAATCAGGTTCCATTCCATGGTTGATGGCGCTCGCAAACCCGGGAAACTCATGTTCTGGCACGAGATAGTGTCGCGGGCCCCATTGCACCGGAACCAGCGTGATGCCCAACGTATTCTCAAACCGTCGCTTACCGGCATCGTCGGCATCGGCTGCAGGCCGCAGGACGATTCCACCGCGCACCCGTTCTACTAGGCCATCACCATCGCCGACCGGTCCGATATCGGAGTCCACCGTATATGCAAACCGGTCGGCCGTAACGACCAAATCGAGATTGAATCCGAGATGATCGCCCTGGTAGTACTCCCCCGCCCATACCGGAGCGTGTTTCGCAGATAGGGACTGCCGCAAAGAAGCCACGCGGGCTCGTGCAGCGTTCGCTCTTGCCAGCCACATCGCAACCGCATCCGTGCGTGGCGTCCTGCAAGCGCCGCCGCCCACGGCCAGCATCAGGCAACATGTCAGCAGAGTCGCGGCGACTCGCACGCGCGCCCCCCAATGAAACTCATCTCACCAGCATACCCGGAAACCATCGCGCGAGCCCTGGAGACCCTCCATGCTTGACGGAATTCCTCAGTGCGTCAGAAGCTGCACTTTTCCGACCGCCCACAGGCCATCGCGCGGATCTCCGGTGGCGAACACGCACAGCGTGTGACTTCCGGTGGTTGCCGGAATGGCCGCGGTCAGCGTCGTCTGCAACATCGTCTGCGCGGCTTTCGCCAGGGGCAGCGTGGCCAGCAGGGGACCGTCGCAGGAATCCTGGTGGACCTGGAATTCACCCGCTGGCGTGGCTTTCGGCCGCGTGACGACTTTGGCGTTGTCGGTCCACAGCGCGAAGTTCCAGGGCAGATTGCCGACCGTCAGTGCGATCCGTTTGACGTCATCGAGCGGCGCGTCTTTCCAGCGCCAGCACATGTTCTCGATGTCGATCCTGTAAACCGGGCGCTGCCCTGCGAGCGGGCGATCGTCTTCCAGCCGCAACACGAGCTGGTTCTTGCAGGAGTCGAGCTGGTCGCTGTTGCGGGTGAGCAACGCAGCCGCATCGACGGTTTGCGTGCGCGGCGCCGCGAGTTCGAAACCGTCGGTCGTGAACGTCGCGGCGCGCAACGTGTTGGTGGAATGCACCGGAAACGACAACGGCCTGGAGTAGCTCGCCGACGTGGCGTTCGGCATGCTGCCGTCGGTGGTGTAGCGGATCGTGCCGAAATCCGCCTGGTTGGACAGCGCGACATCGATGGTTTCGTGCGCGCCTGCGCCCAATGCGAACGCTGGCGCGAACGCGCTGTCGGCGTACGCGATGTCCAGCGCCCGGTAGCGCGCCAGTTCCGCGGGCATGCGCGAAAGGAACGACCGCCAATCGTGCGCGGACGCCGGCGACCACGCCACTTCCGCCAGCGCCGCGATGCGCGGGAACACCACATGCTGGACGCGGGCGAAGGTCGGCATGTATTCCGCCCACAGATTCGCCTGCACGCCAAGGATGCGTTGCGCCTCATCCGCCGTTACACCCGCAGGCACTGGGCTGTAGTCGTACACGTCCTTCAGCGATTCCACGCCGGGCCGTCCGGGCGGCTCGTCGTGCAGATTCGATTGATAGTGATCGAGATAGAGCGTCGGTGATGAAGCCATCACCACGTCGTGGCCTTGCTTCAATGCGTCGAGCGCGCCCGCGGGTTCATGCCACGACATGATCACCGTCGAACGCGGCACCTTGCCTTGCATGACTTCATCCCAGCCCACCGCGATGCGTCCGTGTCGTGCCAGGTAGTTGGCCACCTGTGTGGTGAACCAGCCTTGCAAGGCATCCATGTCCTTCAGGCCGAGGGCGCGCATCTGCGCGCGCACCGCGGGCGATGCCTGCCACTGATCCTTGGCCGCTTCATCGCCGCCGATGTGGATGTACTTCGACGGGAACAGCGCCATCACGTGATCCATCACGCCGTCCACGAACTTCAGCGTGCGTGCATCCGGACGCAGCAGCCAGGTGTTGACGCCCCAGTCCGTGCCGACCTGCGGCCGCTTGCCGGTGACGCCCAGCCACGGGTACGCCGCGATCGCCGCCTGCGCATGGCCGGGGATGTCGATCTCCGGCACGATCTCGATGAAACGTTGCGAGGCGTAGTGCACGATCTCGCGCACCTCCGCATCCGTGTAATAGCCGCAGTACGGCTTGTCCGCACTTCCGGTGAGCGCGGCATCCGGACCCACGGCCTTGCGGCAGCCGCCGATTTTCGTGAGCTCCGGATATTGCGGAACCTGCAGGCGCCAGCCCTGGTCGTCGGTGAGGTGCCAGTGCAGCACGTTCAATTTGTGCAGCGCCATCCAGTCGATCAATTGCTCGATGTCGGCCACGCTCTGGAAATGCCGCGCGGAATCCAGCATCAGCCCGCGCCATGCAAAACGCGGGTGATCGACGATGGCGCCGTCCGCCACGCTCACCGCGCCCTTTGCGCCATCCGGTGTAAGCAATTGCCAAGCAGTGACGCCGCCGTAGAACAAGCCGCGCGGTGCGCGCGCCGTGACTTCCATGCGGCCGTCGCCGACCGCGATGCGATAACCCACTTCGTCCGCGACATCCGCATTCGGGTCGAGCCGGAACACGATCGCGATCGGTGACTGCCGATCCGCTTGCGTTTCCACGCGGAGATGCAGGCCGCGCGTGGCGGCGACCCACGCCGCGAAACGTTGCGCGATCGCAAGCGCCTGCGCGTCGCCCGCGGCTTGCACCAGGATGCGATCGCCGTCCGAAATCGTCGCTGCGCCGTGCGCAGCCGGATGCATTTCGGCCGGTTGCGGAAGCAGTGACCACGCCGGAACGGGTTGCGCCGCCGAAGCGATGCCGGTCACCATCATTGCAGCGGCAATCAGCACGGGGATTTTTTGCACGATGGTCCTCCGCTGCCGCGCGGCACGCCGGCATGGCGAGCTAGTGCGGCAGGCTGATCGCATATATGTACCACGCGGCGTGGAGCAGCCGCTGTTCGCCCCAGCGCCAGTCGTCGTCCTTGTTGGTCTGCGAGTAGCCGTCCGCGCGCAAAAAAAACGGGCCGGGATGCCATACCGGCCCGCAACGCTGGAGAGCGACTCACTTCACTCCGATGAAACCCTGCGCCCAGCGCGTGCCGTGGACACGCGCCGAGGTTCGACTGGACGATGCCGGTGGCGCGCAACCACCGGCATCCCACCACTACTGTTGCGGGTGGCCTTGCTGGATGCCTTCGCCTCCGACCTTGAACTCGACGCGCCGGTTGCGCTGACGGCCTGCCGCGGTGTCGTTGGTGTCGACGGGATCGGCCTCGCCGAAGCCCTTGACCGCGGTGATGCGGCTGGCCGCGACGCCGTGCGACGTCAGGTATGCGTCAACGATGTTGGCGCGACGTTCCGAGAGCGCCTGGTTGTACTGCGGGCTGCCCTTCGAGTCCGTGTAGCCGTCGATCTCCACCTGCACCTGCGGATAGCGGTTGAGGGTATCCACGGCCTGGCTCAGGATCGCGAGCGACTCCGATGCCGGCGGCTTGAGCGTCGGGTCGATGTTGGTCTCGCCCTTCTTCGGCCGGTCGAACTTGAAGTTCACGCCGCGCAAGTCGATCACCACGTTCTGCGGCGGCGGAGGCGGCGGCGCGGCTTCCGGTGCTGGCGGCGGAGGTGGCGTGGCCGGAGGCAGCGGTGCCGGCGACCCGCTGCCGAACTTGAAGTTCACGTTGAAGTAGTACTGCCGACCGTTCACGTAGAAGGCTTCCGGCGCGGTACTGAAGCCCAGGCCCGCCTGCGAGCCATTGATGAAGTACTTCAGGTGCGGATTGTTGAGGTTCATCGCGTCGAACGAGAAGCTCAGGTGATCGTTGAGCTTGTAACCCGCGGAGAACGACAGGTAACCCTGGCCCGATTGCCAGTAGGGCAACAGCGCCATCTGGCCGGTACTGGACATCACGCCGTCGTAGAACTTGGAACGGTAGGTGTAGTTGACGCGGGCGTTCCAATGCGCGTCTTCATAGAACACCGAAGCATTGGCGGTGTTCTTCGACGTGCCGAACAGCGGACGGTCACCCGCGGCGACATTGTTGGCCAGCGTGCCGTCCGGGTTGTACAGGTAGGTACCTCCCGAAGAATGGCCCGTGGCGTAGGTGTAATTGAACGACACGCCGAAGTGGTCGCCGATCGGCTGGATGTAGTTCAAGGTCACGCCCTTCAACGTGCCGTTGACATTCACCGGAATGCTGACCAGGTAATTGCTGTAGATCGGCGCACCGCTGGGATTGGTGGTCTTGTTGTAGGTCAGCAAATTGTTGAGGTAGGTTCCCGTGACCGCGCCGTAGTCGTAATAGTTGTGGAGATCCATGGCGTACACACTGCCCGCCAACAGGCCGCGCGGCGCGAAATACCATTCCAGCGACGCGCTGAAGTTGGTGGAGAGGATCGGCTTCAGGCGCGGATTGGATCCGCTGCCGCCACCCAGGTCCGTCGCAACGGTTGGGTCATTGAGGCTCAGGAATCCCGCCAACTGGGTGTAGTCCTGGCGGGTCAACGTTTGCGATGCGGACCACCGCGTCAGCAGGCTGCCATCGGAATTCAGGTCGAACTTCACGTTGAAGCTCGGCAGCACCTTGTTGTAGTTGTGCTTGTAGTAGTTCCAGTACCAGCCGGCGGGATAGAACGCTGAAGGGGGCGTGCCGACCGCGTAGCTCGATTCCTGGATGCCCGGACTGGTGTAGCCGATTTTCTCGTCGGTGGACACGTAGCGCAGACCGGCATTGGCGGTCCAGTGTTCACCGGTGAAGTTGGCCTGGATGTAGGCGGCGCCATTCTTCTCCGTCATGCTGTAAATGCCATTCGGGTAGAAGCGGGAAGTGCCGGGATCGTTCGTCACCTTGCGATTGGCATAAAGCGCATTCAACTGGGCAAGTTGGGCCGGCGTCCAGAACCAGATGTCGGAAGGCATCTGACCCACGCCAAGATCATTGGCGAAACTGCCCGGATAGTTGCCACCCGCCGGAGGGTAGATCGTGGAGTTCTGTCCGAACTGCACGGCCGACGCGAAATTCGGGCCCTGCGCGATGTCCGTCGGACTGTCGTGGTCGTGCTTGGCGTAACGCACGCCGAACTCGAGGGAGGACAGCGCACCGGCATTGTCGAAATCGTATTCGCCGTCGGCCTGGAACCAGCGTTCCTTGTCGACCACGTGGATGTTCTGTTCGCCGAAGATCCAGTCCAGCCCGGCGGTTGCGGGATCGAAAGCATTGTTGGTGCCGCTCATGCTCCAGTTGAGCGGGGTGCCGAGCCCGTTCATCGCGTAACTGGCGGTCGAACCGAAGCCGGTGTCCATTTCCATCACGTCCTGGGTCGGCGTGTTGCCGGTGCCCTTGGTGGTGCCGATCTGGAACTTGAAGCCGAGGTTGTTGGTGGCCTGCCAATCGGCATCCAGCGTGACGAACTGGCTGGATTCGCTCTCGCCCGGACGCGAGATCATGTCGTAGATGCCTTGTGAAATCGTGGGATCACCCGGCAGGTTGGCGCTGGTGAGGATGTTGCCCACGATGGTGCCGGTCACGGCCTGCTTGGGAAGCTGGTCGCGCGTGCGCAACATGTAGTTGCGGTTGTAGTCGGTCGCATCGAGATGCGAATAGAAAGCGTCGAGGTTGAAGGTCAGATTGTCGGTCGCCTTCCATTGCAGGTCGACCGATCCGCCCTCGCGCTTGCGTGTCTGCGTGAAGAGCGCGGCGCCGGGCAGGTTGGGATAGAACACGCCGGTGCTGTTGCTGTTCGGCCCCGTCGGTTTCAGACCAAGAGACGCGGCGGCGGGGTAAACCGTCTGGCAGCCCGACGTGCCTTGCACCTCGCAATAGGGGATATACGAATAGCCAAGTAATTCCTGGCCTTCGCGCTGCAGCTCGCGTTTCTCGTAGAAGGCCTGGACCATCACGCCGAAGGTGTTGGAGTCGTTTTTCCAGTTGAGCAAGCCGCTGAACTGCGGCTCGGTCTTGCCTGGCAGGTCGGCGTACACGCCGCCCACGCTGCCTTCAAATGAAAGCTGCTGGCTGAAATCCAGCGGTTTGCGGGTGATGATGTCGATGGTGCCGGCCGCGCCGCCTTCCAGAAGCTTGGCTTCCGGGGTCATGTGCACGACGACCTGGTTGACGACTTCCGAGGGCAGCATCGCGAAGCTGACGCTGCGCGTACCGCCGCCGCCCAGGACGAACCAGTCGCCCGATCCGATGGAATGTCCGTTGACGGTGGTCAGTGTCAGCGACGGTGCGCTGCCGCGAATGCTGGCCCGATCCGCTTCGTCGAAGCCGCCTTCCGCACCCGCGGCGTCGGCGATGTTGACGCCAGGCAACTGGGCGATGGTGTCGGCGACGTTCTTGGCCGGCAGCTTGCCGATGTCGACGGCCGATACCACTTCGACCTGCGAATTGGCTGCCTTCTTGGTTTCGATCGACAGCGCCTGCGCGGCGCGCACGCCGACCACCTGGATGGCCTCCAGCTGCTGGACGGTATCTTTTTTCTTTTGCGTGGAATCCGTCTGCGCCCCCGAACCGGCTTGTTGCTGGTCGTTGGCAGTGGACTGGCCCTGAGGCGAGGCGTTCTGCGCCTGGGCAGCTGCTGCGAACAACAGCGCCGTGGCGATGCTCGCCGAAAGCATGCTCTTGCGGAATTTCATGACGTACCCCTTCTCTCGCTCGCCAGGTGATGGATGCCGAAGCACCCGGAATATGTGTTGGAACTCGTTACGCCGTGGTGCCGTCTCCCATCGCGCGGCGGCGCACGGACCCGCGCATGTGCTTTTCGAAATACCAATGTGCCGCGCCCATCACGCCGTGCCGGCCGTGCTCGATCAGGCGCACCGGCACGCGCAGCAGGAATTCGCGCATGCCGCCCTTGTCGAGGCAACGCTGCACGAAACGGCTGCGCTGCAAAAGTTTTCGCATTCCGGGCAGGACACCGCCGGCCAGGTAAACGCCGCCATCCGCCATGAAGGCCATCGCGAGGTTGCCGACGAAACCTCCCAGCGCGGCGCAGAACACGTCGACGGCTTCGACCGCGTCCTCATCGCTGCCCGCGCAAGCCGCGGCGGTCACCGCTTCGGGCGTCGCCAGCCGCGGCTGCCGTCCGCGCAGTGCACACAACGTGGTGTACAGCGTGAGCAGGCCAGGACCCGAGAGGATGCGTTCGTACGGCACGTAGCCGCCATCGGGCGCCAGATGGGCCAGCACTTCACGTTCGCGCGCATTGCCCGGCGCGAAGTTCATTTGGCCCGCCTCGCTGGCGAGCACGCGCACGCCGGCCGGACCGGGCAGGCGCACCGCCGCACCCAGTCCGGTGCCCGGACCCACCACCAGCGCCGGACCCTCCCCGCCTGTCTCGGGTCCACACAGCAGCAGGCTGCCGGTGTCCTTCACATCGTCGAGCGCGTAGCCGAGCGCTTCGAAGTCATTGAGCAGCGCGACATCGTCGAAGTCCAGCGCTTCACGCAATTGCGAAAGGCTGACGCGCCACGCGAGGTTGTCATTGACGATCGCGTCGTCGATGACCTGCCCTGCACAGGCAATCACGCAACGCCGCACCGGCAGCGTGGCGTCGCCTTCGACGAATGCGGTCAGCAGTTCCGGCAGCCCCGGAAAATCCGCACAGGTGAACTTGCGGTAGGCCAGCACTTCGAACCCGCGCTTGCCGTCGGTGGCCGCGCGCATCAGCGCAACCCGCGCATGGGTTCCACCCACGTCCGCAGCGAGGAACGGCTGCGTGTGCAGGCCGACGTGCTGGGTCAAATGACTGGCGGCCACACTCATCCTGCGCTCGGGCGATTCGAATGGGCGCCAGTGTGTCATGGCTGACAACGTTGTCAATTTGCGATGCAGCAATCCGGATCGGCCAGGCCGAACCCCCGCAAATGCAGTCAGAATGCGGCCTTCATCGATCCATCCATGTTGCGTCGCATCAAACCGGCACTGCGACGGCGGCGCTGTTTTTCGGCATGCAGGACATGCGATACTCGACCCAAGACACAGATATGACAACGTTGACCGCTGCATAATCCACGCTGCATCACGCCCGCACAGGCTCGCCCATGACCACCACCGCAACCGCACCGCAGCCGTCGCGCTACATGATGTCGATGGCGATCATCGGCGTCCTGTTCTTCATTTTCGGATTCGTCACCTGGCTCAACTCGTCGCTGATCCTGTTCGTCAAGGTCGGGTTCGACGTGGACAACGTCGGCGCGTTCCTGATTCCGATGGCGTTCTACTTGTCCTACTTCTTTCTCGCGCTGCCGTCGGCCGTGGTGCTCAAGCGCACCGGCATGAAAAAGGGCATGGCGCTGGGCCTATTGGTCATGGCGATCGGATCCGTGCTGTTCGCCTTTTTCATGGGCGGCTACAGCTACGTGGGCGCACTGGTGGCGCTGTTCGTGATCGGCGCAGGCCTCGCGTTGCTGCAGACGGCGTCCAATCCGTACGTGAGCATCCTCGGCCCGATCGAGAGCGGTGCCAAGCGCGTGGCGATCATGGGGATCTGCAACAAGTTCGCAGGCGGCGTCGCGCCGTACGTGTTTGGCGCACTGCTGCTGAGCGGCGCCGCCGCCTACGCCGACAAGATCAAGGCCGCGGCTTCGCCCGCGGCTCGGTCAGTCTTGCAACACGCGTTCGTGTCGCGCGCGGTCATGCCCTATGTGGTCATGGCGGTGGTGCTGGTGCTGTTGGCGGTGTGGATCGTGTTTTCCTCGCTGCCCGACATCAAGCCCACGGACGACCGCCATGTGCGGCGAGGCACTACCCAGGGGCGCAGCATCTTCAGCTTTCCCCATCTGTGGCTGGGCGTGGTGTGCCTTTTCATTTACGTCGGCCTCGAAGTAATGGTCGGCGACGGCATCGTGATCTACGGGCAGGCATCGGGGTTGCCGCTCGATACCGCCAAACACCTGACATCCTGGGTCATGATCGGGATGCTGATCGGTTACCTGGCGGGCGTCGTGTTGACGCCGCGCGTCATTTCGCAGCAACGCTACCTCGCGGTTTCGGCGGTACTGGGCGTGCTGTTTGCGTTCGGCGCCTGGCAGACGCACGGCACGTTGTCGGTCGGCTTCGTCGCAGCGCTGGGATTCGCGAACGCGATGATGTGGCCAGCGATCTTTCCGCTGGCCATCAAGGGCCTCGGCGACCGCACCGAGTTCGGCTCGGCGCTGCTGATCATGGGCATCGCGGGCGGCGCACTGATCCCGCAACTGTTCGTGCACCTCGAGGAAGTCATCAATTTCCAGACCGCGTTCCTGGTGGTGATGGTGCCCGGCTACGTCTACATCCTGTTCTACGGATTGCTGGGTCACCGCGCGGGACAGCCGGCGCGCGAAGCGGCGATCGATTCCGCTGCCGCAACGCCCTGACCCCAGCACTGCACCGGCATGCGCCACAAGGAGCCGCACTTGGGAACCGCCACCATCCGGGATGTCGCAAGACAGGCCAAGGTATCGCTGAAAACGGTCTCGCGCGTCATCAACCGGGAAAGCTCGGTGCGCGACGAAACGCGCGAGCGCGTGATGCGCGCGATCGAACAGCTCGATTACCGTCCGGATCTTTCCGCGCGCAGTCTGCGCAGCGCGAAGGCGTACGCGATCGGCCTGGTGTATGACAACCCGAATCCGTACTACATCATCGCGGTGCAGCAGGGCGCCCTGGCGGCATGCCGCGAGATGGGCTTCGGCCTGCAGATCCACCCGTGCGATTCGCGCGGCCCGAAACTCGCGGAGGAATTGCGCGACCTGGTGCACCGCTCGCGTCTTGCCGGCCTGGTCCTGGCGCCGCCGATGTCCGAACGCATGGCTTTGCTGCGCGAGCTGGCCGCCTACAACATCCCGCTGGTGCGGGTGATTTCCGCGGCCGAGGATCCGCACGACGGCTTCACCTGCGTGTTCGTGGACGACCGCGACGCCGCCTACGCGATCACCGCCTACCTGATCCAGCTCGGTCATCTGCGCATCGGCTTCCTGTGGGGCGGCAAACAGCATCGATCGAGCCCCGAGCGCTACAAGGGCTACGAAAAGGCGCTGCAGGATTACGGCGTGCCGATGTCGGACGAACTGGTACTGGAAGGCGATTATTCGTTCGATGACGGATTTCGCGGTGCGCGTCGGTTGCTCGGACTTGCCGAACCGCCGACCGCGATTTTCGGCTCGAACGATGAAATCGCTGCGGGCGTTCTGGCGGCCGCCCGAGCAGCCGGACTGCACGTGCCCTACGACTTGTCAGTAGCAGGCTTCGAGGACAGTCCGTTCTCGCGGCATTCGTGGCCTTCGCTCACCACCTCACGGCAACGCACCGAACTGATCGCCGAACACGCCGCGCGGCTTTTGATTGCGCAGATCCACGGCGGCGAAGTGGAAAACGAAGGCTTCAGCCCCGAACTGGTGGTGCGCGGTTCGACCGCGCCGCCACGTCCGAAGGCGTGACGGCCCGATGCCTGCCGGGATGAAAGCCGAATCCACGCTGCTGCACCGTGAAGCTGCCGAAGCGGCCGACACGGTAGCGCGGCAACTGGAGCGCAACGATGCCGCCGTCCGCAAGCTGGCAGCGGAGCTGCGCGACAACGCGCCGCCGTTCGTGGCCACCTGCGCGCGCGGCAGCTCCGATCACGCCGCCACCTATGCGAAATACATCATCGAGACGCAGACCGGCTGCGTCACCGCATCGGCGTCGCCGTCGGTCGAATCGATTTATTCGGTGCCATTGCGGCTGCGCGGCGCGCTGTACCTGGTCATCTCGCAATCGGGCGCCAGTCCCGACCTGTTGCGCAGCGCCGAAGCCGCGCGCAATGCCGGCGCGCGCGTCGTTGCGATGGTCAACGCGGAAAATTCGCCGCTGGCCGCGCTGGCCGACACCGTGATCCCGCTGCAAGCCGGCCCCGAAAAAAGCGTGGCGGCGACCAAGAGTTTCATCGGTTCGCTGGGCGCGGTCCTGCACCTTGTCGCGCACTGGCGGCAAGACGCGATGCTGCTCGACGCCTTGCGCGGACTGCCCGACCAATTACACCAGGCGTTCGAGCTCGACTGGTCCCCACTGGTCGACGGACTGCGCGGCATGCACGATCTGTTCGTGCTCGGGCGCGGCTATGGCCTCGCCGCCGCGCAGGAAGCCGCGCTGAAGCTGAAGGAAACCTGCGCGCTGCACGCGGAAGCCTTCAGCAGCGCCGAAGTGCGGCATGGCCCGATGGAGTTGGTGGGTCCGCGCCTGCCGGTACTCTTGTTCGCGCAACAGGACGATGCATTGGCGGGCGTCATGGCGACTGCGCGCGACTTCCATCAACGCGGCGCCGAAGTCTGGACCGCTGCGCCCGGGGCATCCGGCCGCGACGCGCTGCCGATCATTCCCACTCGACAGCCGATGTGCGCGCCGATCCTCGCGATCCAGAGCTTCTATCGCGCCGTGAATGCATTGGCGATCGCGCGCGGTCGTGATCCTGACCATCCGCCGCACCTCGCCAAAGTCACCGAGACCGTCTGATGATCCTGGCGCTTGCCAATGCGCGCGTTCTCTCGGCACAGGGCTGGCGTGACGATGCCACGGTGGTCGTCGAAAACGGCCGCATCGTGGAGCTCGCTGCGCGCGTGCCGCCGAACGCAGAGGTCCACGATCTGACGGGCCAGATGCTCCTGCCCGGCTTCATCGATTGCCAGGTCAATGGCGGCGGCGGCGTGCTGTTCAACGACCAGCCGACCATAGAGGGCATTCGCGCGATCGGCGCTGCGCACCGGCGTTTCGGCACCACCGGTTTCCTGCCGACCCTGATCAGCGACACCATCGACAAGATGCGCGCCGCGATCGCCGCGGTCGATGACGCGATCGCGCAAAACGTGCCCGGCGTGCTGGGCTTGCATCTCGAAGGCCCGTTCATCAGCCGCGCACGCAGGGGCGTGCATGCGGAGAAATACCTGCACGCGCCGGAGGCCTTGGAACTGCACGTCGCCGAATCGCTGCACCACGGCGTGACACTGCTGACCCTGGCGCCGGAATGCGTGCCGGCCGATGCGATCCGCAGCCTTGCGGATGCAGGCGTCATCGTCAGCGCGGGACATTCCAATGCCGATTACGCCACCGTGCGGACGGCGCTGGACGCCGGCGTGCGCGGTTTCACCCACTTGTTCAACGCGATGTCGCCATTGACCAGCCGTGCGCCCGGCGTCGTCGGTGCGGCTTTGGACGATCGTGATTCGTGGTGCGGCGTCATCGTGGATGGCCATCATGTGGACGCCGCCAGCCTGCGCGTGGCGCTCAAGTCAAAACCGCGCGGAAAGATCTTTCTGGTCACCGACGCGATGCCGCCCGTGGGGGCGGACGATGCGTCCTACGTATTGAATGGCGAAACGATCACTGCGCGCGATGGCATTTGCCAAACCGTTTCCGGCACGCTGGCCGGTTCCGCGCTCAGCATGATCGAGGCCGTGCGCAACACCGTGGACATGCTCGGCGTGCCATTGGACGAAGCCGCACGGATGGCATCGACGTATCCCGCCGATTTCCTTGGGCTGGGCGGAACACACGGCCGTATCGAATCGGGTTTCCCCGCGGACTTCACCGTCGTCGACCCTTCGCTGCGCGTCGTCGAAACCTGGATCGGCGGCATCCGCGAGGCTGCATAGCCGTCACGCGACAGACAATCCACGGATCTCCGCATCGGTCAACCTGCGCCAGCCGCCCTTCGGCAGGTCGCCCAATTCGAGCGGCCCGATCGCGACGCGCATCAGTCGCATCACGTCATGTCCGCACAACGCAAGCATGCGGCGGATCTGCCGGTTGCGTCCCTCCACCAGCACGATCTCCAGCCATGCATTTTTCTCGCCGCCGCCGATGATCCGCACGGATTTCGCCGACAGCCGCTCACCTTTGTCAACGACGCCGGCACGCAAGCGTTCCAGCACCGCCCGATCGGGCGTGCCGCGCACCTGCACCCGATAGGTCTTGGCAACATGAGCCGAGGGGTCAGTGAGCCGCGCGGCCCACGCGGAATCATTGCTCATCAGCAGCAATCCCTCGCTCGCCTTGTCCAGCCGACCCACGGGCGCGAGCCATGGAAAGCCGGCGCCTTGCAGCAATGCGTAGATCGTGTCGCGGCCGCATTCGTCCGAAGCGCTGACCACCAATCCGCGCGGTTTGTTGACGGCGACACAGATCCGCTCGGGCGCCTGCAACGGTCGACCATCCATCTCGATCCGGTCTGTCGCCAGGTCGGCAGGCATCTCGGGGTCGCGGGCCAGCCTTCCATTCACGCGTATGCGTCCCGACATGATTCTGCGCACGGCCTCGCTGCGCGAACACACGCCCTCGCGCGAGAGGACGCGCGCAAGGCCGTGCCGCGGCACCAGTGCCATGGAAGCAGATTTCCATCTGGAAGATTCGCGGCGCGGCGAGCGGGTTGAACGCATGAGATTATTCTCGCCGAACGCCCGGTTCGTGCACAAAGAAAAAGCCCGGCTTGCGCCGGGCTTTTTCGTATCACACCGGAATCACCGGCAAGGGTTCACCGGTTCTTCCGCGAACGGCTTACATGCTGCCGTTCTGGGGCTGCTGCACCTTGAACTCGACGCGACGGTTGCGCTGACGGCCAGCCGCGGTCTTGTTGGTGTCGACCGGATCGGCTTCGCCGAAGCCCTTCACCGCAGTGATGCGGCTCGCATCGATGCCATGCGACGTCAGGTACGAGTCGACGATGTTGGCGCGACGCTCGGACAGGCCCTGGTTGTACTTTTCAGTGCCCACCGAATCGGTATACCCGTCGATTTCGATCGTGACCTGCGGATAACGGTTCAAGGTGTCGACCGCCTGGTTCAGGATCGCGAGCGAATCGGACGCCGGCGGCTTCAGCGTCGGACCGATGTTGTGCTCGCCCTTCTTGGGACGGTCGAACTTGAAGTTCACGCCACGCAGGTCGATGACGACGTTCTGCGGCGGCGGCGGCGGCGGCGCTGCCGGCGGCGGCGGCGGCGGGGCTGCCGGCGGCGGCGGCGGCGCAGCGTGACCCATGTTGATCACCAAACCGATGGTCGCCATCGAGTCCAGCCACTGCTTCGGGCCGTAGGTGTGCGGCAAGCCCGGACCCGCGAACCCGGCCAGCTGAGCCGAAGTGGTATCGCGATAGTAACGCGCAGCGATTTCGCCACGCAGGGCAATGCGATCGCTGACGTTGTACAGGACGCCGACGCCGACCGTCGCGCCCGGGCCCCAACCGGACCCTTTGGCGCTGGGCATGTTCCCGAAGTATCCGCCCGCCTGGGCGAGTTCGTTCGACACCGCTGCGTGACGCCACATGCCAATACCGGCCATAACGAAGGGGCGCCATTGCGAGGACGGATCCATGAAATACCAGCGGCCAGCGACGTCGAGACCGAGGGTCTCCCACTGCTTGCCGGCGCGGATGGAGGAATCCTTGTAATCCGCATTGTCACCGGTGGCTTCGAAATCCAGCGTCATGTGCGGGTTCACCCAGAAACCAACACCGAGGCCGCCCATGGGATCCGACTGGACCTGGCGATCGTTGTCGCCGAACACCACGCCGATGCGCGGCACGATGTACCAGTTGCTGTAGTTCGGGTTGGCCAAGCTACCCGTTGTTTCCGCCGCTGCACCCGTGTCCTGTGCGTGCGCGACCGACATCACGCCTACAGTACCCAAGGCCAGCGCGATGACCGCGAACAAGCCGTTACGTTTCATCGGAGAGTCTCCTCGTTGTTGATTCTTCAGGCTTCAACCGTGCTGGATGAAACCGTGTTTCCGTTTCACGAACCGCAAAACTACTGTGCGGATTGAAGGCCATCCTTCCCAGCCCGTTCCGCTACGGCTGCGCCAGTTTAGCAAAAAACAAACAATTTCGCCTCTGGCTTGGGGATCCGTTCATCTGCAACTCAGGAGCCGCCTTGCAAGGCGAATAAATCCATGAATTTGGATACCGGGATCTCCATAATTCGATCTGGTTGGACACAAATATCAATAATTTCAGCCACTTGCTGACGAGGCAAGTGTCCCGCCAAGGCCTTCCGGAACTTGTCCAGCAGAACCGGGATGCCCTCGGCACGGCGGCGGCGATGACCGATGGGAAAATCGATCGAAACCTTCTCGGTCCTCGAGCCATCCCTGAAAAACACCTGTACCGAGTTCCCGATGTAGCGTTTGTCCGGGTCGAAATAATCCCTGGTGAACTGCGGATTTTCCTTCACCGTCATTTTTGCGCGCAACACATCGATGCGCGGGTCGGCCGCCACCGCATCGGTGTAATCGTCCGCGGTCAAGCGTCCGAAGATCAGCGGCACCGCCACCATGTACTGGATGCAGTGGTCGCGGTCGGCGTAATTGGCGAGCGGGCCGGTCTTGTCGATGATCCGCGCGCCGGCTTCCTGGGTTTCGATTTCGATGTGCTCGATCTCACCGATGCGGTCCTTCACTACCGGATGCAGTTTCATCGCGCATTCCACCGCGGTCTGCGCGTGGAACTCGGCGGGATAGCTGATCTTGAACAGCACGTTCTCCATCACGTAGCTGCCGAACGGCCGCTCGAACTCGAACGCTTTGCCTCCGAAGGCGACGTCGTAGAAACCCCAGGTTTTCGCACTGAGCGCCGAGGGATAACCGGGCTCGTCGGTGGTGGTTGCATCGAGGGCGTGGATCACGGCGCGCCGGCAGGCGTCGCCCGCAGCCCAGCTTTTGCGCGGGCCGGTGTTGGGGGCGTGCCGATAAGTGCGCAGCGACCCATTGTCGATCCAGCTGTTCGAGACCGCCGTGATCACCTGTTCGCGGTTGCCGCCAAGCATCGCGGTGGCCACCGCGGTCGAGGCCAGCCGCACCAGGATCACGTGGTCCATTCCGGCCCGATTGAAGCTGTTCTTCAGCGCGTAGCAACCCTGGATCTCGTGCGCCTTGATCGCCCAGTGCAGCACATCGCGCATGGTCAGCGGCTGGCCACCATTGCGCACGTTCGCACGCGACAACCAGTCGGCCACCGCCAGTACGGTGCCGAGATTGTCGGAAGGATGGCCCCACTCCGCTGCCAGCCAGGTGTCGTTGAAATCCAGCCAGCGGATCTGGGTGCCGATGCAGAATGCGGCCTGCGCCGGATCGAGTTCCAGCGAAGTCCCCGGCACCCGCGCGCCGCCCGGCAACACCGCACCCGGAACGATCGGTGCGAGGTGTTTCACGCATTGCGGAAACTTCATCGCCAGCATCGCGCAGCCCAGCGCATCCATCAGCATGTAGCGGGCGGTGTCCCAGGCTTCCGGCGATTCCACCCGGTAGTCGAGCACGTAATCGGCCACGTCGACCAGCGGCTGGTCGGGCGCGGGACGGGCGGCGGAACGGATATCTGCGTGGCTCACGAACGGTTCCTGTGGGACGAAGGCAGCCGGGTATTTTGCCAGAGCACGAGGTGCCTTGACGGGTGCCGCAAAGCGCGGTGACAATCGATCCGCTGTACCCCGAAAGGGAGTAGCACCGGACCCGAAGGTGATTCGGGTTCGCGTGGCGGTCGTCAGCACGAACCCCAAAGGTTCCGGTTGCCACGGCGGTTAGCACCGCGCGCGAGACTTTCGACATCCCGTGCCGCACCCGCGGCCGCGGGAAGTTCGATCGTCGCCGCCAGGAGAACCGCATGTACGTGATCAACGAGCTGCTCCACCACCCGCTTGACCCGACCTTCTGGAGCGGCCTTGGATCGATCATCGTGATCGACCTCGTACTCGCGGGCGACAACGCCATCGTGATCGCGCTCGCGGCGCGCAACCTTCCCAAACACCATCAGTTCCGCGCAATCTTCTGGGGCACGGTCGGCGCAATCGTGGTGCGCATCGCGATGACGGCGGCCGTGCTGTGGCTGCTCAAGCTTCCCGGCCTGATGTTGATCGGCGGCATCGTGCTGATCCCGATCGCGTGGCGCCTGCTGAAACAGGATGATGACCGCGGCCCCAACCTCGGGCACAAGGTGAGTGGGTTCTGGAGTGCGATGGGCACGATCGTGATCGCCGATGCACTGATGGGCCTCGACAATGTGCTGGCGATCGCCGGCGCATCGGGTGGCCATCTTGGACTGGTCGTGCTGGGCTTGCTGGTCAGCGTGCCGCTGGTGGTATGGGGATCGACGCTGCTGCTGAAACTGATCGAACGCTTCCCCATCATCATCTACATCGGCGCCGCGGCGATTGCATGGACCGCGGCACGCATGATCACGCGCGACGATCTGGTGAACGGCTGGTTCGACGCCCACGACCCATTGCGTTATCTCGTGGACGCCGTGCTGGTGCTTGGCGTCACGGGAATGGGCTGGTGGCTGCGGCGGCGCAAAGCTTCGCAGCCAGAATGAGTGTGGACCGCAACCTCAGAACGACGAACCGCTCTGCTCCAGGAACGCGAGTTCCTCGGGCGTCGAAGCGCGCCCAAGCACGCGATTCCGATGCGGGAAGCGCCCGAAGCGGTCGATGATCGCCTTGTGTTTCAGCTCGAATCCGTAGTTGTTCTCGAGCCCCGGCTGCCGGAAAAGGCGCTCGGCCTCGACGTGGATCACGCGCGACTCCGAATGCATGAAGGGCATGTAGAGGAACGCGCGCCGCACGGGCGGCATGTCCCGATCGGCGCCCGCGCGGATCGCCTCCTGCGCCAGGACCAGCGCCATGCCGTCGGTCGCGAAGGCGCGCGCGTCGTCGCGGAACAGATTGCGTGAAAACTGATCGAGCACGATGATCTCGGCCAGCCGGCCGCCGGGCATATCGCGCCACGCAGCGAGTTCGCCGCGCGCGGCCGCCGCGTGTGTTTCGCCGAACCGCGCACGGATTTCGGCATCGAACGCCACGTCCTTTTCGAACAGTTGCTCCGGCTTCGCTTCCACGAACCAGAAGTGCAGCACGTCTTGCGGGTTCACCAATGCCCTCTCCTTGCGCCAATCGGTCCATTCAAATCCAGCGCCTTGCCTGCTTCTCACGGAAGGCACCGGCGACCAGCTGGTCGTCGAATCCGGACGGCGCTTCGCCATTCGCGGCATAAAGATAGATCGCGACCTGATAGATCGTTTGCAAGGTGGACTGGATCAGGGCCAAGGCCACCAGATAGACCGCGAGAATCACCATTGCCGCCAAAAACACTTCCCTCCCGCCCAACGCCGCGAGGAAGAACAACATCACCGCCGGCGCGATGCCGAACAGGCCGAAGATCAGCCCGAAGCTGACATTGCCGATGATCTGTTCGCCCCAGGTTTGCCGCAGCATTTCCACCGATCGCTTGTACGACTCGATCGGGCCTGAATCCTCGACCACCATCACCGGCACGACAAGGAACGACGTGACCGACCAGGCCATGCCGAGCAAGCCGACCACGATGCGCCCGATGAAGCCCACCTTTTCTTCCAGCATCCGCAGCACGATGCCGACGGTGCTGGTCAGGAGCGCCCACCCGAGGATCTGCGGAAGCCGCTGGCGCGCAACCGCCAGACCATAGCCCAGCGTGGGCTGCTCGCCGTCGATCTGCTTCAGCACGCACGCGATCAGTGCCGAGTTGAAGAAGATGATCACGAAGTAATCGAGAAAATAGAACACGAACATCGCCGCGTACATCGGCAGCGTCATGTGCACCGGGCTACTCGCGTGCGGATGTCCGGCGAGTGCGACGAATACCGGCACGGCAAACAGGGCGATGATGATCGCCAGCGCCACGCCCGAGATCAGTGGAAACACGATCAGGCGCTTGTCCTGCTGCAGCATTCGCCAGGACGCGCCCATCAATTGCCACGTGCGTGCGAACTTGCCCATGTCTCGTTCCCCTCGCTATTTGAGATGCGTGGTCATCCAGCCCACCCAGCGCCGATACACATCGGTCTGCTGCACGATGTCGCCCGGGAAGTGGCTGTCTGCGGGATAGGCCCAGAACTCGACGGTGACGCCGTTGTCGCGCAACGCGTGATACCACTCGAAACTGTTGACCAAGGGCACGTTCGGATCGCCGACGTCGCCCATGATCAGCGTGGGCGCCTTGACGTTGCGCGCAGATGCGATCGGCGATTGCTGGCGCCAGATATCCCAGCCTGCGGCGGTCCACGGCGTCGAGCCGAAGAAATACGTGTCGCCCATCTGGTAATACGCGACGGTGTAATCCATCACCCAGTCGGTCAGCGCGGCACCGGACACGGCTGCCTTCCACGCATCGTAATGACCGGTCAGCCACGTGGTCATGTAGCCGCCATACGACCAGCCGGATACGCCAACGCGATCCTTGTCCACGATCCCGAGTTTCTCGACCGCGGCCACGCCCGCCATCACGTCCCTGCCGGGACCTTCGCCGGTGTCGCGGTAGATCGCGTGCTGGAAGGCATCGCCGAGATTCGTGCTGCCGCGATAGTTCGGCTGGAACACGAGGAAGCCGGCGGCGGCAAGCAGTTGCGGCAGCGGCGTGAACCGCACCGTCGATGCGCTCTCCGGGCCGCCGTGGATGGCCAGCACCAGCGGATACGTCTTGCCCTTGCGGTAACCGACCGGATACGTCAGCACGCCATCCGCGTCCATACCGTCGTCGCTCTTCCATTGCACCGATTCGGTACGGCCGAGTTCGAGCTCGTCCACGAAGCCGTTGACGTCGGTGAGCCGGCGCGGTTTCGCGCGCGCGGAGGCCATCACGTACAACTCGCCCGGATGCGTGGCGGTGCTGCCGATGAACGCGATCTCGCCGCTCTTCGCGACGCTGAAATCGTTGCCGGCCTCGACATCGCCGAGATCGAGCACGCGCGCCGTCCCGTCGAGCGGCTGCTCCCAGAACGCCGAACGCGTGCCCAGTTCACCTTGCAGCAGCAGCGCCTTGCCACCTGGCAGCCACGCGTACGCGTTGAAGTTGCGCGCCAGCGCCGCGGTCGCGTCGCGCGTCTTGCCCTGTCCACCCACGTACACCGCGTTGCCGTTGTTCTGGTCCCCATTGCGCGCGCGCACGAACGCATAGGTGCCGCCGTCCAGCGCGTACGCAAAATCATTGGCGCCCTGGTCGCCCACCAGCGTGACGGGCTGGCCCTTGCCGTCCGCGGCGACTTCCGCGATCACCGAACGGAACGACGGCCCCCAGTACGGACTCGGGAATTTCGTGAACACGATGGACTTGCCGTCACGGCTCCACACCAGCGGCGTCGCGCCCTCCTGGTCGGTCTGCAACGACCAGTCGCCTTCGGTCAGCCGCGTGGCGGTGCCACCCGTCGCCGCCACCACCCACAGGTGCCACGGCGCCAGCGCCTTGCGCAGCAGGAAATTGCCGTCGGTCACCTGGAATGCCTGGTCGTGCGCCTTGATCGCCTTTTCGTTGATCGGCGGATCTTCGGTGATGTAGGCGATGCGGGCGCCATCCGGGCTCCAGGTGAATTCGTCGATGCCTTCTTTGGCGTCGGTGACGCGTTGCGCATCGCCACCCGCCATCGGCATCACGTAGATCTGGGATTGCCTGGTCTTGTCGTCCTTCGCGAGAAACGCGAGGCGCGTACCGTCGGGCGACCAGCGCGGCGAAGACACGTCTTCGCGGTCATGCGTAAGGGTGCGCTTCGCACCGCTCGCCACATCCACGACGTCGATCCGGGTGTCGTGCTTGTCGGTCTTCCACACCGGCGTGCTGACCACGAGCGCGACCGACTTTCCGTCCGGCGAAAGTTGCGGATCGGAAAGTTTCACGAGCTTCTGCAAGTCATCCAGCTGGAAAGGCACTGCCTCCCGCGCCGCCGCCGGAATCGCAACCAGCAAGGCCGCCAGCGCGACCGGCCACCACGCTTGCACACGCATCATGCACTTCCCCTTGCCACCCTGCGCCACGCCGGGCGCGACCGCGCCAGCTTAGCGCGCACTTGCCGGCACCGCAGCGTGACGGCATCCTCGCCGCGATGACCTCACTCGACAACCCCGCCAGCGCAGCGTTCCCGCATTTGTTCACGCCGCTGGATCTCGGTTTCTGTACCTTGCCGAACCGCGTCCTGATGGGCTCGATGCATACCGGCCTCGAGGACCGCGCGCGCGATTTTGGAAAACTCGCGGAATACTTCGCGGCGCGCGCCCGCGGCGGCGTCGGCCTGATGGTGACCGGCGGGTTCTCGCCCAACGTCTCGGGCTGGCTGAAACCGTTTTCCAGCCGGCTGTCTTCGCGCTGGCAGGTCGCCCCGCACCGCCGCATCACGGGATCCGTGCACGCCGCCGGCGGGCGCATCTGCCTGCAGATCCTGCATGCGGGACGCTACGGTTTTCATCCATTGTCGGTGGCCCCGTCCGCGATCCGGTCACCGATCACGCCGTTCACGCCGCGCGCGCTTTCGAACCCCGGCGTCGAACGCACGATCCGCGACTTCGTGCGCTGCGCGAAGCTGGCCCGCGACGCCGGCTACGACGGCGTCGAGGTCATGGGCAGCGAGGGCTACCTGATCAACCAGTTCCTCGCCGAACGCAGCAACCAGCGCCGCGACCGCTGGGGCGGCTCGGCGGAAAACCGCATGCGTTTCCCGGTCGAGGTCGTGCGATGCATGCGCGAAGCCGTCGGCCGCGATTTCATCATCATCTACCGGCTGTCGATGCTGGACCTGGTGGATCGCGCGCAGGCATGGGATGAAATCGTCGCGCTGGCGAAGCAGGTCGAAGCCGCGGGCGCGACGCTGATCAACACCGGCATCGGCTGGCACGAAGCGCGCATCCCGACCATCGTCACCAGCGTGCCGCGCGCGGCGTTCACCTGGGTGACGCGGCGCATGAAGGACAACCTGCGCATTCCGCTGATCACGACCAACCGGATCAACATGCCGGAGGTGGCGGAAAAAGTGCTGGCGCGCGGCGATGCCGACATGGTGTCGATGGCGCGCCCGTTCCTCGCCGACCCCGACTGGGTCGCCAAGGCGCGCCGCGGACGCACATCGCTGATCAATCCCTGCATCGCGTGCAACCAGGCCTGCCTCGACCACGTGTTCGAGAACAAGCGTGCGTCGTGCCTGATGAATCCGCGCGCATGTTTCGAAACCGAATTGCGGGATGCACCCGTCACGGCAAGAAAAAGTTTTGCGGTAGTCGGCGCAGGCCCTGCCGGGCTTGCGGCTGCAACGACGCTGGCGCAACGCGGTCACGCGGTCACGCTGTACGAACGATCGAACGAAATCGGCGGCCAGTTCAATCTCGCCAAGCGCATTCCCGGCAAGGAGGAATACGCCGAGCCGTTGCGCTATTGGGGCAACCTGCTCGGCGAACTCGATGTCATGATGCATCTCGGCGCACGCGTCGACGCGACGACCTTGCAAGCCGGCGGCTTCGATGCCGTCATTGTCGCGACCGGCGTCACGCCGCGCGATCCCGGGATTCCCGGGCAGGATCATCCGATGGTGATGGGTTATCACGATGCCGTGATGGAAACCTGCACGATCGGCAAGCGCGTCGCGATCATCGGCGCCGGCGGCATCGGTTTCGATGTCGCCGAGTTCCTGACGCAGCCCCCGCCCTCGTCCACCACCGACATCGCGCGCTGGACGCGCGAGTGGGGCGTCGACACCACGCTCGCACACCGCGGTGGACTCGACAAACCGGAAATCGAAGCGTCGCCGCGCGAAGTGTGGCTGCTGCAACGCACGGCTGGACGGCCCGGCAAGCGCCTCAACAAGACCACCGGCTGGGTGCACCGCGCGGCGTTGAAAGCCAAGGGCGTGAAGATGCTCGGCGGCGTCACCTACGAAAGCATCGACGATGCCGGCCTGCACATCCGCATCGATGGCAAGCCGCGCACGCTCGCTGTCGACAACATCGTCATCTGCGCCGGGCAAGAATCGAACCGCGCGCTTGCGGATGAACTGGTCGCGCTGGGGGCCGCCGTGCACGTGATCGGCGGCGCCGACGTCGCCGCAGAACTCGATGCAAAGCGCGCAATCCGGCAGGCGACCGAACTCGCGTCGAAGTTGTAACAATGCTCGCGCGGAGCACGCGTTCAGCCACGCGCTTTCGGCGAATGTGAACCGTCTCGTTAAGCATGGTGAACCCCGCATAAACCTCACGCGTTACATTCGTTCACTTTTTCGGAAGATATCTAGAATCGGCTCTTCAAGCCTTCGCGCCCACGCAAGGAGCGGGGTAATGGCTGCCGGTGCGGGTCACGTTCTGCTGGTCAACGGCAACGCCAATCTGGCGGCAATGGCGACCGTCGCTGTGGACACCGTCCGTTGCCAGTTGACGTGCCTGACCGAATTGCGAGCCGCGCACGAACTGGTCGCCAAAAAACAGTTCGACCTGATCCTGATCGATGCTTCCACGCTCGAAAGGGAAGACCTCGAGCGATTCCTTGCCGCGGACATGACGCGCCAGGGTCGCATTGTTCTTGTCGAAGAAGAAAAATGTGCACGCCTCCACGGCCTTGCAAGAAAATCCGGACTTGCCGTGGAGCACATCCCGGAAGGCATGTCGTTCGAAGCGCTGATGGGGCTCGTCCACCGTGCGCTGCAGCGCACCCCGTCGCGCGAAATCCCGCCCAGCAACGAATTCGGTGGGATGATCGGCAGGACGATGCGCATGCAGGCGCTGTTCGAGAGCATCCGGCGTGTCGCACCACTGGATGTAGGCGTGCTCGTGCTCGGCGAAAGCGGGACCGGCAAGGAACTGGTGGCACGGGCGCTGCACCAGCTCAGTGGGCGCACCGGCAAATTCGTCGCCGTGAACTGTGGCGCCATTTCCCCCGAACTGTTGAGCAGCCAGTTGTTCGGCCATGAGCGCGGCGCGTTCACGGGCGCGATCCAGTCGCACGCAGGCTTCTTCGAGCAGGCACGCGGCGGCACGTTGTTCCTGGATGAAATCACCGAAATGTCCTGCGCGCTGCAGGTTTACCTGCTGCGCGTCATCGAGACGCACGCCTTGACCCGAGTCGGCGGGTCACGCGAATTCGCGGTCGACGTGCGGGTGATCGCGGCGTCCAATCGCGACCTGCCGCAGGCGGTTGCGGCGGGCGAGTTGCGGGCCGATCTCTATTTCCGATTGCTCGAGTTTCCGCTGACCCTCCCTCCGCTGCGCGAACGTCGCGAGGACATTCCCCTTCTGGCGCAGCACTTCCTCGGCCAGTTGAACGAACGGTACGGCACTGCAAAACAGTTTGCGCCGGATGCTCTGGAGAAATTGGCCTCGCGCGCCTGGCCGGGCAATGTACGTGAATTGCTGCACCTGGTCCGGCGCCACTACATCACGGCCGGCGACGGCATCGTCATCGACGTCGGCGATGAGCCGGTGCAGACACTCCGTCGCCGCCGCGTTGGCGACGTGCAGGCCACGCATGATAGCCGCCTCGCATCGGACGGAACGATCCACTTCACGGTCGGCATGACGTTCGATGCCATCGAACGCGAGGTCATGCTGAAGACGCTGGCGCACGTGCGTAACAACAAGCGCGAAGCCGCGCGCGTGCTCGGCGTGTCACTCAAGACGATCTACAACAAATTGCTGCGCTATCGTGCGGAGGGTCTGATCGGGGAGGAGATGATGGGCGATTCTCCCGAGCACAATGGGCGCGCCGCATGACACGACCCGCCGCAACGATCCGGGCGCGATATGCGCACTGTCACAGGGTGATCGGCAAGCGCACCGTCAAGGTGACGTCGGGCGTATCGCGGGTGACGCCGACGCCCAGCGCCACGTTCAGCGTGCGGTGATCGTTGATCTTGTACGAGCCGCCCACCAGCAGGCTGCCGAGCACGGTGCGCGTCGATCCGGCGAGCGTTCGCCCGTTCACGCTGGTCGCGCCCACGAAACTCTGGTCGTAGCCGAGGCTGATCGAAGCGCGATCGTTCAGCGCAAGTCCCACGCCGACGCTTGCGTCGTAAACGTCGCCGACCGCGACCTTGCCCAGCGGCTGCTTGATACCCCCCACCAATGTCAGGCTGACATTGTCGCGCGGGAAGTTGTGCAGGTAACTCAGGTTTCCGAAGAACACCACGGGATCGGAAGGAAGCAACCAGGTCAGGCCGGGTTGCAGCGAATAGAACCCCGATCCGGTCGGCATCTCCAGCGGCAGCCCTGTGCCGGTCGTGTTCTGGATGCAGCGCTGCACGCAATCGGTCGTGACTTCGAACGGGTCGCGGCCGGTGCGCGATTTGAACCTCAGCCAGCCGATGTAATACGGCCGATCCGCACCGCCGTTGTTGAACTGATAACGCGCGGTGGCCTCGATATCGCCAAGGCCCTTGCCATTGGTGGTGAACACCTGATCGGTGGCACTGCCCGTGAAGATCTCGCGGCTGGTGGTATCGGTGTGTCCGTCCACGTAGGGCACGCGCACCTCCATTTCCAGCCGGTTGGTGATGCCATACCGGCCGGTGAATTCTGCGATCTGATTGGTGATCCTCACCTGCCGCACGTCGATCAGGCCGATCACCAGCGCTGGGATGATGGTGTAACCGATCAACGCGACGCGATCGGTCGAGGAATAGCCGAACTGATACGACGGTTCGATCACGAATTTGCCGCGCGGCGTCAGCACACCTGGCTGATCGAAGATCGGCGCCACCGCAGGCGGACGCGTGTCGACCTGCGGAGCGGCCCCGACCCGCTGCTGGCCGATGGCCGCGATATCGGGGGCCGCATAGGGAACGGTGCCATCCGCTGCCGGCGTCGATGCCGGCGTATTGTCGCCGGCGTTTCCGGGCACGGCCCCGCCCCGCTGAGTCGCCAGCGCCCCGGTGCCGAGCGACTGTCGCAAGGCCAGGTATTCGTCGTGCTGCGCCGACAGCTCGCGCTCGATCTTCGCGACTTCCCGGTCCTGCTCCGCCAGGCGCTTTTTCTGCACGGCGATTTCATGACGCAAGGCGCGCAGCTCCGCGTCCTGGGCCGCCAGTTTCTTGCGTACCGCTGCGGGGAGCTGCCGCTGCCGCGCCCCCTGCGAGGCCGCGTCATCGTCGGGCGCCGCCTGCACCGAAGTCAGGCCCGCGAGCATCAACAGGCCCGCGCATCCTGCAAGAAACGGTTTGCCCAGCGGGGATTCGCTCGTTCGCATCCGCATCGCCGTTTCTCCTTTCGTTCCGGGACGTGGCGTTGCCGTTGACCCGTGGCCAGCGGACATCATTGCCCACGCGAGTTGATCAAGGCGGATTGCAAGGTATTGCCGAGGTTGAGCGCGTTGAACAGACCGAGATTCCTGAGGCGTGCATCGAACGTGGTTTGTGCCTGGATGCGCTGGTTGTCGAGGCTGTTCTGGATCACGATCCCGCCGATCGCGCCGTTGAATGCCGCCGGATCCGCGAAGTTGCCCGGACCGTTGCGGATCAAGGTGACACCATTGAGCAACGATGCCAGCGCGGTGGCCTGCGCTGCATTCATGTGCGAGAGGTCGGGAATGTTGACGCTGATGCTCGCCGCCAGCTCGCCGTTGATGTAAACCAGCCTGCTGATGCCGAACGAGACCAGCAGGCCGTTGCCCAAGTCGTAGCCGCCGCAAGCCGCGGACAGCACGCTGTCACTTGCGGGCGCAACGCCGAACAGTGTCGACCCGGCGGCCGATTGCGCCTGCGCGGGCGACGCCGCATGCGCCACGCCGGCCACGGAGGCGATCGCGGCCAATGCAAACGTCCAGACATTCTTCGTCTTCACGGTCGGCCTCTCCTCAGTTGCCACTGACGCCGTTGAAGCCGCTGACGCCGTTCCTCGGCATCACGATGTTGAAAAGCCCCTGGCGGTCGACGCCCCCGCCCAGCATCGCCATCGGAGCGGCGCGCCAATCGTCACGGCTGTTGAAGATCGCCACGTCGCGATGGTTGTGGACCACGAACACCAGATGGTTCTTCCACATCTTTTCGAATTCCGTTTCCGGAATCGATCGGGTGCCCCTGGCCGGATCGCCGATCAGGACACGGCCAGCAAGCATGCCCTTGATCACCACGAAATGGTGGTAGCCCTGCACGTCGATCAGGACGATGGCGGGCAGTTGCGCCTGTTCCAACTTGCCAAGCGGCACCACGAAGCCGTCGGCCTCGAAACCGAGCGCCGCCAGAAAGCGCTTGATGTCCAGCAACGAAAACCCTTCCTTCCTGATCCTGGCCTGGTTGCCGTGCTGGTACATCGCCAGGAAGGCAATGCGTTCGCTGATCGGAAAGTCGTACTGATAGGTGAGCAGCGTGGCGACCGCCGCCGAACCGCAACTGAAGTCGTATTGCTGGTGGATCGTGTTCCGGAAGCGTTCTTCCTTGAGCGTCGTGACCGGCACGTGATAGTTCGCGCCGGCGACGTTCGACATCTGCAGGCTGCCCGCGGCCGCCGCCATCGGAAGCAAGGCAAGAAGCGCGAGCAGCCACAGGCATTTCATGGTTGCATTTGCACGTTGACGATGGTGGCGTTCTGGATGAGCACGCTGTTGCCGCTGTTCTGGATCACCATCGGAAACCCGACCGCGTTGCCGAACGCACCGCCGCCGATCTCATTCGATCCCGTGATTGCGTCCGTGGTGGTCGTATTGGAAACGGTGCCGTTCAACGTGATGGTGTCGTAGGTATTGGTGCCGCCATTGAGCGTCGCCAGTTCCGCATTGCCGACGCTCGTTCCGAGCCCGGGCACGACAGCCGGCGGCGATGGCGAACCATTCACCGTGGCATGCGCGGCAGACGGGGGCCTTGGCGCAACCGGAGCGGCCGCGTGGGCCGCGGTCAGCAAACCCGCACCCATCAAGGCGAACATCCCCATGCAACGTGGCGACGGAACATGCATGACGCGACTCCTGCGGCGTGAACGCGCGCACCCGATTCGTTGAACATTCCCGCGTCGCGGAATCCCTTCCGCGACGCGGGTTCCTCGCCCCGACTTCAGTGTCCGACCGTGAGGTTGGCCTGTACCGTGACGCCTTGCTGGATCAACGATGCGGCGCCGCTGTTCTGCGCCATCGTGGTGATGCCCGCGGCTGCGGCCGCGGCGCCACTCATGTCGTTGGACATGTTGAAGGTACCGGCAGCGACGCTGTTCGAGCCGCCGGCTCCGCCTGCGCCACCTGCTCCTGCGTAGCCGTCGCCGCCCGTGCCGGCGCCGCCGGCGCCGCCCATGCCGCCCGCACCACCGGTTGCACTGGAAGAACCACCCGCCCCGCCGGTGCCCGAACCGCTGGTCGAACTCGCCATCGAGCTGCCACCGGTGCCGCCGCCCGCCGCGCCGCTGCTGCCGCCCGCTCCGCCGGTTCCACCGCTCGCGGTGCCACCCGCGCCGCTATACGCGATGTAACTGCCGCTCGCGTCACCGCCTCTCGCATGCGCCGATGCGCCGCCACCGCGGCCACCATCACCGGAGTAGCCTCCGGACGCGAATCCGCCGATCGAATAGCTGGAGCCGGCGCTGCTGCTGCCATCGCCGCCGCGTCCGGTGCGCGCATGCGCGCTGCCACCGTGTCCGCCATCGCCACCGTAGCCGCCGAGGCCGTAGCCGCCGTAGCCGTCGCCACCTTTTGCGCCACGTCCGCCGTTGGCGTTGCCGTTATTGGTGGCGACGTTGCCGATGCCGTACACGCTTACGCCGGAAACCGACCCGGTCAGGACGGTGGTCGCGACGGCTTCGCTGGTGTTGAAGGACGAGCTTATCGAGGCCGACGCGGTGCCGCCGTTGTTGGCCGCTGCGCTGCCTTCACCGTTCGCGTAGGCATCTTGCGCCTGCGCGGAAATGGAAAAAGCCATCGACAGTCCGAGCCCGAGGCAGACTGCCGAGACCATTTGTGTCTTGCGCATGGAGGTTTCTCCGTTGATGTGCCGGTTTGGCGAAACCTTGGAGAGCATGCGGCGTGCCAGCTCGCGGGGAGCGATGCGGCGCGTATGGTCGACACGTTTTCAATCACTTGCACGATGCGCGCGTCTGTTTCTTGTCAAAAAGATCGGGTGCCTTTTTCCTTTTTTCAAAACCGGTTGCACTTTTTGCACGACAGGATGAATGCCCCGGCTGCGTGTCAACGGCCCCATCACTTGATACACGCCCACGCCGGACGCATATCCGAAGGAATTTTTCATTGCCCACGGAGCTCCCATGAAGCTGTACACCACGCCCGGCGCCTGTTCGATGGCCGACCACATCGTGCTGGAATGGACCGGCGAGCCCTACACGGCGGTGATCGCCAGTCGCGAGCATCGCGCCACGCCCGATTTTCGCCTGCTCAATCCGGCGGGCGCCGTACCCGTGCTGGAGGACGATGGCTGGTCGCTGACACAGAACGCGGCGATCCTGAACTACATCGCCGACAAATTTCCGGATGCGAAGCTGGGCGGCGACGGCACGCCGCAGGGTCGCGCCGAAGTGAACCGCTGGCTGGGGTTCCTCAACTCCGACATGCATCCTGCATTCAAGCCGCTGTTCGGCAAGACCAACTATCTCGAAGACAAGGCGGTCATCGAAAAGACCCACGAACACGCGCGTAAGCAACTGCGCGGCATGTTCGAACGCGCCGACGCGCAACTCGGCAAGCACGACTCGCTCGCAGGTGACCGGAAGTCCATCGCCGACCCGTACCTGTTCGTCATGCTCCGCTGGGCGAAAGCCAACAAGGTGGACCTGTCAGGCCTCGACAATCTCATGAAATTCGAGCAGCGCATGCGCGCGGATGCGGGCGTGCAGAAGGTGTTGAAGGCCGAGGGCGTTGACCAGCCGGCATGATTCGACGCCGCTGCGTCACCTGACCTCGCCACTGCAAGAAAAAGCCGCGCAATGCGCGGCTTTTCTTTTGTGGTCACTTCCGGGGCAGCCCCAAGGGCTGCAGCGTCCGGAGCGACGGCGATGTTGATGTTGTTGTCATCATTTCCTTGATTCAAGGTTTCAGCGCTTCTCGATCGGTACGTACGTCCGGTCCTCCGGCCCTGTGTAGTTCGCGCTCGGCCGGATGATCTTGCCGTCCTGGCGTTGCTCGATCACGTGGGCGCTCCAGCCCGACGTGCGCGCGATCACGAACAGCGGCGTGAACATCGCGGTCGGCACGCCCAGCATCCGATATGCGCTGGCCGAATACCAGTCGAGGTTCGGGAACATCTTCTTCAATTCCATCATCACATTCTCGATCCGTTCGGACACCTCGAAGAGACGCGGATTGCCGCCGTCGGTGCAGAGCTTGCGCGAGATCTCCTTGATGATGGGGTTGCGCGGATCGCCGATGGTGTACACCGGATGGCCGAAGCCGATCACGATTTCCTTGTTGGCGACGCGCTGGCGGATATCGGCCTCGGCCGCGTCGGCGGTGCGATAGCGGCTGATGATGTCCATCGCGACTTCGTTGGCGCCACCGTGCTTGGGACCGCGCAACGCGCCGATCGCGCCGGTGATCGCGGAATAGAAATCGCTGCCGGTGCCGGCGATCACGCGCGCGGCGAACGTGGATGCATTGAATTCGTGTTCGGCGTAGAGGATCAGCGACTTGTCCAGCGCGTTGGCATGCAGTTCGCTTGGCGCCTTGCCGTGCAGCAGGTGCAGGAAGTGCGCGGCGATGGTCGTGTCGTCGGTTTCGACGTCGATGCGGCGGCCGTTGTGGCTGAAGTGGTACCAGTAGAGCAGCATCGAACCGAAGCTCGCCATCAGGCGATCGGCGATGTCACGCGCGCCGGTCGCATTGTGATCGTGCGCTTCCGGCAGCACAGTGCCGAGCACCGAACAGCCGGTGCGCATCACGTCCATCGGGTGCGTGGACGCCGGCAACAGCTCCAGCGCCGCCTTGACCGGATGCGGCAGCCCGCGCAGCCGCTGCAACTTGGCGCGGTACGCATTCAGTTCCGCCCAGGTCGGCAGGTGCTCGTGCACCAGCAGGTGCGCGACTTCCTCGAAGGTGGCCTTGGTCGCCAGGTCCTTGATGTCGTAGCCGCGGTAATGCAAGTCGTTGCCGCTGCGTCCAACCGTGCAGAGCGCGGTATTGCCGGCGGCGACGCCGGAAAGCGCGACCGACTTCTTGGCCTTGGGCAGAATTTGTGCGTTGTCGTTCATTGTTTTCTCCGTTTCATTGCAATCTGCGCTGACCGTTCGCATGACGGCTCAGTTGATGAAGATCGTGTCCTTGGGCAACTTCGGACATTCGGCGACCGGCGTCACCAGCCTTTCCAACGATTTGTATCCGACCAGATGGTGGTCGCTGTACCGCCAGCATTCACCGAGCGTCGAGCAATAGCAGATGTTGATCAAAGTGAGGTGTGCAACCGCCGCGGCCCTGAATTGCCTGTAGGCGTCCTTGTCGGTGAACTGAATTGCCGGGACCTTCTCGCCGGGCGTCAATACATTGGGATTGAGCGTCGACTGCGAATACTG
>DASZTT010000179.1:0-8952 GCA_035547895.1 Rhodanobacteraceae bacterium
AGGGCCGGCGCCACGCGTGCGACGATTGCTTCGGTCTCCATCGCGCTCCATGAATTCCGGAAATAAAAAATGGGCACAAGGCCCATTCCTTAAGTCGCCGTTTTCGCTTCCAGTAGTCGGCGTTCCGCGTCCTGCGGATCAGGGAACCGAGCAACTTCCCTGACAAGGCCTGGTAGCGGGGGCAGGATTTGAACCTGCGACCTTCGGGTTATGAGCCCGACGAGCTGCCAGACTGCTCCACCCCGCAACAGGGAACGCACATTATGGCGCCAGCGGGGGTTTTTTGCAACCGAGAGGTGCAACCGGCCGCATTCCGGAGGCCGCTTTCGGCAACCCCGGCACGAGGCGGCTGCCGTGAAAAATCAGGCCGCGGAAGATCGTTCCGGCGGCTATCGGCGCACGCCGGTCCGCCCGGAGCGGCGCCATGCAGCGATCAGGGATGGCCGCGTCAAAACGCGGCCTGGCACCACGCGTACAGCACGCCGGAGAAACCGATCATCGCGATCAGGCCCAGCGCATTGATCGACAGCAGCCAGCGCAGCGTCAGGTCGGATTTCGCGGCCAGCGGCTCGACGCCCTCTGCGGGCACGTCGAAGTACATCACCTTGATCACCCGGAGGTAGTAGAACAGCCCGATGATCGAGCAGATGATCGCGACGATCGCCAGCCACAACATGCCGCCGTCGATCGCGGCTTTCAACACCAGCACCTTGGCGGCGAAACCCCACAGCGGCGGGATGCCGGCCAGCGAGAACATCGAGATCGCCATCATGCCGGCGAACCAGGGCGAGCGGCGGTTCAGTCCCTTCAGGTCGTCGATCATCTCGCACTCGAAACCCTTGCGCGCCAGCGCCAGGATCACGCCGAAGGCGACGGTCTCCATCAACGCGAAGCACACCGCGTAGAACAACGCGGACGAATAGCCTTCCGGCGTCGGATTGGCGAGGCCCAGGAACACGAAGCCCATGTGCGAGATGGTCGAATACGCCAGCATGCGCTTCAGATTGGCCTGCGCGATCGCGACCACGTTGCCGACCACCAGCGACAGCGCGGCCATGATCGCCAGCATCATCCGCCAATCGTGCGCGAGCGGACCCAGGCCCACTTCCAGCAGCCGGTACGCCAGGCCCACCGCCGCCAGCTTCGGCACCGCGCTGATGTACATCGCGACCGGCGTGGGCGCGCCTTCGTAGACGTCGGGCAGCCACATGTGGAACGGCACCGCGCCGAATTCGAAGCCGATGCCGACCACCAGGAACACCAGCCCGAACTGCAACAGGTGCGGATGCGCGGTCGTACCGGCCGCGGCGAAGACGGCATGCAGGTCGAGCGTGCCGGTGGCGCCGTAGACCAGCGACATGCCGAACAGCAGCAGGCCCGAGGCCAGCGCACCCAGCACGAAGAACTTGATCGCGGCTTCGGACGAAAGGCGGGATTCGCGATTCAGCGCTACCAGCGCGAAGGCCGGCAGCGTGAACAATTCGAGGCCGAGGTACACGGTGATCAGGCTGCCCGCCGACACCAGGAACATCACCCCGAGCACCGAGAAGATCGACAAAGAATAGAACTCGCCGAGGAACAACTGGCGGTCCTTCAGCCACGGCCGCGCCATCACGAACATCAGCACCGTCGCGATCAGCACGGTGGCCTTCAGGATCTCGGCCATGTGGTCGCGCACGAACATGCCGCCGAACGCGGTGACGGTCTGCGGTGTCTGCCCCTGGATGACGAGGAAGACGCCGACCAGCATCACGATGATCGCCACCCAGTGGGTGGCATCGCGCTGATCGTCGTTGATGAACACGTCGAACAGCAGCACCAGGCACGCCGCGGCGGTCAGGTACAGTTCGGGCAATATCACCAACAGGTCATTGAGCGAAATCATTTGCGTTTCCTTTGCGGTCGTCCCTGGCCGCAGAATCGAAAGTCGGCATCCCTGCCTGCACTTTTCGGGAAGGCATCAAACCTTCGTGGTCATCAAATGCGTGACCAGCTGCGCGACCGAGGAATCCATCAGGTGCATCAGCGGCCACGGATAAACGCCCATCGCCAGCACCGCGACAGCGAACGCCGTCAGCACCCAGCCCTCGCGCCCCGTCAGCTTCGGCATCGCCGCGGCTTCCTCGGTGGGCGCGGTTCCCCACACGATGCGCTTGACCAGCCACAACGTGTAGGCCGCGCCGATGATCAGCGAAAACGCGGCGAACAGCGCGATCCACGGATTCGCCGTGAAGGCCGACAGGATTACCATGAATTCGCCGACGAATCCTGATGTGAACGGCAGGCCGCAGTTGGCCATCGCGAACAGCACCCAAAACGCCGCGAACCACGGCATCACCTTGGCGAGGCCGCCGTAGGCCGCGATCTCGCGCGTATGCAGGCGGTCGTACATCACGCCAATGCAGGTGAACAGCGCACCCGACACGAAGCCGTGCGAGATCATCTGCACCACCGCGCCCTGCACGCCGAGTTGCGCGGTCTGCACGTCGTGCTGTCCGCGTGCCAGCATGTACACGATGAACAAGCCCAGCGTCACGAAGCCCATGTGTGCGATGGACGAATACGCGACCAGCTTCTTCATGTCGGGCTGCACCAGCGCGACGTAGCCGATGTAGATGATCGCGATGAGGCTGAGCAGGATGATCAGCCACGCGAAGTGCTGCGACGCATCGGGCGTGATCGGCAGCGAGAAGCGGATGAAGCCGTAGGTGCCGACCTTCAGCATGATCGCGGCCAGGATCACCGAACCGCCGGTCGGCGCCTCGACGTGCGCATCCGGCAGCCACGTATGCACCGGCACCATCGGGGTCTTTACCGCGAACGCGATCAGGAACGAGAAGAACAGCCAGCTCTGTTCCTGCATCGTGAACGGGAAGTTCCACAACGTGGACAGATCGAAACTGCCCGCGCGGTGGTACATGTAGAGCAAGCCGACCAGGAAGAAGATCGAGCCGAAGAACGTGTAGATGAAGAACTTCAGGGTCGCGTACACGCGCCGCGGTCCGCCCCAGATGCCGATCAGGAAGAACATCGGGATCAGGATGGCTTCGAAGAACAGATAGAACAGCAGCGCGTCCATCGCACAGAACACGCCGATCAGCAGGCCTTCCAGCACCAGCATCGCGGCCATGTACTGGTGCACCTTGTCCTTGATCACCTGCCAGGCACCGCCGACCACCAGGATCGACGTGAAGCTGGTGAGCACGATCAGGGCGACCGCAATGCCGTCCACGCCCATGTGGTAGCTGGTGTTGATGCCCGGGATCCAGCGCAGGTTTTCCTGCAACTGGAAGCCGCCGGCGCCGATCTGGTATTGCGCAAGCATCACCAGGCTGAGTGCGAACGTGATGACGCTGAACGCCAGGGTCAGCCAGCGCGCGAGGTGCGGGCGCGCGCTGCCCGCCAGCAGCACGATGATCGCGCCGAGGCACGGAAACCAGATCAGCACGCTCAGGATGGGCCAGTTGCTCATGCGAAATCCTTGGAATGTTGCGTGCCGGCCATCAGTGCAATCCCCAGTACCAGAGGCCGCCGAGCAGCAGGATCAGCCCGACGATCATCGCGAATGCGTAGTGATAGAGGAATCCGGTCTGCAGGCGACGGAACACCCGCGAGCTGCGTTCGACCACCGATGCGGAACCGTCGATCATCACGCCATCCAGCACCGCGCGGTCGCCGCCCTTCCAGAGCGCGCGGCCCAGCTTCACGCCGCCGCGCGCGAACAGGTTGTAGTACACCTCGTCCACCCAGTACTTGCGGGTGAGCATCTTGAACACCGGCAGGAACATCCGTGCGGCGCGATCGGCGATCGCCGGGTTGAACAGGTACACGTAGGTTGCAACGAGGAAGCCCGCCACCATGATCCAGAACGGCGCACTCGCGAACGCGCCCCAGAACATCGGCACGGTGCCGTGGAATTCCTCGGCCATGCGCGCCAGCACGTCGTGGCCGGGCAGCACCTTGATCGCGCTGCCGAACCAGCCGCCGTACAACAGCGGCTTGATGGTCACCCAGCCGATCATCACCGACGGGATCGCCAGCAGCACCAGCGGCACGGTGATCACCCACGGCGATTCCCTGGGCGGATGTTCGAGTTCACCCGGATTGTGCGCGTGATGCGGATCGTCGGAGGTCGATTTGGCGTGCGGCCCGCCCTCGACCCGGCCATGTCCGTGGCCCACCACCTTGAAGCGTTCCTTGCCGTGGAAGGTCATGTACAGCAGGCGGAAGCTGTAAAGCGCGGTCACGAACACGCCCAGCAGCACGCACCAGTACGCGTAGGTGGAACCGAAGATGTGCGACGCTCCCACCGCTTCGATGATCTGGTCCTTCGAGAAGAATCCGGAGAAGCCCGGCGTCGCCACCAGCGCCAGCGAGCCGATCCACATGGTGATCCAGGTGACCGGCATGTACTTGCGCAGGCCGCCCATGCGGCGCATGTCCTGTTCGTGGTGCATCGCCACGATCACCGAGCCGGCGCCGAGGAACAGCAGCGCCTTGAAGAACGCATGCGTCATCAGATGGAAGATGCCGGCCGCGTACGCCGACACGCCCAGCGCCGTCACCATGTAGCCGAGCTGCGACAGCGTCGAATAGGCGATCACGCGCTTGATGTCGTTCTGCACGATGCCGATGAGGCCCATGAAGAACGCAGTGGTCGCGCCGATGATCAACACCACCGACAGCGCGGTCGTGGACATCTCGTACAGCGGCGACATCCGCGCCACCATGAAGATGCCGGCGGTGACCATGGTCGCGGCGTGGATCAGCGCCGAGATGGGGGTCGGGCCTTCCATCGAGTCGGGCAGCCACACGTGCAGCGGCACCTGCGCGGATTTGCCCATCGCCCCCACGAACAGCAGCAGGCAGATCAGCGTGGCCAGCGACCACGGATGTCCGCCGACCACTTCGATGGTGCGGCCCGCGAGATCCGGCGCCTGCGCGAACACGGCCGAATAATCCAGCGTATGGAAGGCGTACAGCACGCAGGCGATGCCGAGGATGAAGCCGAAGTCGCCGACGCGGTTGACGAGGAACGCCTTCAGCGCCGCGAAACTCGCACTCGGACGCTCGAACCAGAACCCGATCAGCAGGTACGACACCAGACCCACCAGCTCCCAGCCGATGAACAGCTGCAGGAAATTGTTGGCCAGCACCAGCATCAGCATCGAGAAGGTGAACAGCGCGATGTAGGCGAAGAAGCGCTGGAAGCCCGGATCGTCGCTCATGTAGCCGATCGTGTAGATGTGCACCATCAGCGACACGAACGTCACCACCACCAGCATCAGGGCGGTCAGCCGGTCGACGAGGAAGCCGATGCCGATGGTGAACTTGCCGACTTCGAGCCACGTGTAGACGTCGTGGTTGAACACCGCCGCCCCGCCCCACACCAGCTGGTAGAACACCATGCACGACAGTGCGAACGAAATCGCCACCGACACGATCGCGATGCCCGCTGCTCCGACGCGGCCGATCCGGTTGCGCAGCAGCCCCGCGATCAACGCGCCCACCAGCGGCGCCGCGGCCAGCACTATCAAAAGGTTCTGGCTGATCACGCTTGCACCTCACGCAGCACGCTATTGTTCTGATGGGCCGCGTCGAGGGAGGCGCGGCGTCCTTGCTGACGATGTGTCATCCGGCTCCCCTTCTAGTAGCGCAGCGAATCGATCTCGCCGACGTTGATCGTGCGGCGGTTGCGGAACATCAACACCACGATGGCCAAGCCGATGGCCGACTCCGCGGCGGCCACCGTCATGATGAAGAACACGAACACCTGCCCCGACGGATTGCCGAGGAAGCGCGAGAACGCGACGAAATTGGTGTTGACGGCGAGCAGCATCAGCTCCGTGCACATCAGCAGCACGATCACGTTCTTGCGGTTGATGAAGAAGCCGGCGATCGAGATGCAGAACAGCACCGTCGCGAACACGATGTACCAGGAAAGAGGGATGCTCATGTGTGCGGCTCCTCGGCCGGGTCGGGCACGGACCGTGGCGCGGACGGTGCGGCCGCGGACATCTTCACCATGCGCACGCGGCCCGCGGCGCGGGTCGCCGACTGCGCGGCCGGATTCTGGTGCTTGGAGAACGTGCGCACGCGCAGCGCCAGCACCACCGCCGCGACCAGGCCGACCGTCAGGATCAGGGCCGCGATCTCGAACGGCAGCAGGAAATGCGTGAACAGCGCGGTGCCCAGCCATTCGACGTTCGAGGTGCCGGCCGGATTCGGCCCGGCCTGCACGTTGAAGGCGCGCACGCCGATGATCCCGAGCATCTCGATCAGCATGATCACCGCGGCGCCGATGCCGGCCGGGAGATACTTCGTGAAGCCCTCGCGCAGCGGTTCGAGGTCGATGTCCAGCATCATCACCACGAACAGGAACAGCACCATCACCGCGCCGACGTACACCACGACCAATGCCAGCCCGAGGAATTCGGCCTCGACCAGCACCCAAAGGCAGGCGGTCGAGAAAAACGTCAGCACCAGCGCCAGCACGCCGTGCACGGTGTTCTTCACCGACACCACCGCCAGCGCGGCACCCACCGCGACCACGGCGAAGGCGATGAAGCAGACCATCTGGAAGATCGAATGGGTCATGGGCATCACCGGTAAGCGGCGTCGACCGCGCGATTGGCCGCGATGGATTGCTCGAAGCGGTCACCCATCGCCAGCAGTTGCGGCTTGGTGATGATGTTCTCGCCGCGGCGTTCCATGTGGTACTCCAGGATGTCGGTCAGCACGATCGAATCGACCGGGCAGCTTTCCTCGCAGAAGCCGCAATAGATGCACTTGAACAGGTCGATGTCGTAGCGCGTGGTGCGGCGCTGGCCGTCCGATGCGCGCGGCGCGGAGTCGATGGTGATCGCCAGCGCCGGGCACACCGCCTCGCACAGCTTGCACGCGATGCAGCGTTCCTCGCCGTTCGGATAGCGGCGCAGCGCGTGCAGCCCGCGAAAGCGCACCGAGCGCGGGATGGTTTCCATCGGGAAGTACATCGTGTACTTCGGCTTGAACATGTACTTCAAGGTCAGCCACAGGCCGGACGCGAGTTCCAGCAGCAGCAGGCTCTTGAGATATCCAACGATCCTTTTCATCTCAATGCCCTATGGTCACCACGTTGAAGTACTTGAAGACGCCCGCCACGAAGATCCACACGATCGAAATCGGAATGAACACCTTCCAGCCGAGCCGCATGATCTGGTCGTAGCGGTAGCGCGGAAAGGTCGCGCGCAGCCACAGCAGCGACGTGGCGAACACGAAGAATTTCAGGATCAGCCACCACCAGCCCGGCTGCGAGAACCAGCCGAGATGCCAACCCTGGAACGGACTGAGCCAGCCGCCCATGAACAGGATCGGCGCGATGAACGACAACAGGATCATGTTGGCGTACTCGGCCAGGAAGAACAGCGCGAATGCCGAACCCGAATACTCGACGTGAAAGCCGGCGACGATTTCGGATTCGCCCTCGGCCACGTCGAACGGCAGGCGGTTGGTCTCGGCCACACCGGAGATGTAGAACACGAAGAACATCGGCAGCAGCGGCAGCCAGAACCAGTCGAACAGGCCTTTGCCGCCCGCCTGCGCCTCGACGATGGCGGTGAAGTTGAGGCTGCCGGCCAGGATCAGCACGCACACCAGCGCCATGCCGATGCAGATTTCATAGGAAATCATCTGCGCGGCCGAACGCATCGCGCCGAGCAGGGCATAGCGCGAGTTCGATGCCCAGCCGGCCAGGATGATGCCGTACACGCCGAGCGAGGTCATCGCCAGCAGGAACAACACGCCCGCATTCGCGTTGGAAAGCACCACGCCATGGTCGAACGGCACGATCGCCCACACCGCCAGCGCCGGGATCACCGACAGCAGCGGCGCGGTGAAATACAGGAAGCGATTGGCGTTGGTCGGGATGATGATCTCCTTGATCAGGAGCTTCACCACGTCGGCGAACGCCTGCAGCAGGCCGAACGGGCCTATCTTGTTCGGCCCGATGCGCACGTGCATCCAGCCGATCACTTTGCGTTCCCACCATACGTACATCGCCACCGCGATGATCAGCGGCACCGCGATGACGAGGATCTTCACCAGCGTCCACAGGAAGATCATCGGATCGGAGGACAGGCTCATGCGGTCACCGCCTTGATGGTGAGTTCGGCGCCGTGCGGCGGCAGCGACGCGGTCGCGGCGTGGCCCGCCTCGATCCATGCGCATCCGTTCGGCACCGCGGCATCGACGACGACCGGCAGGACCGTGCCCCCGACGTCCGCTTTCGCGCCGGTGATCACGCCCAGCATGCGTGCGGTATCCGCGTTGACGCGCACGGCCGGGGCACGGTTCAGTGGGTGCGCCTGCAGCGCCTTGGCACGCCGCACCACCGCGTCGGTGCGATAGATGCCGACGGTGGCGACGCGCGTGAGCTTGCCCTGCGCGGCGGCCGCGCGCGGGGCCAGACCGCCGGCTTTCGCAGCGACAGGTGCGCCGACGCGATCGGCGATGCGCGCATGCACAGCGGCCAGCTCGACGAAATCGAAACCGGCGATGCCGAGCGCCGCACCCAGTGCACGCAATACCTTCCAGCCCGGCCGCGCATCGCCCGGCAATACCGAACCCGCCGCGACCTTCTGCACGATGCCGTCGGCATTCACGTAGGTGCCGTCGATCTCCGGCGGCAAGCCCAGGGGCAGCACCGCATCGGCCGTGCGCCTGACGCCCTCGCAGGCGTACGCGCCGGCATGCACGTAGAACCCCGCGCCCTCGCGCGCCTTGTCGTAGGCCGCGGGAGAGAACGCGTCCTGCGAACCGGCCTGCCAGGTGATCAGCGCCTTCGGCGCCTTGTCGAGGATCGCCTTCGCGCCACCCTCCGACTGCGCGCCGACACGCGCGAGGCCCACGGCATTCGCACCGGACGGCAATTCGTTGTACGCGCTGCCGGTCGCCTCGGCGATGCCGCGCGCC
>DASZTT010000180.1:0-3899 GCA_035547895.1 Rhodanobacteraceae bacterium
GAGCGTGGCCGCCCACGCGGCGGGATCGAATTGCACCGGGCTGGTGGTCGGAATCAAATAATTCCGGCCGGCCTGATCGAACTCGCGATACGACAAGCCGAACACGTCGCCGGCGAACCAGCCGCGGCTCGCTTCATCCCAGATCGCATAATGATGTCTGGCGTGACCCGGCGCGTCGATGAAAAGCAGCCGGCGCTTGCCGAGCTGCAATTCGAACTCGCGGCCGGCCGCCACCTCCGCCACGATCACCCGCGATTCCGGCACCGGCAGGATTTCGCCGTAGGTGGCGCGCATCGCCTCTTGGCCGTACACGGCGGTGGCGCCGGCGATCAGCACCGATGGATCGATCATGTGGCGCGCGCCGCGCGGGTGGACCACCAGCTTGGCGTTCGGCAACTCGCGCAACAGCGCACCCGCACCACCGGCGTGGTCGAGGTGGACGTGCGTCGGCATCACGTACTCCACCGCTTCGCGCGGAACGCCCAGGCCGGCCAGCGTTTCCAGCAGCAACGGTACCGACGGGCTGGTGCCGCTTTCGACGAATGCGTAGTGATCGTCGCTGCCGATCAGGTAGCACGCCGCCATGCGCGGCCGATGCTGCGCGGTGTCGATGCAGACGATGCCGTCATTCAGGATTTCGTGATGCGCCATCGTGGTCTTTGCGCGCGTTGCCGCATGTCCGGGCCGCCATTTTCGCACGCGGCACCGGATCGGCGATTCAGCGCGCGCGCTCCAGCACCGCGACGTTCACTTCCGCGCGCAGGCGGAATCCGAGCTGCTCGTACAGCGTGATGGCCGGATGGTTGTCCTTCCACGCGTGCAGGAACGGGGTTTCGCCGCGCGCCTCGATGCCCGCGCAAACCACCGCGGACAGGCGTCGTGCGAGGCCTCGCCCGCGAAAATCCGGATGCGTGCACACACCGCTGAGTTCGGTGTAGCCGGGCACGCGCATGCGCTCGCCCGCCATCGCCGCCAGCCGGCCATCGATGCGGATGCCGCGAAACGTGCCCATCACGTGCGTGCGCGCCAGGAACGGTCCCGGCTGCGTGAGTTGCGCCAGCGCCAGCATTTCGGAGGCGTCGACATCACCCAGCGTGACGATGTCATCGGCAGGCTCCGCTTCGATCGAATGCGTCGCCACCATTTGCACGCCCGGTGCGGTTTTTGTCGCGCGCAAGGCCGGCGGCACGGCAATCGCCGGCACCTGCAGCACGTACACGTGTTCACCGGGCTCCACCAGGGCCGCCAGGGCATCCAGCGCGGCGGGACTGTCATCCAGCGCCGACGCGAACAGGTTCACGTCGCGCTGGTAACGCTTCGCCAGCGCGCCGCCGATCGACAGCGAGGCATGTCTGCTGGCGAGGCTTTCCCACACCGGGCGATCGAGCGCGTGCGCGGTGGCATTCATCTCAATACGCGAACTCGCGGAACACCGGATCGACGCTGCCGTTCCATTCGGTGCGGAACAGTTCGAGCTTGCGCTCGGCTGGCGTCTGGTTGGCTTCGGCGAATTCGATCAGCGGTTGCAGGAACATCGTTTCATCGACGCCGTTCCGGTTGAGGCGCGCGCGGCGTTTCAGGCCGTTGCCGGCGATTTCCAGCGCGCGCAGGGAAAGCTCGCGCACGCTTTCGCCGCGGAACGGCAATTTCAGCGCGTGCTTCGGCACGCCGTCGCGCAGCGCGTGGCGCTCGGGCATCGTGAAATCCTTGACCAGGTCCCACGCGGCATCCAGCGATTCGGTGTCGTACAACAGGCCGACCCAGAACGCGGGCAGCGCACACAGGCGGTTCCACGGACCACCGTCGGCGCCGCGCATTTCGAGGTACTGCTTGAGGCGCACCTCCGGAAACGCGGTAGTCATGTGGTCGGACCAGTCGCGCAACGTCGGTTTTTCGCCCGGCAGCGCAGGCAACCTGCCCGCGAGGAAATCGCGGAAGGATTGTCCGGCACAGTCGATGTAGCGATCGCCGCGGTGCACGAAATACATCGGCACGTCGAGCAGGTAATCGGTGTAGCGCTCGAAACCGAAACCATCCTCGAACACGAAATCCAGCATGCCGGTGCGATCGGCGTCGGTGTCGGTCCAGATATGCGAGCGGTAGCTCTGGTAGCCATTGGGACGCCCGTCCGTGAACGGCGAATCGGCGAACAGCGCGGTCGCGACCGGCTGCAGCGCCAGCGACACGCGGAACTTCTTCACCATGTCCGCTTCGTCGGCGAAGTCGAGGTTCACCTGCACCGTGCAGGTGCGGGTCATCATGTCGAGTCCGAGCGAGCCGACCTTCGGCATGTAGCGGCGCATGATCGCGTAACGGCCCTTCGGCATCCACGGCATCTCGTCGCGCTTCCATTTCGGCTGGAAGCCCATGCCGAGGATGCCGAGTTGCAGCGGTTCGGCCGCGCGGCGCACGCAGTCGAGGTGCTCCTGCACTTCGCAACAGGTCTGGTGGATGGTCTCCAGCGGCGCGCCGGACAATTCCAGTTGGCCGGCAGGCTCCAGCGTCACCGACGCGTTGCCGCGCGCCAGCGCGATGATGTTGCCGTTTTCCTCGACGGGCTCCCAGCCGCAGCACTCGATGCCGCGCAGCAGCGCACCGATGCCGCGTTCGCCTTCGTACGGCGGCGGCTTCAGGTCGTCGGTGCGGAACACGAACTTCTCGTGCTCGGTGCCGATCTTCCAGTCCGCCGCGGGACGACCGCCCGCCGCGAGATAGTCCACGAGTTGCGTGCGGCGTTCGATCGGTTGTTCGGCAACGTGGCTGGGACCGGACATGCGCAGCTTCCGCCTGGGACAAGGATGCCAAGATGGGGCGGCGGACGCCGATCCGCAAGTGGGCGAGAAGCGGACCGTGCTAGGCGAGCAGCGCTGCCACCGCCGCGCGCGCTTCCGGCACGCCGGTTCCGGCCGTGGCCGAGAACGGAATCAATTGCACCCGCCCACCCTCTTCTGCGATTTCGGTTTCGACCTCTCGCTGGCGGGTGCGCGCCTGCGCGCGTGACAGCTTGTCGGCCTTGCTGAGCAGCATCAGGCACGGCAGTTCGATGGCCGTGCAGAACGCCAGCATCTGCCGGTCGAACGCAGCCGGTGCATGGCGGATGTCGGCGATCAGCACCAGCCCGCGCAACGATTGGCGCTCGCGCAGATAGGTGTCGATTTCCTGTTTCCAGTGCTGGCGCAGCGCCGGCGGCACCTTGGCGTAACCGTAACCCGGCAGATCGACGAGCCGGCGGCCGTCCGGCATCGCGAACACCACCAGTTGCTGGGTGCGGCCCGGCGTCTTGCTGGTGCGCGCCAGCGCGCCCTGGCCGGCCAGCGCGTTGATGGCGCTGGACTTGCCCGCGTTGGAACGTCCCGCGAAAGCGACTTCGGCACCGGCGTCCGCCGGAAGCTGGTCCACGCGATGCGCGGCCAGCACGAACGCCGCACCCCGCAGGAGATCGTCATCCCGGCCATGGGTTGGCCGGGACCCGGACACGGGGACGTGAGAAGCGCGTGTTTGACGCATGTTTACCCCTGCGGCGATAATTCCGCGGTTCGCGCCGGCTCGTTGCACCGGTGCCCACGTCCAACGGGAGAGAGGATTCTATGGGTTTCCGGCGCTCAGCAGCTGTCCTTGTCATGCTCGCCGCCACGGCGCCGATCGCGGTGGCGCTGTCGGCGCCGCCGTCCAAACACAAACCGGTGGCGTCGAAACCCGCGGCGTCCGCGCCTGCCGCCTCCGCTCCCGCCGCCAGTTCCAGCGCCGCCGCACCGGCCAGTGCCGCAAGCGCGGGCGGAGCCGCCAAGGCCGCCGAAGCCGAGTTCGCGAAACTCGAAGCCGTCGCGACCAAGCCCGGCGATGCTACCGCCGGACAAGCCAAGGCCGCCGCGTGCGGCGCCTGCCACGGCATGGACGGC
>DASZTT010000181.1:0-6805 GCA_035547895.1 Rhodanobacteraceae bacterium
TCGATGGCCTTGTCGATGCCGAACGGATGCCAGCGGAAGGCGATGCGCTGCATCGGCTCGATCCGTTCGACGATCCATTCGAACGGCGTGCCTTCGTAGGGCGCCTGCATCGCGGCGACTTCCGCATCGACCTGGGTAGGCATGATTTTCCCGGTCAGCCGCTCGCCTTCGATAAATGGGCCGTCGAAGCGGACGCCGAACCAGGTGCCGAACTGTTCCGCCTCGCTGAGTGCGCGCCACACACGTTCGCGCGGTGCTTTCAGGAGAACCTGTTTCTCGATGCGGTCGGTGTTCGTGCCCATGGCGGCCCTCGTTGCGAAGATACATGCAACCTTGAAGTTGCATGTTAGAAGAATTGCCATGGATACGCAACCTTGAGGTTGCGCAAATCGGAATGCCGGTGCGGATGCGTTCCGCTTATGCTTGGCGGACCCATCGGGACCGCTCCATGAAACGAATCCTGCCGTTGCTGCTGTCTCTGCTCGCGTGGCCGGCATTGGCTGCCGCGCCGAAACCTTTGCTGCTGGCCCATGTCGGCCTGATCGATGGCACCGGCGCGGCGGTGCAGCGCGACATGACGATCGAGATCGAGGGCGAACGCATCGCGGCGGTGTATCCGGGCGGCAGCCGCCCGGCGCCGAAAAATGCGCAGGTGCGCGACCTCTCCGGGAAATATGTGATTCCCGGCTTGATCGACGCGCACGTGCATATCACCGATGCCGAGCCCGACATCGCGCATTACCAGACATTCCTGCACGCGCTGCTGCTGGGCGGTGTGACCGGCATCCGCGACATGGCGGGCGACGATCGCCTGTTGCAATTCCTCGCCGAACAGGCGAACTCGGATGCATTCGCGGCGCCCGACATCTTCTACGCGGCGTTGATGGCGGGGCCGAGCTTCTTCAAGGAAGACTTCCGCGCGCAGGATGCCTCGAAGGGCGAGCCGCTGGGTTTCGCGCCCTGGATGCAGGCGATCACCGCCAGGACCGACATTCCACTGGTGGTCGCGGAAGCGAAGGGCACGGGTGCGACCGGCATCAAGTTGTATGCCAATCTTCCGGCGGCGCTGGTCAAGGCGATCACCGCGGAAGCGCACCGGCAGGGTTTGCGCGTGTGGACGCACGCGACGATCTTCCCGGCCAGGCCCAGCGATGCGGTGGACGCGGGCGTCGACACCGTTTCGCACAGTCCGTATCTGGTGTGGGAAGCGGCGCCGAACGTGCCCGACGATTACAGGATGCGCGCGATGGGGGACTTCGAACACATCAAGCCTGACGCACCACAAATCCTCGCGCTGCTGGATGCGATGAAGCAGCACGGCACGATCCTCGACGCGACGCTGCTGGTATTCGAAAACGAGGCCGAACACCACCCGCAAAGCGTGGGCGCGGGCATCATGCCGTGGAGTTATGCGGTGACGAAGCTGGCGCACCAGCGCGGGGTGCTGATCGACGCGGGCACCGACGACGCGGGATTTCCCTATGGCAAGGATGGCCCGGAACTCGGCCGGATGCCTTCGGTGCATGAGGAGATGGCGCTGCTGGTCGAGCATTGCGGGTTCACGCCGTTGCAGGCCATCGAAGCCGCGACCGAAACCGGCGCCGCGGCGCTGGGGCAATTGGCGAAACGCGGCACCATCACGCCCGGCAAACTCGCCGATCTGGTGGTGCTGGACGCCGATCCTTCGCGCGACATCCGCAACACCACGAAGATCGATTTCGTGGTGAAGAACGGGCGGGTTTATTCGCCCGGCACGACCCCTTGAACGAAGGCAGCTTGTGCCGGGACGCAAGTCATAAATACAATACCCGTCGGTTCACTTTATGGTCGCACCAATGCCAGCCGATTCCATGACGCGTGATGCGGCCGCCGATGCGGTGATCGAAGTCCGCGGACTCGACAAGACTTACGAAGGCGGTTTCAAGGCGCTGAAGGGCATCGACCTGACGGTGCGCCGCGGCGAAATCTTCGCGCTGCTCGGCCCGAACGGAGCGGGCAAGACCACGCTGATCAGCATCATCTGCGGCATCGTCAATCCCGGCAACGGGTCGGTGACGGTGGACGGCCACGACATCATCCGCGACTGGCGCAAGACGCGCACGATCATCGGGCTGGTGCCGCAGGAACTGAAGACCGACGCGTTCGAGACGGTGTGGAACACGGTGCGCTTCAGCCGCGGCCTGTTCGGCAAGGCGCCTGACGACGCCTACCTCGAACAGTTGCTCAAGGATCTGTCGCTGTGGGACAAGCGCGACGCCAAGATCCTGATGCTGTCGGGCGGCATGAAACGCCGCGTGATGATCGCCAAGGCCTTGTCGCACCAGCCCACCGTCTTGTTCCTGGACGAACCCACCGCGGGGGTGGACGTGGAACTGCGCCGCGATATGTGGGCAATGGTGCGGCGGCTGCGCGAGTCGGGTGTCACGATCATCCTGACCACGCATTACATCGAGGAAGCCGAGGACATGGCCGATCGGGTGGGCGTGATCAACAAGGGCGAGCTGATCGTGGTCGAGGAAAAGACCGCGCTGATGCAGAAGCTTGGCAAGAAGCAGTTGCGCCTGCAGTTGCACGAACCGATCGCGGCGTTGCCCAACACCTTGACTGATTACCGGCTGGAACTCAGCGGCAAGCGCGACGAGATCATTTACACCTACGACACGCAGGGCGAGCGCACCGGCATCACCAAGTTGTTGCACGATCTGTCCGCGGCCGGCATCGGTTTCAAGGATTTGAGCACGCGCCAGGATTCGCTGGAGCAGATCTTCGTCGAGCTGGTGAAGGAGGACGCATGAACCTGCACGGCATCCGCGCGATCTACAGGTTCGAGATGGCGCGCACCGGGCGCACGCTGATGCAGAGCGTGCTGTCGCCCGTAGTGTCGACGTCCTTGTACTTCGTGGTGTTCGGCTCGGCGATCGGCTCGCGCATTACCAGTGTCGAGGGCGTGAGCTACGCGGCTTTCATCATTCCCGGCCTGGTGATGCTATCGCTGCTGATGCAGAGCGTGTCGAACGCCTCGTTCGGCATCTACTTCCCGAAATTCGTCGGCACGATCTACGAGGTGCATTCGGCGCCGTTGTCGTACCTCGAAATCGTGACGGGCTACGTCGGCGCCGCGGCGACCAAGGCGATCATCGTGGGACTGATCATTCTCGCGACCGCACGCCTGTTCGTGGACTACTCGATCGCGCACCCCGCGGTGATGGTGCTGTTCCTGGTGATGACCACGGTGGCCTTCAGCCTGTTCGGGTTCATCATCGGCATCTGGGCCGACAACTTCGAGAAGCTGCAGGTAGTGCCGCTGATGATCATCACGCCGCTGACGTTCCTAGGCGGCAGTTTCTATTCCATCCACATGCTGCCGCCGTTCTGGCAGAAGGTGACGCTGTTCAATCCTGTGGTGTATTTGATCTCCGGGTTCCGCTGGAGCTTCTATGGGCTGGCGGACGTGAACGTCGGCATCAGCGTGGTGGCGACACTGGTGTTCCTCGGGTTGTGCCTGACCGGCGTCTGGTGGATCTTCCGCACGGGTTGGCGCCTCAAGGCCTGACGGCGAAGGTCGCCTCCGTAAACAACTGTTTCCGTGCCGCGCATTCCGGGACATGGCGCGCAGGTGCGGCGTGAACATCTGTATCCGTGTGTGGAATGCATCACACGCTGCCGCGGGTGTGGCATCGGCCTTGCTCCGTGCAGGCTGAACCACCGGAAGCCTCGCGGAAATGTCCTTCGACGTCCTGCCAACCACACATGCCATCACAGCCGACCGGGCCCGGCGCGTCGTGCGGCGTTCGCACGGCATGCGCACCCTCGGTCTGGCGCTGGGTGCGGTGATGGTCGGGACGGTGTTGTACCGACGCGGCGTGCCGGAGTCGGCATGGGTGATGCTGGCGGCGTACGCGCTGGTGTGGCCGCACGTGGCGTGGCTGGTGATGCGCCGCAGCGCCGAGCCCATCGAACTGGACCAGCGCTTTTTCATCGGTGATGCCGCAATGGGCGGCGTGTGGATCGCGCTGATGCAATTCAGCCTGTTGCCCAGCATCCTGCTGGCGACGATGTTCGCGATTACCCTGATCGCCGCCGACGGAAACTGGCTGGCGCTGCGCGGGTTGTTGACCATGGCGCTGGCGTGCTGCGTGGCCGCCGTGGCGAATGGTCTGACGTTCGCGCCGGCGACCGATACCGTCGAATTGCTGGCGTCGCTGCCACTGCTGGTGGTGTTCCCGATGACGCTGGGCGCGATTATGCGCAGCCTGGCCCGGCGCGTGCGCACGCAGAACCGCCAGTTGCTGCGCATGAGCGCCATCGACAGCCTGAGCGGTTTGTTGAACCGCAAGCACTGGGAAGATGCCGTCACCGCGGCGATGCTGCGCCACTGCTGCGACGATGCGGTGATGCTGCTGATCGACATCGATCACTTCAAGCACATCAACGACCAGCATGGCCACACGACGGGCGACGAGGTGATCCGGCAGGTCGGCAAGATCATTCGGGGCAGCCTGCGGGACGGCGACCTGGCCGGCCGTTACGGTGGCGACGAATTCGCGGTCGTGCTGTGCGGCATCGACATGCACGCGGCCGCGACGGTGGCGGAACGGATTCGCTCCGGCGTGGCCTGTTCCTTGCTCGAACGCGCGCCGGGCTTGCGCAGCACGCTCAGCATCGGGCTGGCGCGCAATTCCACGACATCGACCAGCACGCGCGAATGGGTAAAGGACGCCGACGCCGCGCTTTACCGGGCGAAATTGTCCGGCCGCAATCGCTTCGTGGTGGCCAATTGAACCCGCGTTGACGGCCGGTTTTCGGTGCTACCATCCGCGCACTTCCCGCGCGTTGCCGTTGGGGTGCGCCATGGGTCAGTCTTCGTTCGAATGGGTCGGAGACATTGCCTGCTTCAGCCTCACGGGCGAGCAGGAACTCGTGGCTGGCGTGCACCAGATCACCGACGCGATCCTGCGCACCAAGGCGCGCGGCCTGGGCAAATTGCTGGTGGACGTCACCGGCATCACCGGCGTCCAGCCGCCGTCGGTCGAAATGCGGTTCTGGCTGATCGGCGAATGGGCCAAGGCCGGCCGCGGGTCGGTGCGCATGGCGCTGGTGACCCGCCCCGAGTTCCTGTCCGAGGACCGTTTCGGCGTGGCGCTGGGCATGAACCAGGGCTTCATCAGCAACGTGTTCGAAACCCGCGAACCTGCGCTGGAATGGCTGTCCAGTCCCCGCGGGGCCGAATGACATTCGCGTTTGCGGGCGTGACCTTCGGCAAGTGGGATTCGTGGCGGTTTCGGAGCACAATGGCCGTTCCCGAGTCCCAGGAGAACGCCATGCGAATGCAAGCCTGTGTCCTGTTGGGTGTGTTGCTGCTGCCGCTGGCCGCGGCGGCGCAGTCGTCGGCGCCCGCGGCGCCCGGTTCCGGTGATGTGAAGGTGCCCGCGTACGTCACCAGGGCCCTCAATGATCCCGCGCGCGCGGCGGACAAGAAGGACGATGCGCGCCGCAAGATCGCCGACGTGATGGCATTCACCGGCGTCAAGCCCGGCGACAAGGTGCTGGAACTGGTGCCAGGCAGCGGTTACTGGACGCGCGTGTTCAGCCGGATCGTCGGCGCGAACGGCCACGTCTATACCGTCTGGCCGGACGAGATGGCGAAGTACTCGGCCAAAAGCTTCGCGAACTGGCAGGGTCTGACGAAGGACACGTACAAGAACGTCAGCCTGCTGAAGCAGCCGGCCGCGATGTTGAGCGTGCCGCAGAAGGTCGATGTCGTGTTCACGGCGCAGAACTATCACGACTACCACGATCCGTTCATGGGTCCGGTGGACATGAAGAAGTTCGACAAGCAGGTGTACGACGCGCTGAAGCCGGGCGGCGTGTTCATCGTGATCGACCACATCGCGCCGGCCGGTTCCGGCATCAGCGACACCGATACGCTCCACCGCATCGACCCGGAAGTGGTGAAGCAGGAAGTCGAGTCGGCCGGTTTCGTGTTCGACGGCTCCAGCGATGCGCTGCTCAACCCCAAGGACCCGCTGAACATCAAGGTGTTCGACAAGTCCATCCGCGGCCACACCAGCCAGTTCATCTACCGGTTCCGCAAGCCGCGGGGCTGAGCGGCCATCCGGTTCCGTACTGCTTCCCGGCCGGAGGGCCGGCCGGGAAGCCATTCGCGCCCGGTGCTTCGCCGGTCCGGTCCTCGCCTGGCCAACGGCGTGGCGCAGCCCGCTCGTGGTTTCGTCTGGCAAACAAATGTGGCGGATCCCGCAGCAGTGACTCGGGTCATGGTCGCCCGCGTGGATCCGGCCCTATCCTCGTGCGTTGATCTCACGCGAGTGCATCAGAAGCCGATGCCGATGCCGATCGACGCGTCGTCGCCGATACATCCGACGCCCCGCTGGCGGCAGCGAGTGGCCCTCGTGTTGTTTGCGGCATTGGTCCTGCTCGTCGCCAACGCGGATGCGCACGGAATCGCATTGCAGGGTGCATGGCGACCCGCGCACGCCAACGAACAACCTGCGGCGCTTTCCGATCCGGGGTTGCAGCGGTTCGATCCCGCGCGTCCGCGCGTGTTCGCGCCCGGCGAGGCGGGCAACTGGATACTTCTGTGGCCCACTGTGCGGTGGCCCGACACGCCCTTCGTGGTCGAGGTGGATGCGCCGGGCATGCAGACCGTGCGGTTCTTTCCGCCGGATTCGGCGGCGGTGCAAACGGCGCGGCTGATGTCCACCACGAATGCGCTGGCAGGAACCGATCGCGTCGCGTTTCGCGTGAGCCAGACTCCCGCCGCGGGCCAACCTCTGCGCCTGCTGCT
>DASZTT010000182.1:0-13636 GCA_035547895.1 Rhodanobacteraceae bacterium
ACGGCGAATAGGCTTCGATGCACGATGCGTAGTAGCCTTCGCCGCGTGCGCGTCGCACCGCCGCGAGCAACTGCTCCGCTTCCGTGAACTCGGCGAGCAGGCCGTGCACAGGCATGTTCATGACTGCGTCTCCACTCGGCGCCGCGACGCGAGCAGCTTGCGCAACTCGAACATCGACAGCACCGGCAGCAGCCGCGTGAACAGCAGGAACATGAAGAAGAACAATCCGACCGAACCGATCAGGAACAGGATGTCCCACACCGTCGGCCAGAACATGCCCCATGCCGAAGGCAGGAAATCCTGGTACAGGCTGGTGACGATCAGCATGAAACGCTCCAGCCACATGCCAATGAGCACCCCCAGCGCGATCACGAACACGGCGGCCGTGCTGCGCCGCACGCGCGGAAACCACAGCAACTGGATCGAGAGCACGTTGAACAGCACCGTGCCCCAGAATGCCCACGCGTAGGGGCCGACCACGCGATGCATCGTCATCGCCAGGTCGTACCCGTCCATCGAATAGAACGCGGTGAAGATTTCCGAGAAGTAGCTGTAGTCCACGAACAAGCCCGCGGCCAGCATCATCTTGGCCATGTTCACGATGTGGCGCTCGGTGAGGTACGCCTCGAACCCGAACCACTTGCGCAATGGAATGCCCAGCACCAGCACCATCGCGAAGCCCGAGAACAGCGCACCCGCGACGAAGAACGGCGGGAAGATCGTCTCGTGCCAGCCGGGCACCAGGCCTTCCGAGAAATCCAGCGCGACCATGCTGTGCACGGAAAACACCAGCGTCACCGCGAGCCCGGCGGTGATCAGGTTGAATTGTTCGAGCCGCATCCAGTGCCGGGCTTCGCCGCGCCAGCCCAGCGACAGCAGTCCGTAGAAGCGCGCCTGCACGAGCGTCGGCGCGCGATCGCGCAGGGTCGCGAGGTCCGGCAGCATGCCGATGTACCAGTACAGGATCGAGACGATCAGGTAGGCGAGGATCGCCCAGAAATCCCACTCGAGCGAACTGCGCCACTGCGGCCACACGTTCATGATGTCGGGGTAGGGGAACAGCCAGTAAAAGAACCACGGCCGCCCGAGGTGCAGGATCGGGAAGATGCCCGACACCGAGACCGCGAACACGGTCATCGCCTCGGCGAAACGATTGATCGAGTTGCGCCAGCCCTGCCGTGTCAGGTACATCGCGGCGGAAATGAAGGTGCCGCCCATGCCGATCGCGATCCACCACACGTAGTTCGCGATGAAGAAACTCCATGCGACGGGAATGTTCAGGCCGAAAATGCCGATGCCCGCGTACAGCAGCCAGCAGGTGCCGACGAACAGCACCCCGCACAGCAGCAGCGAGAGTGCAAATCCGCCGATCCAAAGCCACCCCGTCGGACGGCGCAGCGTCGCATCGCTGATCTTCGCGCTGATCGACGCGTTGGTTTCGTCCGGCGCGATCACCGGCGGCAACGTGTCGCGGGGCAGCACCGCGCTCATGGCCGGGCACCCGGGCAGCCCGGATGCAGCGCAGCGGAATCCGGGAAGGCAAAGTCCCGGATTACGGCGCTGTGCGCCTTCATCCGGGCTACGGCGAAATGGCGGGTTGCGGCGCTCATGATTCGCCGTCCTCCAGCGCGGGATTCGGATTGCGGATGCGCGCGAGATAGGTGGTGCGCGGACGCGTGCCGAGTTCGTTGAGCATCGCGTAGTTGCGCGGCGAGGCCTTGGCCTTGGCCACGCCGGAAGCCTTGTCGGCAATGTCGCCGAAGCGGATCGCCTGCGTGGGACACGCGGCCTGGCAGGCGGTCACGATTTCGCCGTCGCGGATGCGGCGGCTGTGCTTGTCGGCCTCGATGTGCGCGGTTTCGATGCGCTGGATGCAGTACGTGCATTTCTCCATCACGCCGCGGCGGCGTACCGTCACCTGCGGGTTGCGCATCGCCATGTACTGCGGCGTGCGCTTGTCGGCGTACTGCATGAAATTGAAGCGCCGCACCTTGTACGGGCAGTTGTTCGAACAGAAGCGCGTGCCGACGCAGCGGTTGTACACCTGCACGTTCAGGCCTTCGGCGTCGTGCACGGTCGCGTCGACCGGGCACACGACCTCGCACGGCGCGTGCTCGCACATCATGCACGGCACCGGCTGGCTGTAACTCGCGGGATTCGCGCCGTCGCCGTCGTAGTAGCGATCGACGCGGATCCAGTGCATCTCGCGTCCGCGCCGCACCTGTTCCTTGCCCACGATCGGGATGTTGTTTTCCGCCTGGCATGCGATGGTGCAGGCCTTGCAGCCGATGCAGGCGTTGAGGTCGATGCTCATGCCCCACGCGTAATCGGCCTTCGGATAATCCGGATACAGGCTGGGCGGTTTTTCTCCGTAGCGGTCGTGCGCGGTGGCGAACCCCGGGTCCGTCCTGAATTCGTCCAGCGTGCCGACGCGCAACGGGTCGCGGCCTTCTATCGCGAAATGGTGTTGCGTCTGCGCGATTTCGTAGCGCTCGCCGGTGGGAATGATTTCCAGATCGGTCGCGAGCCACGGGAAATCCTTCGTGCGCAAGACGTAGGCATCAAAACCTTGTCCGTTGGCGACGCGCCCGGCCTGCGTGCGGCCGTAACCGAAGTGGATCGTGACGCTGCGTTCGGCCTGTCCCGGCATGATCCAGACCGGGCCGCGCAGCGCACGCCCGCCGCTGCGCAGTTCCACGCCATCGAAATTGCGCAAGCCCTTTCGTTTCGCCAGCGCCGGCGAAACCAGCACCACGTTGTCCCAGGTGAGTTGCGTCAGCGGCTTGGGCAGTTCCTGCAGCCAGCCGTTGTTGGACCATTCGCCATGTCCGATCGTGGGATCAGGGCGAAACAGCAGTTCCAGGCCTTCGCCTTTGGATTGCCCGTCGTTGCGGACGCCTCGTGAAGCTCCGGACCTCGGCGACTTTGGTGTTGGGGAAAAGACACCGGGTTCCCGCTTTCGCGGGAGCGACGACATGCTGGTTGTTGCGCTCCCATTGCTTGCTCCGCCGGGGTTCAGTTTCGATGCATCATTCGTGATCACGCCGGCTTGCAGCGCCTCGTTCCACGCCTTGTGGTCCGCGAGCTGCGATTGCCATTGCCGCCGCACCACTGCGTGGCCGTCAACCGAGTCGCCGAGCAGCAGCGCCATCACCTCGATCGCGGCATGTCCGTCGTACAAAGGTGCAATCAATGGCTGTGCGATGCTGGCCGTGCCATCGAACGCAAGCGCGTCGCCCCAGGCTTCCAGTTCGTGCGCCTGCGGCACGTGCCACGCGGCGCGCCGGCCGGTTTCGTCGAAATACAAGCCGAGGTGGAAGGTGTGCGGCACCCGCCGCAGCGCGGCGACGAAATCCATGTCCGCGGATGCATCGTAGGCGGGATTGACGCCCAGCATCAGCAGTGTGTCGACCTTGCCGGCGCGCATGTCGTCCGTGAGCGCCGCCAGCGAACCGTCACCGTTCGCAGGGTTCGCGAGCAACGATGGGGCATATTCGACGGTGCGGCCGACGTTGCCGAGCAACTGGTTCATCGATCGCGCGAATGCGTGGACCGGTTCGGGTTGGGAATCGCCCGCGACGACAGTGCAAGCGCCGCGGTTGGCATCGAGGTCCCTGGCCACCGCCTCGATCCAGCGTCCGTATCCGCTGATGGTGGTCGCATCGCCGCCGCTCTCGAGGCGCGCGGCAAGTTGCGCGGCGAATGTTTCGATGTCGCGCGACGCCAGCGGCAGGCGATGATCGGCCATGCTGCCCGTGACGCTGGGCGTCGGCTCGACCACGTACAGCCGCGACATCACGCCGCCGTCTTCCGGGTTGCGCGCGGCGATGAAGTCGCGCGAGTAACGCACGCCGGCCGCGGGATCGGAAAGGAAATCGGCATCCAGCGACACGATCACTTTCGCGCGATCGAAACGGTAGCGCGCAAATTCGTTGCGACCTGCGATGCCGGCGGGATCATCGACATGCCAGCGCGCACCCGGGAAGCGTTTTTCGAACACCGCCAGTTGCGCGATCAGCGTGGGCGACGTGGTCGGACCGACCAGGACGCGCAGGCCGTCACCGCGATTGGCGTGGAAATGCGCGACGCGTTCGGTGAGCGCCGCCGCGAAGTCATCCCACGTCGCGACACTGTCGCCGCGCATCACCGATTGCGAGCGGTCGGGATCCCACAGTTGCAGGATCGCCGCCTGCGCGAAGATGTCGGTGCTGCCGAGGCTGGCCGGGTGCTGCGGATTGCCTTCAACCTTCGTCGGGCGACCCATGTCGTTGCGCACCAGCACGCCGCGCGCGTAGCCGTTGCGCGTCAGCGTGGTCGCGAAATAGCGCGGCAGTCCGTCGACCTGGCCGACCGGTTTGTGTACATACGGGACGATCTGGCTGCGCGGCGGATGACTGCAGCCGGCGAGTCCGGCGAGCGCCAGCGATGCGCCCAGCAGTTTCAGGAAATCGCGCCGGTCCAGCGATGCGGCTTCCGCGATCGCGGGATGTTCGCTGCGCAGCCACGCGCGGAAGCCTTCGGAGTCCGCCAGCTCTTCCAGCGAGCGCCAGAAACGCGGCCCGCGCTGGTTCGCGAGTTTCACGCGGATCGCGGCGGGATCGACACGACCTTCGAAGGCAGCATGCGTGGCCGGGGTCATCGATGGCATGTCGAGCAATCCGTGAGCCGGCGCGTGTCGATGTGGTACTTGCGCATCAGCACGGTGCCCAGCGCCAACTGGTCCTTCGCGTGCCAGTGCAGGTTGAACTCCTGGTCGCGTGGGCGCAGGTGCCTTGCCGGGTCGCGATGGCAGGCGAGACACCATTGCATCGTCAGGTGTTCGTTGCGCGCCATCAGCGGCATTTCGTCGACCTGTCCATGGCAACTCGCACAGCCGATGCCCTTGGCGACGTGGATGCCGTGGTTGAAGTACACGAAGTCGGGCAGTTTGTAGACGCGCTGCCAGTGCAGCGGCACGCCGCTGTCGAACGCGGTGAGCAAGGGCGCCAGCATCTCCTGGTGTGTGTACAACTGCGAATGGCAGGTCATGCAGGTCGAGAGCGGCGGGATGCCGGCGAACGCGGACTGTTCGACCGATTGGTGGCAGTAGCGGCAGTCGATGCCGTCGTCGCCGACGTGGTGCTTGTGGCTGAAAGGCACGACCTGCTCGACCGGATCGTGCACGCCGACGGGATTGGCCATCGCCCAGCGCCACAGGAACACCCACGACACGAAACTGATCGCCACCGCCAGCAGGCACAACTGGAACCAGAACGAGAAACGCTTGGAGAAGAGCTGCGCCACGCGCCTCCCGCTTGGTTGGGTGACCAGCGTCGAACGCGATCGATCAACGCGCCTTCACCGATGCGCGTTGCATGCGACCCTGCACCTGCACGCGCATCGGCGCCTAGTCTCGGACGCGCAATGTCGACATGCCGTGAGAACCAAACGGAAAAAATTTCTGCGCGAAGGTTGACACCGCTTTCACCGCCGGCCTCGCAGAATCCATGACGTCCTCACGCATGGCGGCGCATGGAACAGCGCGAAAACATCGGGCCCGGTCGGGCTTGCACAACGGAACGGTGTGAGTCCCCGTCCCGCAGGACGTTTCTACTCGGCGGCGCTGTCTTCATTTCATCCAGCCTGGTGCTCGGCGGCTGCGGCGGCGGCGGTTCGACGCGCGGGTCCGCCGCGCCGCGCTTCCTGGAACCCGGCGAGCGCAATTTCGTGCGTGCCGCGATCGATCGCCTGATTCCAAGGGATGGATTGGGACCGGGCGCCGTCGATGCGGGCGTCGACGTGTTCATCGATGCGCAGCTCGCGGGTCCGTTCGGTCAGGCGACCGGCATCTACATGCAGGCGCCTTTCCACCTCGGCGACAAGGAGCAGGGTTACCAGTTGCCGTTCACGCCTGCGCAGGTGTATCGCCTCGGCATCCAGCGCGTCGACCAGCATTGCCGCAAGACGTCGGGCAAGGCGTTCGCGCAATTGGCGCCCGCGGAGCAGGACAAGGTCCTGCACGATCTGGAAGACGGCAAGGTGGATCTCGGCGAGATTCCCTCGGACACCTTTTTCGGATTGCTGTGGCAGAACACGCGGGAAGGCTTCCTGGCCGATCCCATTTACGGCGGCAACCGCGGCTTCGCCGGCTGGAAACTGATCGGCTACAACGGCCCGCGTTACAACTACCTCGAACACATCGACCAGTTCGGCAAACCCTACGACGCGCCTTATGTCAGCCTTGGCGGCCGCAATCCGGTGATGTGCCGCCTGAGCGACTCGCCGACCGGACGCTTCCGCGGGCCCGGCTGCGAGTACGCGCAAATCCCCGCCAGGCTGCACTACGACGCCCTCACCACCACGACCGGAAAAGTCTGGCCCGCAGGGAACCTCTGATGGCCAGGAAGCTGCCGGAGGTGGACGTGGTGCTGGTCGGCTTCGGCTGGACCGCATCCGTCATCGCGCAGGAGCTCACCGACGCCGGCGCCAGCGTGCTGGCACTGGAGCGCGGCGGCTGGCGAGACACGGTGCCGGATTTCTCCGTCACGCACATCCAGGACGAATTGCGCTACGCGGTGCGCAAGCAGATCTTCGAGGAAACGCAGCGCAGCACGCTGGCGTTCCGCAACCGGCCCGGCCAGCTCGCGCTGCCGATGCGCGAACTCGGCTCGTTCCTGCCGGCCGCGGGCGTCGGCGGCGCCGGCGTGCACTGGAACGGGCAGAACTGGCGCTTCCTGCCGAGCGACTTCCTGTTGCGCAGCCACAACGAACAGCGCTACGGCAAGAAGGCGATCCCCGCCGACATGACGATCCAGGACTGGGGCATCACCTACGAACAGCTGGAACCGTATTACGACAAGTGGGAATACCTGTGCGGCATTTCGGGCAAGGCCGGCAACATCGGCGGCAAGATCCAGCCTGGCGGCAATCCGTTCGAAGGACCCCGCCGGCGTGAATATCCGCTGCCGCCGCTGAAGCGCTGCGCCGCGACGGTGTTGTTCGACAAGGCGGCGCGCGAAGTGGGCTTCCATCCATTTCCCGCGCCGGCAGCGAACACCTCCAAGCCATACATCAATTCGCTCGGCGTGCAGATGGGGCAGTGCACTTTCTGCGGCTACTGCGAATGGTTCGGCTGCGCCAACTATTCCAAGGCCAGTCCGCAAAGCACGATCCTGCCGGTGCTGCTGAAGAAGGACAATTTCCGTTTCCGCACCCATTGCAGCGTGGTGCGGGTGCTCACCGATTCCACGGGCAAGCGCGCGACCGGCGTGGTGTACGTCGACCCGGACGGCAACGAATACATCCAGCCGGCGCAGGTGGTGGTGCTGTGCGCGTTCGCGCACCACAACGTGCACCTGCTGCTGGTGTCGAAGATCGGCGCGCCTTACGACCCCCGGTCGCAAACCGGCGTGGTCGGACGCAACTACGCGTACCAGTTGTCGAGTTCGGTCAACGTCACCTGCAAGGAACGCCTGAATCCGTTCATGGGCGCGGGCGCGCTGGGACAGGTCGTGGACGATTTCAACGGCGACAACTTCGACCACACCGGCAAGGGCTTCATCGGCGGCGGCTACATCGCGCTGTGGAACACCGGCGGCCGGCCGATCCTGCAGGAATATCTTCCGAAGGGAACGCCGAAATGGGGTTCAGGCTGGAAGAAGGCGCTGCACGAGGATTACCTCTACTCCACGCACATGCAGGGCCACGGCGGGATGATGAGCTACCGCAACAACTATCTCGATCTCGATCCCACGTACACCGACGATTACGGCAACCCGCTGCTGCGCCTGACCTTCGACTTCTACGACAACGAACATGCGATGTCGAAATTCCTTACCGACCGCGCCACCGAGATCGCCAGGGCCATCCCCAATCGCGGCATCAATCCGAAGCCGCGCCAGGGGCACTATTCGATCATTCCGTACCAGACCACGCACAACACCGGCGGCGCGGCGATGGGTTCCGATCCTCGCACCAGTTTCGTCAATCCGTTCCTGCAATCGTGGGACGTTCCCAACCTGTGGGTGATGGGTTCCAGCGTGTTCCCGCAGAATCCGGGATACAACCCGACCGGCACGGTCGGTGCGCTGGCGTTCTGGGCGGCCGACGCGATGAAGCGCTACATCAGGAACCCGCAGCCGCTGGTGCAGGCGTGAACGCACGGCTGATCATCGCGGGCGTGTTGGCGCTGGCTTCTGCCGGCGCCGCGGTCGCGGCGGTGCAGGTGTATGCGCCGTCACGATCCGACCAGACCTGGTCGAGCATCCGCGACGGCCGTTATCTCGCCCGCGCCGGTGACTGCAAGGCGTGCCACACCGCGGAAGGCGGCAAGCCGTACGCGGGTGGACGCCCGGTGCCGACGCCGTTCGGCATCGTCTATTCGACCAACATCACGCCCGATCCAGACACGGGCATCGGCGCGTGGAGCGAGGACGATTTCTACCGCGCGATGCACGACGGCATCGACCGGCAAGGCGAGCGGCTCTATCCCGCGTTTCCGTATCCGTGGTTCACGCACATGACGCGCGGCGACGTCGATGCGATCAAGGCGTACCTCGATACCGTGAAGCCGGTGCGCCAGGTCAACCGTGCGCCCGAACTCGGCTGGCCCTTCAGCATGCGCAGCATGCTGGCGGCGTGGGACAAGCTGTACCTCGATGCGGAGCAGTTCCAGCCGGATCCGAAACGATCGGCGGAGTGGAATCGCGGCAAGTACCTGGTCGACAGCCTCGGCCACTGCGGCGCGTGCCACACGTCCAAGAACATGCTGGGCGGTCCCACCGGCGGCAAGATGCAGGGCGGCATGGCCGAGCACGTGTTCGCACCCAACCTCGGCGCCGGCGAGCGTGACGGACTCGGCGGCTGGACCAGGGAGGACATCGTCGAATATCTCGCGACGGGTTCGAACCGCTTTGCGACGGCGGCCGGACCGATGTCGGAAGTGGTGCAGGCCTCGACCCAATACCTGAAGCAGCGCGACCTCGAAGCGATGGCGACGTACCTGAAGTCGCTCGAAGGACCCAAGGCCGGGACACCGGGCACGCCGGACCGCGACGCGATGCGCACGGGCGCGGCGCTGTACGTCGACGACTGCGCGGGTTGCCACATGGACAACGGCACCGGATTGCCCAACGTGTTTCCGCCATTGCGCGCGAGTTCCGCGGTGCAGGCGGCCAAACCCGATCTGCTGATCGCGGTGATCCTCGAGGGCGCGCGTTCGCCCGCCACCGGCGCCAAGCCGAGCGGACTCATGATGCCCGCGTTCAACACCAAACTCGACGATGCGGAAGTCGCGGCGCTGGCCACTTACATCCGCAACGCCTGGGGCAACCGCGCCGGCCCGGTTTCCGAGGGCGAGGTCGGGAAGCTGCGCAGCACGCTTGCCAGCGCGCCGCGGTAGCGCTCGCGTCGCGCCGCGGTAGCGCTCGCGTCGCGCATCACCGGCAGCACAGCAGCTCACGGAGGAGCCGCGCATGAAATCCACACTGGTTTGCCTGGGATTGCTGGCGTGCTGCGCGGCGGCGCAGGCCGCGGAGGCGCCGAACCTGTTCGGCGTCCCGACCGAATACGACTCGCCGTCCGGCTTCAAGTTCGGCATCGAAGGCACCTATCAATACGACTTCAACGATTTCTCCGGCAGCCCGCTTGATCCGGTGACCGGCGCGCCGCTGCTCGACGAAGCGCACACCTGGTATCGCAAGGAATTCGACGTCTACGCCAAGTGGCCGAACGGCTTCGAGCTTGATGCCGGCTACGACTGGGATCGCAGCTGGGCCGACAATTACATCAAGTACAGCTCGAAGAAGTTCGGCGACTTCCGCATCGGGCAATTGCGCGCGCAGGTCGGCTGGGAACCGATGGAAGGCGCGCCGACGTGGACGTTCCTGACGCCGGGACTGCCGGACCAGGCGATCTTCGAGGACCGCCGCATCGGCGCCGACTGGAGCTACGGCGGCCTCAGGCACTGGCTGTTCCAGGCGCAGTATTTCTGGGGGTCCAATCTCGACGGCAAATATCCGGGACACACCTATACCGGGCGCGTCGTGTTCAACCCGGTGAAGTCGAAAAAGCAGGTCGTGCACATCGGACTGGCCGCGTCGCGCGAATATCCACGCGATCACGAAGGGCATTTCTACACCGCGCCCGAGGCCAGCCTCACCGAAACCTACCTCGTCGATACGCACGCGCTGCCGTTCACCCACTCGATCGATCGCGCCGGGCTGGAACTGGCTTACATGGGCGGCCCGTTCTATGCACAGGGCGAATACCTGACGGTCACGGCGCGCCGTGAAAACGGCCTGCCGGAATTCCGCGGCCATGGCTACTACGCATTCGGCGCGTGGATGCTGACCGGCGATACGCCGCGCACGTACAAGGACGGCGAATTCGACCTGCCCAAGCCCACGCACAAGTACGGCGCGCTCGAACTCGCCGCGCGCTACAGCGAACTGGATTTGAGCGACGGCATCGTGCAAGGCGGCCGCGAACATGACTGGAGCATCGGCCTCAATTGGTACTTCAAGAACCTGAAGGTCATGGCCGATTACGTGTGGGCGCGCGCCAACCGCAGCCCCGTCAACTTCTACGTGGCGCCCGTCGATCCGCGCGTGTTCGAAGTGCGCGCGCAAATTTCATTCGGGCCTTGATGGAGAACGCCATGGACATCAGACATTCGGAAACATCGCCGGCACGGCGCTGGTATTGGGGTCCGCTCACCAGCGGCATCGTGCTGCTGATCCTCGGGCTGTTCTTCGTCGTCGGCGGCATCTATCTGTTGACGCTCGGCGGCACGCCGTATTACCTGCTGGCCGGCATCGGGCTGGCGCTCACCGGGCTCGGACTGGTCTTCGCGCGCGGCTGGTCGCTGTGGCTGTATTTCATCGTGCTGCTCGGCACGTTGATCTGGGCGGTCGCGGAAGTCGGCTTCGAGCGCTTTGCGTTGGCGCCGCGGCTGTGGCTGCCGATCGCCGTCGGCATCTACCTGATCATGCCGTGGGTGTCGCATCGCCTCAACGAACACTGGGGCGTCTGGGCGCTGACTGCGGTGGTGATTGCGGGCGTGGTGGTGTGCACCGTGCCGTGGTTCGTGCCGCGCGGCATCCATGGCGTCGCGGTGACGCGCAACTTCGCCGCCGCGCCGACGCCCCTGGTGGGCAAGGGCGACTGGATCTACTACGGGCGCACTGCGCGCGGCGACCGGTTTTCGCCGTTGACGCAAATCAACACGCAGAACGTGGCCGGTCTGAAACTAGCCTGGCAGGCGCACACCGGCGACATGCCGAAGCCCGGCGAAAACAAGGGTGGCGGCGGCAGCGGCAAGGAATTCAATTTCGAGGACACGCCGATTGCCGTGGACGGCACGCTGTATCTCTGCACCGGACATCACTGGATCGAGGCATTCGACGGTGCCACCGGCAGGATGAAATGGAAATTCAATCCGCACGACAACGAGAAGGAGGACGAATACCACTCCTGTCGCGGTGTCGCGTATTACGCAGCCCCGGCGGGAACGAACACGCCGTGTCCGCGCCGCATCATCGCGCCGACCGGCGATGCGCGGATGTTCGCGGTGAATGCCGACACCGGAAAGTTGTGCGGCGATTTCGGCGACGGCGGCTATATCTCGTTGAAGCAATACCTCGGCAACGTGCCGCCGGGTTTCCATTTCATTTCGTCACAGCCGCTGGTGATCGGCGACCGCCTGATCACCGGCGGATGGATCCGCGACAACATGGCCGAGAACGAACCTTCCGGCGCGGTGCGCGCGTTCGATCCGGTCACGGGCAAGCTGGTGTGGGCTTGGGATCTCGGCCGTCCCGCGGGACACCAGGTCGTGCACGCGTCGGATCTTCCACCCGGCACCGAACTCACGCGCGGCACGCCGAACGCATGGGGGACCTACACCGCCGATCCGCAGCTCGGGCTGGTGTACCTGCCGCTGGGCAACGCGACGCCGGATTACTATGGCGGACACCGCCGATCGTTCGACGATGCGTACAACAGTTCCGTGGTCGCGCTCGATTACGAAACCGGCGCGCCGCGCTGGCATTTCCAGACCACGCATCACGACCTGTGGGATTTCGACCTGCCGATCGGTCCCTCGCTGGTGAACGTGCCCGGCCCGAACGGCACGACGATTCCCGCGCTGGTGCAAACCACCAAGCGCGGGCAACTCTTCATGCTGAATCGCGAAACCGGACAACCCGTCGCCAAGGTGGTCGAGGAAAAGGTGCCGCAGGACGTGTTGCCGGGCGACCGCATTTCGCCGACGCAGCCTTATTCGGTGGGGATGCCTTCGCTGACGCCGCCGGTGCTCAGGGAATCGCAGCTGTGGGGCGGCACGCCGATCGACCAGATGCTGTGCCATATCCAGTTCAAGCAGGCGCATTACGAAGGCCACTTCACGCCGCCGCAGGCGAAGAAGACGCTGGTCTATCCCGCCTATGACGGCGTGATCGACTGGATGGGCGCGTCGATCGATCCGCGCAATCTCCTGCTGATCGCCAACACCAACGACATTCCGTTCATGGTGACGCTGATCCCGCGCGAAAAGGCCGAGCGAAAGGGTTGGGTCAAGCCGTGGACCGACCGCAGCCAGGCGCCGCCGAAGACCGAGGGCGGTCTCGCGCCGATGTACGGCACGCCCTATGTCGGCAGCGTGCAGCCATGGATGAATCCGTGGTGGGTGCCGTGCAATCCGCCGCCGTGGGGCCAACTGGTCGCGATCGACCTGGTGACGCGCAAGATCGTGTGGGAGCGTCCGCTCGGCACGACGCGCGACAACGGGCCGTGGCACATTCCGTTCAACCTGCCGATGCAGACCGGCGTGTTCAACATCGGCGGCAACATGATCACCGCCGGCGGGCTGATCTTCATCGGCGCGACGTCCGACGATTTCATCCGCGCCTTCGACGAACGCACCGGCAAGCGGCTGTGGCAGGCCAGGCTGCCCGCGGGCGGACAGGCGACGCCCATGACGTACCTCGCCAACGGCAAGCAGTACGTCGCGATCGCGGCGGGTGGCCACGGCGGGCTCGGCACCACGCCGGGCGACGATTTGATGGTGTATGCGTTGCCGGCGAAGACGCCGTCCCGTTGAACGGCCGCCGGCGAGGAGAAATGCCATGTTCGCAATCATCACGGGTTATTTCCTGGCGATCTTCGGGACGCTGCTGCTTGCCGGCGGTGTCTGGCTGGCGGTGCTCGGCGGCACGCTCGCATACGTCGGGCTCGGTGCGGGCTGGCTGATCAGCGGCGTGCTGCTGATCCTGCGCCGCCGCGCCGCGCTCGCCGTGTATGCGCTGCTGCTCATCCTCACGTTGATCTGGGCACTGTGCGAAGTCGGCCTGGACCGCTGGGCGCTGCTGCCGCGCTATGCGCTCTTCAGCCTGTTCGGTTTGTGGCTGCTGATGCCGTGGATCGACGCGGCGCTGCATCCGGAAGCACATGCGCTGCGCAATCGCGGCTGGTTCGGCGCGCGCGGCGCGCTGGCGGTGACCGTGTGCCTGGCGCTGGTATTGGGATTGGTGTCGCTGGCGCATGACCCGTTCGGCATCGCCGGCTCGCTGCCGCGCGGGGCGGGGCCCGAAACATCGGCCGCGGCCGCCGCGCCCGCTGCGGACTGGACGGCGTACGGCGGCAACGGTCGCGGCGAACG
>DASZTT010000183.1:0-9482 GCA_035547895.1 Rhodanobacteraceae bacterium
ATCGACCTCACCTGGGACCACGTCTCGCTGTACCGCGCAGGCACGCCGACCAAAGACCAGATGTTCCAGCCGTCGCTGGTGATTCCGGCCGACTGGCATTACGGCAGTGCGTTGCAGACCGAAAGGCGGGACGGCAAGCAGATCACGTTCCGGCCCGTGCCGTTCAACACGCTGGTCGATTCGCCGGTGATCGCGGGCAAGTATTTCCGCGAAATCGACCTGACGCCGAAAGGTTCGACGGTGCACCGCTACCTCGACATGGTGGGCGACAGCGCCACGGCGATCGCGATCACCGACCCGCAGAGCGCGGACTTCCATCACCTGATCGAACAGGCGCAGGCGCTGTTCCGATCGCACCATTACGGCAGTTACCACCTGCTGCTGACCCTGAGCGACCACACCGCCAAGGGCGGCCTCGAACATCACCAGTCGAGTGACGACAAGGCCCGCAGCGGCTCGAAGATGTTCGCCGACCCCGCGCACTTCATGCTCGACGGTTCGCTGCTGCCGCACGAGTACACCCATTCGTGGAACGGCAAGTTCATGCGCCCGAAGGGTTTGTGGCGCCCCGATTTCGAGCAGCCGGAAAAGCCGAGGCTGCTGTGGGTGTACGAAGGGCTGACGGTGTATCTCGGCGACACGCTGGCCGCGCGCAGCGGCTTGTGGTCGCCAGAAACCTGGCGCGATGCGGTGGCTTACCGCGCCGCGCGCATGGCGCACCGTACCGGGCGCGCGTGGCGGCCGCTCATCGACACCACCGTCGCGGTCGACTACGGCGCGCCGGAAGCCTGGGCCAACTGGCGCCGGCAGAACGACTTCTATCCGGAGGGCGAATTGCTGTGGCTGGCCGTGGACATGAAGATCCGCGCCTTGAGCCACGGCAAACATTCCATCGACGACTTCGCGCGCCTGTTCTTCGGAGTCGACAACGGCAGCTTCGTCACGCACACCTACGATTTCGACGACGTCGTTGCCGCGCTCAACAAGATCCAGCCGTACGACTGGGCGACGTTTCTGCACACCTGGGTGGATGGCACCGGCAGCCAGGTGCCGCTCTTGTCCGGCATCGAGGCTAGCGGCTGGAAGCTCGTCTACACCGACAAACCGTCGGCTTATGAAAGCGCGCTGGAAAACGTCGGCATGGGTGAGCTGGAAGGCCACGGCATCAACGCGATGTTTTCCGCGGGCCTGTTCCTGAGCGTGGACGGCAAGGTCGAGGATGTGCTGTGGCAGGGTCCGGCGTTCAAGGCGGGACTCGCGCCCGGCATGCAGGTGGTCTCGATCGACGGGCACGCCTTCAGCGCGCAGGTGCTGCATGACGCGATCGCCGCGGCCCAGCACAGCAAGCAGCCGCTGCAGATCCAGGCGCGCAGCGATGGAACCATCGCAAACTACACGGTGCATTACGACGGTGGCTTGAAATACCCGCACCTCGTGCGCGAACAGGGCAAGCCCGATTACCTGAAGCTGTTGCTGGCGCCGAAGCCGGTGGAGGGCGATCCGTGAGGGCGCGCGCGCTCCGGTTGCTGGTGTTGCTCGCCGTGTCCATGCTGTCGCCCGTGGCCGCGCGCGCCTCCGGCATCCCGCCGGTCGAGCCGGGCAACCGCGAACTCGGCACGGTCATCGAGCTGGTGACGGACGGGCAATTCAAGGCGGCCGATGCCCGCATCGACGCGGCGCTGAAACAGTCGGGCCTGTCACCGGACGCGCGAAGCGCGTTCGAATTCCAGCGCGAACGCATGCAGCGCATGCGCCTCGATTTCAGCCTCACCGCCGACCAGGTGAAGGCGAAGCTGCGCAAGCAGATTCCCGACCTCACCGATGCCGAATTCGCGCAGTGGGACGCGCACGGCCTGTTCGAACACATGGACATCGACGGACGGCGGCTGTACTTCAAGCGCGCGCCGTCCAACCTGTTCCAGTTGAGCGCGGCAGCGGTGGCGCGGCAGAAGGAACCGACCACGCGCACCAGCAGTGGCCTGCCAAGAGAAGTGAACCAGAACTACATCGACTACGACCGCAAGACGATTGCGGAGGCGAAAGCCACCGGCAAGACCAGCGTGCTGCCGCAGCGTGTCCAGGTGACACAGACGCTGACGGTCGATGCCGATGCGGTTCCGGCAGGCAAGACCGTGCGTGCATGGATTCCCTATCCGCGCGCCGACAAGGGCCAGCAGGAAGACATCCGGTTCGTTTCCAGCGAGCCGTCCGCGCACCAGATCGCACCCGAATCGGCATTGCAGCGCACCGTGTACCTTGAACAAACCGCGCGGGCGGGCCAACCGACGGTGTTCAAGGTCACCTACGAGGTGACGTTGTACGCGCAATACCATGCGATCGATCCCGGCAAGGTGCAGCCGGAGAAGATCACGCCGGAGCTGGCGCCCTACGTGGCCGAGCGCGCACCGCACGTGGTGTTCACCGAGCCCCTGCGCGTGTTCTCGAAACAAGTGGTGGGCGACGCGACCAATCCCTACGATATCGCCCGGCGCATCTTCGCGGCGGTGGACGAAATCCCGTGGGCCGGCGCCCGCGAGTATTCCACAATTCCCGACATCAGCGCGTACACCCTGCACGCGGGACACGGCGATTGCGGCGAGCAGACCCTGCTGCTGATCACGCTGATGCGGATGAACGGCATTCCCGCGCGTTGGCAGTCGGGCTGGACCTTCACCCGTCATGATGACAACGACATCCATGACTGGGCCGAAATCTATCTCGCGCCGTATGGCTGGATTCCCGTGGACGTCACTTATGGCAGGCTCGATTCCGGCGACCCGGCGCTGAAGTGGTTCTACCTTGGCGGGCTGGACAATTTCCGCATTGCCTTCAACGACGATTTTTCACGCCACTTCGTTCCGGCCAAGCAGTACTTCCGTTCCGACACCGTCGATTCGCAGCGCGGCGAGGTCGAATGGGACGGCGGAAACGTCTACTACGACAAGTGGGACTATCACTTCGACTGGAAATTCCTGCCGCTCGCGCGGTAGGACGCACGCCGGGCGGCGCGACGCATGGCCGCGGCGCTCATCGACCTTCGATTACACTACGGGACATCGATCGGCCAGGCATCCGACCTACGCCGTGGTGGCACGACGGGGTTCGCAATGAGGGCCGATTCCAGCATGTCGGGCGAAGCAGCCGCGGTGGGCGCTGCGCCCGCAACCGTATTCGCGCGCCAACGCGAGGCGCAGCGGCATGCAGCGTATCCCGCGTGGCCGCAGCGCGCGGCATGGCTGAAAGCGTTGCGTGCGTTGTTGCACGACAACGAAGCGCGTATCTGCGCGGCCATCTCCGCCGATTTCGGCCGGCGGCCGGCGGAAGAGACGCGGATACTGGAACTGTTTCCCTCGCTGGGCGCCATCGATCATGCGCTGCGCCATGGGCGCGGCTGGATGCGCCCGCGGCGCGGATTCGCCGGCTTCTGGTTCGTGCCCGCGCGCACGGAGCTGCTGCCGCAGCCGCTCGGGGTGGTGGGCATCATCGTGCCATGGAATTACCCGTTGTACCTCGCCGTCGGCCCGCTGGTGGACGCACTGGCGGCGGGCAACCGCGTTCTGGTGAAGATGAGCGAATGCACGCCGGTGTTTTCGGCGCTGTTCGCGGAGCTGGTTGAAAAACATTTTCCGGACGGCGAAGTGCGCGTGGTCAATGGGGGCGCGGGTGTCGCGGCGGCGTTCGCCGCACTGCCGTTCGACCATCTCCTGTTCACGGGTTCGACCGAAACAGGGCGCAAGGTGATGCGCGCCGCATCGGAAAACCTGACGCCGGTGACGCTGGAGCTCGGCGGCAAGTCGCCGGCCATCATCGGCCCGGGCGCGCGCTTCGGCCATGCGGTCGAACGCATCATTTACGGCAAGTGCGTCAACGCGGGCCAGACCTGCATCGCGCCCGACTACGTGCTGCTGCCGCGGGCGCGGCAGCAGGAATTCATCGAGCAGGCGCGCGTGGTGTTCGCGCGCATGTATCCCGATTTCGCCGATGCGGGGCAGTATGCGTCGATCATCACGCCGCGCCAGCATGCGCGGCTGTTGCGCTTGCTGGACGACGCGGTTGCCGCCGGCGCGATCGCGCATCCGCTCGCCGGCACCCGCGATGACGCGGCGCGCCTGCTGCCGCCGACGTTGCTGACCGGCGTCGCCGCGGATGCCGGGGTGATGCGCGAGGAAATCTTCGGCCCGCTGCTGCCGCTGGTACCTTACGACAGCATGGATGGCGCGCTCGCTTACATCGCGGCGCGGCCGCATCCGCTTGCGTTGTACTTGTTCGAGACGGATCGGGCTGTCGTGCGGCGCGTGCTCGAACGCACCCATGCGGGTGGCGTTTGCGTGAACGACACGCTCTACCACATCGCCCAGCACCATCTTCCGTTCGGTGGCGTCGGTCCGTCCGGCATGGGCGCCTACCATGGCGAAGAGGGTTTCCGCACGTTCTCGAAAATGAAACCCGTGTTCCGGCAGTCGCGCTTCGCCGCCGCGGCGCTGCTGAATCCGCCCTATGGAGCGCGCTTCCGGCGCATGTTGAAGTGGCTGCTGCGCGGGTGACGCGCGGCGGGATTTACGCGGCCTTCGACTTCACCGACAGCGTTTCCAGCAGTTCGCCGGCCGCGCGCAGGCGGTCCGCGGGTTCCGGCAGTTCCAGGTTGATGCGCAGCTTGTCCTGTCCGTCCAGCTTGTAGAGGCGCGGGCGTGTCTGGATCAGGCGGATGATCGTGGCCGGATCGACGTCGGGTTTTTCGTGGAAAACGATGCGGCCGCCCGCGGCGCCGAGGTCGAGCTTGCGGATGCCCAGCGCGGCCGCGCGCAACTTCAGCGCGGCGATCGCGAACAGGTTCTTCGCGGGCTGCGGCAGCAGGCCGAAGCGGTCGATCATTTCCACCTGCATGTCGCCCAGCGCGGCATCGTCGCGCGCGCCCGCGATGCGCTTGTACAGCGTCAGCCGCGTGTGCACGTCCGGCAGGTAATCGTCGGGGATCAACGCGGGCATGTGCAGTTCGACCTCGGTGCCGCTGTCGCCGCCGAGGTCGAAATCCGGCACCTTGCCGGAGCGCAGCGCGTGCACCGCGCGTTCCAGCAGTTCGCTGTAGAGCGCGAAACCGATCGCCTCGATCTGGCCCGATTGCGCTTCGCCCAGGAGTTCGCCGGCGCCGCGGATTTCCATGTCGTGGGTCGCGAGCGTGAAGCCCGCGCCCAGTTCTTCCAGCGATTCCAGTGCCATCAGGCGCTTTTCCGCGTCCGCGGTCATCGCCTTGCGGTCGGGCACGATCAGGTATGCATAGGCGCGATGGTGCGAACGGCCCACGCGTCCGCGCAACTGGTGCAATTGCGCGAGCCCGAAGCGGTCGGCGCGGTCGATCACGATGGTGTTGGCGGTCGGCACGTCGATGCCGGACTCGATGATGGTGGTGCAGACCAGCACGTTGAAACGCTGGCGGTGGAAATCCAGCATCACGCTTTCCAGTTCGTGCGCGCCCATCTGTCCGTGCGCGACGCGGATCCGCGCGTCCGGCACCAGTTCGGCCAGTTCGCGCGCGGTGCGCTGGATGGTGTCGATGCTGTTGTGCAGGAAATACACCTGGCCGCCGCGCGCCAGTTCGCGCTGGAAGGCCTCGCGGATCAGCGCGGGATCGTATTGCGCGACCAGTGTCTTGACCGCCATGCGCGCGGTCGGCGGCGTGGCGATGATGGACAGGTCGCGCATGCCGCTCATCGCCATGTTGAGGGTGCGCGGAATCGGCGTGGCCGTGAGCGTGAGCAGGTCCACCTCGGCGCGCAGTTGCTTCAGGCGTTCCTTGTGGCGCACGCCGAAACGTTGCTCCTCGTCCACGATCGCGAGGCCGAGGTCGCGGAATTTCACGTCGGGCTGCAGCAGCTTGTGGGTGCCTACCACGATGTCGAGCTTGCCTTCGGCGAGACGCTTCAGCGCACCTTCGACTTCATTCTTCGCGCGGAAGCGCGACAGCAATTCGACCTTGATCGGGAAATCCGCCAGCCGGTCGGTGAAGTTGTCGTAGTGCTGCTGCGCGAGCAGGGTGGTAGGCACCAGCACCGCCACCTGCTTGCCTGCGCTGGCGGTCGCGACGGCCGCGCGCAACGCGACCTCGGTCTTGCCGAAGCCGACGTCGCCGCAGACCACGCGGTCCATCGGTTGCGGCGCTGCGAGGTCGGCCAGCACGGCGTCGATCGCGGCCTGCTGGTCGGGCGTTTCCTCGAAACGGAAACCTTCCGCGAAGCGCGCCAGCATCGCGCGGTCGTAATCGATGGCGTTGCCTTGGCGCGCCGCGCGCTGCGCGTGGATCGCCAGCAGTTCCGCCGCGGCATCGCGCACCTTTTCGGCGGCCCTGCGCTTGGCACGGTCCCACGCTTCGCTGCCCAGCGAATGCAGCGGCGCGTGCTCGTCGTCGGCACCCGAGTAGCGGCTGACCAGCCCGAGTTGCGCGACCGGCACGTACAGCTTGTCGCCGCGCGCGTATTCGATCGCCAGGAATTCGCCCGGCATGCCGCCCACGTCCAGTGCCATCAAGCCGAGGTAGCGACCGACGCCGTGGTCGACGTGCACGATCGGCGCGCCGATTTCGAGTTCGGTCAGGTCGCGCAGGATCGCTTCGGGATCGCGTTCGGCAACCTGACGGCGGCGGCGCTCGCCGCGCGCACGTTCGCCGACCAGCTCGCGTTCGGTGAGAACCGCGATCGGCGGCTGCGCGAGCGAGAAGCCGCGCTCCAACGGCGCGATCGCGATGGCGAAGCGAACCTGTCCGTTTTCGTCATCCCGGCGAAGGCCGGGATCCGCCGATTCGGCCTCATTCCTGGAACGCTCTGGATGCCGGCCTTCGCCGGCATGACGAACAAAGAAACCACGCCAGTCTTCCACGACTTCCGGCCGCAATCCTGCGCCGGCCAGTTGCTCCAGCAACGCCTCGCGGCGACCGGCGGAATCGACGGCGATCAGCGCGTGCGTGTCGCGATGGGATTCCAGCCACTCGCGCAGCCGTGCAGGAAATCCGCCCGCCGCCGTGCTGCTGCCCGAAAAATCCGGCGCCACGGTGGTGCCGGTATCGGCCGCGCGTGCATCGGTGCTGCCGACCAGGTCCACGCGCAGCACGCGGTTCAGCCGTTCGCGCAGGGATTGCGGCGGCAGGTACAACTCCATCGGGGGCAGGATCGGCCGCTCGATGTCATGCGCGCGCTGGTCATGCCGGGTTTCCGCCTGCTTCCAGAATTGTTCGGCGGCGTCGAGCGAATCCTTCGCCAGCACGAACAGCGCGTCGTCGCCGAGGTAGTCGAAGAGCGTCTCGGTGTGCTCGAAGAACAGCGGCAGGTAGTACTCGATGCCGCCGGGCGTCACGCCCTGCTTCATGTCCTGGTAGAGCGGACAACGGCGCACGTCGATCGGGAAGCGCTCGCGGAGGCGATCACGGAAGGCGCGCATCGCTTCGTCGGTCAGCGGAAATTCGCGTGCAGGGAGCAGCCTGACCGCATCCACCTGGTGCAGCGAGCGCTGGGTTTCCGGATCGAACGCGCGGATCGATTCGACCGCGTCGTCGAACAGCTCGATCCGGTACGGCTCGTCCGCGCCCATCGGGAAGATGTCGAGCAGCGCGCCGCGCACCGCGAACTCGCCGTGTTCGCCGACCTGCGGCACGTTGCGGTAGCCGCTGGCCTCGAGGCGCCGTTGTTCGGTCGCGAGGTCCAGGTTTTCGCCGCGCGCGACGGACAACCCGCTGCCCGCGACGTGCGTGCGTGGTGCCAGGCGCTGCATCAGCGTGGCGATCGAAACCACCAGCACGCCCTTGTGCGTGGCGGGTAGCCGGTACAAGGTGTCGATGCGCTGCGAGACCAGTTGCGGATGCGGCGCGAACAGGTCGTAGGGCAGGGTCTCCCAATCCGGGAAATGCAGCACCGGCAATTCGCCGGCAAAGAACGCGAGGTCGTCTTCCAGCGAACGCGCGGTGCGATTGTCCTGCGTCACCGCAACCAGCACGCCTTCGCGCGCACGCGCGGCCTCGCATAGCAGCAGCGCGAGCGAGGAACCGGCCGGTTCGTGCCAGTCGCGTTGCTGGCCGGCCTTGGTGGGCATCGGAGGAAGGGCGGGGACGGTGGTAGTCATGGTTCGTGCAATACGAAGCATTGCCGGAGCGCCGCGGGCACCCCAGCAAACAGCAGTCGGACATTTTACCAGCCGCCGCCTTTGCGCATGCCGGCTTCGGACGCGCGCAGGCGGGTGCGGAAAGCGCGGTGGGGCTTCAGCTCACGCGCGAGAAATGCGCGGGCCCGCGGTTCGCGCTCCCGATCGTGTGGAGCAGCGGCCTAATGGATCCAGCCGCCCACACCGACGCCAATGCTGATGTTCGGATGACCCTGGCGCATTTCGTCGGGCGTCCAGCGGTGCATCGCGTCGCTGTCGACGAGCGCGTACGTGTAGCCGGCCTGGCCCACTTCGCCGCTGCGCGCGCCGTCCAGCCTGCCATGCAGGGTTACCAGCGAACCCGGTGGGTAGTTCATGGGTTCGACGAAGCCCGGCAGGACCGCGATGAAACGGCCGATGGGCGGTTCCTTCAGGCGCGGGCGCTGGGACGAATCGAGCGGATAGGCGAGGATTTCGACCTCGCTATGGTCGGCGAGGTTGTGCACCGAGATGACGCTGCCGCCCCAGACGACTTGCAGGTTCCGGAAGTTCGCGGGCGATGTCGCGACCTGTTGCGGCGTCGCGTTGACGCCTGAAGGGCCGGTCTTGTAGATCGGCGCGGGCGCGCAAGCCGCGATGGCTGCGGGCAGCACGAGGACGAGCAGGATCCGGAATGCGGAACGATGCAGTGCGCGCATGGGACGGGCCTTCTACGCGGATGATGGCTGCGAGCATATCGAAAAATGCGCGTACAGGCGCATCCTGCCCCACGCTCATTCACCGCGCAGCCAGCGCAGGCGTTGCGTAGCCGCCGGCGATTGCGCGAGTGCGTCGCGCAAGGCCGGCAACATGGCCGCTACGGCCGCGTCGATCTTCCAGGGCGGGTTGGCGATCAGCATGCCGCAACCGTTGAGGCGCAACGGCGAATCGTCGGGCCGCACCAGCAGTTCCGCGACCAGGACTTTTCCGAACGGTCCCGCGGCAAGACGGCGGTGGAACGGCGCAATCGTGCGGTGCGACTTGATCGGATACCACACCGCGTACACGCCGTTCGGCCAGCGCGCGTGCGCCCGCGCGAGTGCGGCTTCGATGTCGGCGAATTCGCCTTCCTGTGCCTCGAACGGCGGATCGATCAGGACCAGCCCGCGCTTCTCGGGCGGCGACAGCAACGCGTTCAAGGCGGCGTAGCCGTCTCGCTGGTGCACATGCGCGCGCGGATCCTGGCGAAACAGCGCGCGCAGCGCGGCAGCTTCGTCATCCTGCGTTTCGCAAAGGATCAGGCGATCGCCTGCGCGCAGTGCCCGGGCGGCGAGCAGCGGCGAGCCGGGATACGTCCGCGGCGCGCCATCGGGATTGCA
>DASZTT010000184.1:0-6647 GCA_035547895.1 Rhodanobacteraceae bacterium
GGCACGCCATTCTTCAGCAGGCCGGCGATCACGCCGTCGAGATGGCCCTGTGCCTGCGTGGCGTTGCCACCCGTGGGGAAGCCGACCTCGATGGCACCGATGCCGCCGTGCACGAACGACTGCACGCTGGCATCGGCGGACAGCACCTTGCCTTGCGCGGCGAGATCGGACAGCGCACTGCGCGAGTTGTCGAGCACGTCCATCAGCACCTGCATGGCCGCGTAATCCTTCGACTGCTGGCCCGGCGCGCGGAACAGATACTGCACGCTGCCGGTCGCGTCCGGCGTGGTCCGGGTGATCGCCTGCGGCTTGAACGGTTCGAGCTTCACCGGCGTGGGTTCGGGCACGTTGCCCCTGGGGATCGGGCCGAACAGTTCCCTGACCTTGGCCAGCGTCGCCTGCGCGTCGACGTCGCCCGCGATAACCAGGAGCGCATTGTTCGGCTGGTACCAGTGGTTGTAGAAGCCCTGCAGCACCTTGCCGGTGGTCTTGTCGAACGTCGGGCGCGAACCCAGCGCATCTTCGGCGTAACCGGTGCCGGCGTACAGCGTGCGCTCGGCCTGCTGGAACGCCAGGTAGCCCGGATCGGAAATGTCGCGCGAGACTTCCTGCTCGATCGCGCCCTTCTCCAGTTTCCAGTCGGTGTCGGTGAGCTGCGCGCCGCGCATGCGGATCGCCTCGATGTGCAGCAGCATGTCGAGGTACTGCGATGGTGCGACGAAGAAATACTGCGTTGCGTCGTTGGTGGTGAACGCGTTGTTGTCCGCGCCCATCTTGCCGGTCATCTCGTTCAACTGCGCGCCGGTCAGGCCCGCCGAATTGCGGAACATCATGTGTTCCAGCGCGTGCGCGGTGCCCGGATAGCCCTTCGGCGCCTCGTAGCTGCCGGCGAGATAGGTGATCTGCGTCGTCACCATCGGCGCCAGCGTGTCGCGCACGATCACCACGCGCAGGCCGTTGTCCAGGGTGGCACGCGTAACGTTGCCGGCTTGCGTGGTGCCGGCGGCAGGCGCATCGGCCGCAAAGGCCACTGGCGTGCCGCTACTGACGAAGCCGAGGCCCAGCAGGACGCCGAGCGCGAGTGGAGCGAGCTTGCCGTGCTTCTTCACGATGACTCCTTGGGGAACGGATGGGAAAAGACGCTGCGCGCACCGCGCGTCGGCGCAGGGAAAAACCGGTTCATGCTAGCAGCCTTGCCGGTCAGGCAGCGGCGCCGATGATGCGGGGTTCCGGTTCGAGCATCACGCCGAAGCGCGCGTGCACGCCTTCGCGCACGCGTCGCGCCAGCGCCCATAACTGCGCGCCGCTGGCGCGTCCATGGTTGACCAGCACCAGCGCGTGCCGGTTCGAAATTCCGGCGTCGCCCTCGCGCACGCCCTTGAAGCCGCTGGCCTCGATCAGCCACGCGGCGGAAAGCTTCACAAGGTCGCTGGGCGCGGGCCAGCACGGAAGCTGCGGATGCGCCGCACGCAGTCGTTCGGCCTGCGCGGCGGGCACCCGCGGATTCTTGAAGAAGCTGCCGGCATTGCCGATCAGCTTCGGGTCGGGCAGCTTGCGGGTGCGCAGGTTGACGACGGCGTGGGCGACGTGGGCGGGCGCGGGGTGTTCGATGCCCATGTGCCTGAGTTCGTCGCGCACGCCCGCGTAGTCGATGCGCGGCGTCCATGCATGGGGCAGCCGGAAGGTGACCGCGGTGATCAGCCAGCGGTCGGGATGGCGCTTGAACAGCGAATCGCGGTAGCCGAATTCGCACTGCGCATTGTCGAATTGCACGAAGCGACGCTCGCGCATGTCGAAGGCCTCGACGGTCTCGATGAACTCGCCCGCCTCGACGCCGTACGCGCCGATGTTCTGCATCGGCGCCGCGCCCACGCTGCCGGGAATCAGGATCAGGTTCTCGAGTCCCGCGTGGCCGTGCGCCAGAGTCCAGCGCACGAAATCGTCCCAATGTTCCCCTGCGGCCACGCGGATGCGCGCGCCGCTGCCGTCGTGGTCGAGCACGGCGACACCGCGCGTCGCCATCGCCACCACGGCGCCCTCGTAGTCACCGGTGAACAGCACGTTCGAGCCTTCGCCGAGCAGCAGGAGCGGCCCGTCGCGCAGGGCAGGGTGAGCCAGCAAGCCGGGGATTGCATCGGCATCGCGGATCTCCGCGAGCCATCCGGCGTGCGCGTCCACGCGCAAGGTGTTGCGGTTGCGCAGGGACGCGTTCTCGAGCAGCGCGAAGCCGGCTTCGCGGACATCCTCAAGCGACATGCGCTTCACCGTGTTGCCGCCGGATTTCCTCCACGCACTCCGTCAGCAACCACGGTCCCCTGTAAACCATGCCGGAATAGAGCTGCACGAGCTTCGCGCCGGCCGTGATCTTGTCGGCCGCGTCGCTGCCGGTCAGCACGCCGCCGACGCCGATCAAGGGAATGCGTTCCCCCAGCCGCTGCGCCATGCCGCGCAACACCGCCGTGGATTTTTCGAACAAGGGTTTGCCGGACAGGCCGCCTTGTTCGTTGGCGTGCAATGCACCCGCGACACCGGCGCGATCGACGGTGGTGTTGGTGCAGATCAATCCATCGATGCCGGAACCGGCCAGCGCGGAAGCGATCGCATCCATCTGCGCCTCGTCCAGGTCGGGCGCGATCTTCAGCAGCACCGGCTTGCGCGCGGCGTGACGCCCCGCAAGTTTTTCGCGCGCGTCCATCAGGGTCGCGATCAGGCGTTGCAGGGAATCGCTTTCCTGCAAATCGCGCAGGCCGGGCGTATTGGGCGAAGAGACATTGACGGTGACGTAGCTGGCCAGCGGGTACACGCGTTCGAGGCAAACAAGGTAATCGTCCACGGCGCGCTGGTTGGGCGTGTCCTTGTTCTTGCCGATGTTGATGCCGAGCACGCCGCGCCACTGCGCCTGTTCGACGTTGCGGACCAGCGCATCCACGCCGGCGTTGTTGAAACCCATCCGGTTGATGATCGCCTCGTGCTCCGGCAGGCGGAACATGCGTGGCCTGGGATTGCCCTCTTGCGGGCGCGGCGTGACCGTGCCGATTTCGATGAAGCCGAAACCGAGCGCGCCGAGCGCGTCGAGGTGTTCGCCGTTCTTGTCCAGCCCGGCCGCCAGGCCGACCGGGTTGGGAAAGTCGAGGCCGAATGCGCGCACCGGCAGATCCGTCGGCGGCGGGTGCGCGACGAACCGCATCAGGTTGCTGCGCTGTGCGACGCCCAGCGCGTACAGCGTCAAGCCGTGCGCCGCCTCGGGCTCGAGCGAAAACAGCAGCGGGCGAAGGCGCGGATACACGTTCATGCCACCTCGCCCGCAAAAATGCGCGTGTCATATTCCATGTCGACCATGCCGTCCACCGCGGTGGCGTCGAAGAGTTCGCGCAGCGCCTGCATCATGGGTTCGTGACCGGGGTGGCCTAGCCGGGGAGCATACGAAGACGACAGCAGGCGGCCGCGCAAGGCTTCGAAATCCAGCCGCTGGCGGTGTTCGAAACGCGCCTCGCCGCGCAATCCGGTGCCGAACCAGGCGCGCATCCGCGCGTCGTCCGCATGGCGTTCCGCGACGTCGGCGTAATCGGTGCCGTGGCGCCGCAGCAAGGCTTCGTAGCCTTCGAGGAACGGCGTGCCCGCGGGGCGCCGCGAGTTCCACCAGATCGCGGCGAGGCCGTGCGGACGCAGGATGCGGTGGAATTCCCGACGCGTGCCGTCCGGATCGAACCAGTGGAAAGCCTGCGCGACGGTCACGAGATCGACGCTGCCATCGGGCAGCCCGGTCGCCTCGGCGCATCCGTCCACGGCGTGGAAGCGGGGATTCGCGCCCAGCCACGCGATCATGGCGTCGCGCATCGCCGCGTTGGGTTCCACTGCCGTCACGCGATGGCCGGCTTCGAGGAACAATTGCGATGAAATCCCGGTGCCCGCGCCTATGTCCGCGACGTGCCAGGCGCTGGTGACGCCGAGCCGGTCCTGCAGCCAGTCGAGCAACGCCTGCGGATAGTCCGGTCGGTAGCGCACGTAATCCGCGACGCGGTCGCTGAAGCGTCCGGTTGCACTCGCGGCATTCATGCGGGACGGCCGTGGTTCATCGAAATCCGCTGAAGGCGATGGCGCCGAACAGCACCAGCACGACGAACACGATCGCGATGGCCGTGCAGGCGAGCTGGATCCAGCCGAGGATCAGGCCGGCCAGCGCAAGACCGTCGCCCTCGAGGGTGCCCGGCGGTGCGTGGCGGATTTCGGAGCGCGCCGAATGCCCGCAGATCACCGCGATCAGCGCGCCGAGGAATGGCAGGAAGAGGTAGGCGAGGATGCCGAAGATCAGGCTGACGATCGCCAGCGAACTGGTGCGCGGGTACACGGTGTTCATGCTTGCAGCACTCCCGGCCGGGGCCTGTCTATGTTCTCACGCCGCATGCGCTGGCGCAGCCGGCATCAGAAGCGCAGCGACTGCCCGCCATCGACCGCGATGATCTGGCCGGTGATCCAGCCCGCGAACGGCGAGGCGAGGAACAACGCCAGGTGGGCGACTTCCTCGGCAGTGCCGTAGCGGTCGAATGGAATGGTGCCGAGCACCTGCGTGTACTGATCGGGTTTTTCCTGCCTGACGCGCGCCCACACGCCGCCTTCGAACTCGATCGATCCGGGTGCGATGGCATTCACGCGGATGCGCGCGTCGGCCAGGGTCAACGCCTGCGTGCGCGTGTAGTGGTTCAGTGCCGCCTTGATGGCCGCGTAGGGCGGGCCCATCGTGCGCGGGCGAAACGATCCGATCGAACTGGTGTGCAGGATGCAGGCATGCCGCGACTGCCTGAGGTGCGGCAGCGCGAAACGCGACGCCCGCACCGCGGCCATCAGGTCGACGTTGAAATCGACCAGCCAGGATTCGTCGTCGTCGCGAAAGCCGTAACCCGTGGCGTTGTTGACCAGCACGTCGACGCCGCCGAGCGCGCGTGCCGCCTCGGCGATCCAGCGTTCGATCTGGTCGGCCTGCGAGAGGTCGCACGCTTGCGTGTGCAGCCTGCCGGCATTCGTCCCAGCATCCCGCGCCAACGCGTCGAGCCCTTCGCGTCCGCGCGCGCACACGGCCACGCTGCCGCCCGCCGCCAGGAAATCGAGCGCGATCGCGCGCCCGATGCCCTTGCTGCCGCCGGCGATGACGATGCGGTACCCGCTGAAGTCGAAGGGCGATGTCATTGCAGAAGGTGGGTCACAAGTCGAACTTGATGCCCTGCGCCAAGGGCAACGCATCCGACCAGTTGATGGTGTTGGTCTGGCGGCGCATGTAGGCCTTCCACGCATCCGAACCCGATTCGCGGCCGCCGCCGGTCTCCTTCTCGCCGCCGAACGCGCCGCCGATCTCCGCGCCCGACGTACCGATGTTGACATTGGCGATACCGCAATCGCTGCCCATCGCGGACAGGTATTGCTCGGCCGCTTTCAGGTTCTGCGTGAAGATGGCCGACGACAGGCCCTGCGGTACGTCGTTCTGCATGCTGATCGCTTCGTCCAGCGTCTTGAACGGCATCACGTACAGGATCGGCGCAAAGGTTTCGGTCTGCACGATTTCGTCGGAGTTCTGCACGCCGGTGATGATGGTCGGCTCCACGAAGTTGCCGTTGCCGCTCAATACCGCACCGCCGCTGACGATGCGTGCGCCGCTGCTCTTCGCAACCTTCACCGCGTTGGCGAATTGCTCGACCGCGGCCTTGCTGTTGAGCGGTCCCATCAGCGTTTCCGGCTTGGTGGGATCGCCGATCTTCTTTTCCACCTGCTGGTACGCATGGCGCAGCTTGCCCAGCACGTCGTCGATGATCGATTCGTGCACGAACAGGCGGCGGGTGGTGGTGCAGCGCTGGCCGGCGGTGCCGACCGCGCCGAACACGATCGCGGGAATCGCCAGCGACAGGTCGGCGGAACGATCGAGGATGATCGCGTTGTTGCCGCCGAGTTCCAGCAGCGAGCGGCCCATGCGCGCCGCCACGCGTTCGCCGACCATGCGTCCGACCTTGGTCGAACCCGTGAAGCTGATCAGCGGAATGCGCTTGTCGTCCACGAACTTCTGCGCGAGTTCCGCACCGGCATCGTTGAACAGGTAGAAGATTTCCGGGAAACCGGCCGCCTTCAATGCCGCGTTGCAGATGCGGATCGTCGCGATCGCCGACAGCGGCGTCTTCGGCGACGGCTTCCAGATGCACACGTTGCCGCACACCGCGGCGAGGAAGGCGTTCCAGCTCCACACCGCGACCGGGAAATTGAACGCGCTGATGATGCCGACCAGGCCCAGCGGGTGCCATTGTTCGTACATGCGATGGCCGGGACGCTCGGAATGCATGGACAGGCCGTACAGCATGCGCGACTGGCCGACCGCGAAGTCGGCGATGTCGATCATCTCCTGCACTTCGCCGTCGCCCTCGGGCTTGATCTTGCCCATCTCGAGCGCGACGAGCGAGCCGAGCGCGTCCTTGTTTCTCCGCAGCGCTTCGCCGCAAAGGCGAACGGCTTCGCCGCGGCGCGGTGCCGGTGTCGTGCGCCAGATCGCGAACGCGGCCTCGGCGCGCTTCACGATCGTTTCGTAGTCGCCGGCACTCGATGCGTACACCTTCGCGATGACTTCGTTCGTGCTCGGATTCAGCGCTTCGATCGTGCCGGCGTCGGTC
>DASZTT010000185.1:0-3159 GCA_035547895.1 Rhodanobacteraceae bacterium
ACCTGTCGGCACCCGTGCCGCTGGTCGGCAGCCTCGCACCCATGGCGAGGATGGCCTGCAGGCTGGTGCGCGACGCGATGCGGGCCTACGCCGCGCAGGATGCGAATCTTGCGTATTCCGTATGGGAACGCGATGCCGACCTCGATGCCCTCTACACCACGCTGTTCCGTGAATTGCTCACCTACATGATGGAAGACCCGCGCAGCATCACGGCCTGCACGCACCTGCTGTTCATCGCCAAGAACATCGAACGCATCGGTGACCATGCGACCAACATCGCCGAGAACATCTGGTTCGTGGTGCGTGGCGAGACGCTCAACGAACCGCGTACCCGGCGCGACGAGACCTCGGAGCCCTGAAGCATTGACGTGCAACCGGCGTGCATGCAAAACACGCCGCTTGGCCGAAGCCCTATGCCATGGCGGCGGCGACCCTCACGATGCCTGCAAGGATGCAGGCCAGGATCATCAGCAGGATGCCGTCTACGCCGAGTTTGCGCATGAACTGCGACATGGCTGTTCTCACCGGGGTTCGATGCAGCAAGGCTAGGCGCGCGAGGTTTCACGGCCTTGAACGCGGCGAGACGGTTGCGTGACAGGCGCACGCCGCGCGCCGCGAAAGCTGCGTCAACAACCGGTCACCGCACCGTAGCGAGGCTGCAACATCCGCATGTGAAAGTTTGCCCATATCCAAAGCGAACTTTGAATCATGCACATCGTATTCGTGACCGAAACCTGGCCGCCGCAGGTCAACGGCGTCGCCTTCACGGTGAGGGCCCTGGCACTGGGGATGGCCGAGCGCGGACATCACGTCGAGGTGGTGCGGCCGGGCAAGGATGGCAATGACGGCAAGGTGGAATTGCTGTTCGCCCGCGGCGCGCCGTTGCCGCGCTATCCCGGCCTGCAGGTGGGCATGCCGCAGGGCGGAGAGTTGCGCCGGCGCTGGTGTGAACGGCGTCCCGACGTGGTCTATATCGCCACCGAAGGACTGCTGGGCATTTCCGCGATGCGTGCGGCCAATGCCTTGCAGATTCCGGTCGTAACCGGTTTCCATACGCGCTTCCACGATTACGCTTCGCATTACGGCGTCGGCTTGCTGGCACCGCTGGTCCGCTCGCGCCTGATGCAATTCCACCGGCGCGCGCAGATGACGCTGGTACCGACCCGCGCGCTGCTCGGCGAGCTGCGGGAAGCGGGTATCCGCCAGGTACGCAAACTGCGCCGCGGAGTGGACACCGAACTGTTCTCGCCGGCTCGCCGGGAAACCGCCTTGCGCAGAAGCTGGGGCGTCCACGACGACGTGCCGGTGATGCTGTGCGTGGGCCGGCTCGCCGCGGAGAAGAGCCTCGGGCTCGCCTTGCAGGCCTTCCGCGCGCTGCAGGCGCGGATTCCCGCCGCGCGCTTCGTGATGGTCGGCGACGGACCGCAGCACCGCGCGCTGGCGGACGCCTATCCGGATGTGATCTTTGCCGGAACCCGGCACGGTGCGGAATTGGCCGCGCACTACGCCAGCGCCGACGTGTTCCTGTTTCCCAGCCTCACCGAGACCTTCGGCAACGTCGTGCTGGAAGCCATGGCGTCCGGACTCGCGGTGGTGGCGTTCGATCGCGCGGCGGCGCAGGAGCACATCGCCAACGGCATCTCCGGGCTCGTCGTTCCCCCAACGGATGCGCGCGGCTTCATCACGACGGCGTACGAACTGGGGCTGGATGCGGAGACGCGCCGGATGCTCGGCACCAACGCGCGGATCGTCGCGCAGCAGTGCGCGCCGGACGCGGTGAACGCCGAATTCGACAGACTGCTGCACGCCCTGGTGAGGGAGCACGGCCATGACCCCGTCGGCGCCGCTGCCTAGCTGGAAGCTGCTCCAGGCGTTTGACCCGCGCCTCTGCCGCCTGGCGAGCCATTGGGCGAGGCGGCGCGGCATCCACCGTTTCTTCGGCATCATCAGCCGGCTCGGGAATGGCGTCTTCTGGTACAGCCTGATGGCCGTGCTCGCCGCATTCGGTGGCACGCGCGGCATCGTTGCGGCCTTGCAGATGCTGGGTACGGGGCTGGTCGCGTGGCTGCTGTATCGCACCCTCAAGTTGCACACGCGCCGGCCGCGTCCGTTCCGCGCGCATCCGGATGTGACGGCACGCGCAGCGGCGCTGGATGAATACAGTTTTCCTTCCGGCCACACGCTGCACGCCGTCAGCTTCACGATCGTGGCGGTCGCCTGGTTCCCCTTCCTGGCGCTGCCGTTGATCGTGTTCACCGTACTCGTCGCGATGTCCCGCGTGGTGCTGGGGCTGCATTACCCGACCGACGTGCTTGCGGGTGTCCTGATCGGCACCGCGCTCGGTGTCGTGTCGGTGTGGTCGTGCTCGGTTTCTTCCCTGGCGATGGCTTGAGCCGTCGCCGCGATCAATGGGATCGCCATGTCGTCAGTCGTGAAAACACCTTCCGCGAGGACGCAAGCCTTGCGGGCTTCCGCAAACCCCGTGCGCATGCAAGCCGATGCCATGAATGCACCCACGCCTGCCGCGGGTGAGCCGCGCGCCGCCAACCTGAAGGATCCTGCGTTCTACCTCAACCGCGAGTTGTCCGCGCTGGAATTCAATGTCCGCGTGCTGGCCCAGGCCCGCGACACTTCGGTGCCATTGCTGGAACGCCTGCGTTTCCTCTGCATCTCGGTGCGCAACCTCGATGAATTCTTCGAAGTGCGGGTGGCGAGCCTGAAGCGCTGGATTGCCTACGGCGAAGGCCGGCCCGGTGCGGATGGCCTGCCGCTCAGCGAGGTCCTGGCCCAGGTGCGGGAAAAGGCGATGCGCCTGGTCAGGTCCCAATACGCCACCTGGAACGATGCGCTGCGGCCGGAAATGGTCCGGCAGGGCATCGTTTTCAGTGACGGCGCGCAGTGGTCGCGCGAGCAGCGCAGCTGGGCCAGCGAACACTTCAATCGCGAAATCCTGCCCGTGCTTTCCCCGCTGGGGCTCGATTCGGCGCATCCGTTTCCGCGCATCCTCAACAAGAGCCTCAACGTGGCCGTTGCCTTGAAGGGCAAGGATGCATTCGGGCGCGAGGGCAACATCGCGGTGGTGCGCGCGCCGCGTTCGCTTCCGCGGATCATCCGGATGCCGGAACCGGTGGCGGACGCGCCGTTCCACTTCGTGTTCCT
>DASZTT010000186.1:0-8095 GCA_035547895.1 Rhodanobacteraceae bacterium
TGATCAACAAGAGTGGCTACCGCTACACGCCCGGCGCGCCGCGCTCCGCCATGCTGACGCTGAACATCAACTACTAGGCGACCATGCTGCTGCACATCGAAGGAGTGCTGGACCCGACAGCGGTCGTGCGCCTGCGCGCGAAGCTGGATGCCGCCGCGTGGATCGACGGCCGCGAGACGGTCGGGCCGCAGGGTGCGCTGGTCAAGCGCAACCAGCAGGTGCCGGATGCATCGCCGTTGCGGATGGAACTGGGCCGCGAGATCCTCGCGGCCTGCGCGCGCCATCCCGATTTCCATGCCGCGACGTTGCCGGTGAAGATCCTGCCGCCGCGCTTCAACCGCTACGCCGAGGGCGGCACCTACGGCGCGCACGTCGACGGCGCCGTGATGGCGCTGGCCGACGGCAGCCAGCTGCGCAGCGACATCGCCTGCACGGTGTTCCTCGCCGAGCCCGAAAGCTATGACGGCGGCGAGTTGATCGTCGCCGACACCTACGGCGAGCACGAGGTCAAGTTGCCCGCGGGCGATGCCATCGTGTATCCGGCCGGCAGTCTGCACCGCGTCGAACCGGTGACGCGCGGCGCGCGTGTGGCGGCGTTCTTCTGGATCCAGAGTCTGGTCCGCGATGAAGCGCAACGTCGAACTCTGCTGCAACTCGACACCGCCATCCGGCAACTCACGGCGCGCGGTGCTGACCCGGACGCGGTCAAGCAACTCACCGGGGTTTACCACAACTTGCTGCGGCAGTGGTCCGACACTTAAACCGGACAATCTCCAGGGACGGGAGCTCCGCTACCTGAATTTCGCGAAAGCGGCCCCATCCACTCGGCACGCGACGGCGTGGCGCGCGATAATGCGCAGCTTTCACCCACGGCAAAGTTGCGATGAACTACATCCCGGGCCAACGCTGGGTTTCCGAGGCGGAACCCGAACTCGGTCTCGGGACCGTCCTGCGTTGCGACGAACGCGCGCTGCAGGTGCTGTTCGCCAAGTCGGGCGTGGTGCGCAACTACTCGGCGCAGGGCGCACCGCTGGCGCGCGCGGCGTTCCGCGTGGGCCAGCGCATCGCGGGACGCGGCGTGTCGTTCGTGGTCGAGCGCATCGACCTGCGCGACGGCCTGCTGGTGTATTCCGGAGAAAAGCGCGAGCTCGTCGAAGGCCAGCTCGATGACGAGCAATCGCTGTCGCAGGCCGACGCACGGCTGATGTCTGCGCGCGTGGACAAGCCGCACCTGTACGAACTGCGCAAGAAGGCACTGCTCGCGCGCGCCGCCGCACGCCGCTCCGCTGCCTGGGGCATCCTTTCCGCTCGCATCGATTTGTTGCCGCACCAGCTCGGCGTGGTCGCCGCGTGCATGGAGCGCGAACATCCGCGTGCCTTGCTGGCCGACGAAGCCGGCCTCGGCAAGACCATCGAAGCCGGCATGCTGATCGCGCGCATGCTGGCCACCGGCCGCGCCGCGCGCGTGCTGATCGTGTTGCCCGACGCCCTGCTGGTGCAATGGTTCGTCGAAATGCGCCGACGTTTCCAGCTCGCCTTCGCGATCATCGACGAAGAACGCTGTACTGCGACGGCCGCCGCCGAACCCGGCCACAACCCGTTCCTCGATGACCAGCTCGTCATCGCTTCGCTCACGTGGCTCACGCGCGAGGGCGCACGCCGCGAGCAGGCGCTTGCGGCCGGCTGGGACATGCTTGTCGTGGATGAAGCGCATCACCTGGAATGGACGCCCGAAAATCCGAGTCCGGAATACCTGGCGATCGAGACACTGGCCGCGGCGACGCCCAGCGCGGTGCTGCTGACCGCCACGCCCGAACAGCTCGGGCGCCGTGCACATTTCGCGCGCCTGCGCCTGCTCGATCCCGCGCGCTTCAGCGACCTCGACCGTTACCTCGCGGAAGCGGGTGACTACGCCGCGCTTTCCCCGATCGCCGAACGCATCGCCGACATGGCGCCGCTGGATGCGCGCGAACGCGAGGCCCTCTGCCGGCGCTTTCCGCATGACCCCGCGTTGCACGCACTGGTCGCCGCGTACCCCGATCGCGCCGAAGCGTTGCTCGCCGCACTGATCGATCGCCACGGCACCGGGCGCGTGATGTACCGCAACCGCCGTGCCGCGGTGGGCGGCTTTCCCGAACGCGTGCTCGCCGCCGAGGAGCTCGATCCCGGCATCGGCGAACCCGAACGCGACCGCCTGCTCGCGGAATTCGAGGACGACGTGCACGGCGCCGCGCCGCGCGCGTTCGATTACGCCACCGATCCGCGGATCGCGTGGCTGGTGCGGCTGCTCGACGCGCACCGCGACGACAAGTTCCTCCTGATCGCCACCAGCCGGGCCAAGGTCGAGGCCATCGACGCCGCCTTGCGCACGCGCACCGGCGCACCCATCGCCAATTTCCATTCCGACATGACGCTGTTGCAGCGCGACCGCGCGGCGGCGTGGTTCGCGCAAGCAGATGGCGCGCGCCTGCTGCTGTGCTCGGAGATCGGTTCGGAAGGCCGCAACTTCCAGTTCGCGCACCGGCTGGTGTTGTGGGACCTGCCGCTCGATCCCGACCTGATCGAGCAGCGCATCGGGCGGCTCGATCGCATCGGCCAACGGCATCCGATTGTCCTGCACGTTCCGTCCATGCCCGGCACTGCGCAGGAGGTGCTGCTGCGCTGGCATGCCGACGGCACGCGCGTGCTGCGCGAATGTCCCGCTGATGGCCGCGAACTGTTGCGCAGGTTTGCGGCGGAAGTCGTGCGCATTGCACGGGCACACGCCGCCACGGGCGAAGTGGACGATCCCGAACTCGATGGGCTGGTCGCCGCAACTGCCAGCGCGCACGCCGAACTTTCCGAAGCGATCCGCGCCGGGCGCGACCGCCTGCTGGAACTGGCCGCGCAACACGCAGGCGGCACGGCGCTGCTTGATGCGATGCGCGACGCCGACGGCAATGAATCCACCCATGCGTGGATGCAGGAGTGCTTCGAACCGTTCGGCGTGCACGCCGAGGATCTCGGCGATGGCAGCGTGGTGCTGGATCCGGAATTTCTCTCCACCGACGCGCTGGCCGGTTTCACCGATGGCCCGCGCCGCGTCACTTTCGACCGCGCACTGGCGTTGGCACGCGAAGAGCTGGACCTGCTGCGCATGGATCATCCGCTGATCGCGGGCGCCTTCGACCTGCTGCTGACCGGCGAGTCCGGCAATGCCGCGTTCCTGGTCGATCCAGCCCTGCTTCCGCGCAGCGTGGTGCTGGAAGCCGTCTACGTGATCGAATGTGTCGCGGACGTGAGACTCGATACGCCGCGGCACCTGCCGCCGACGCCGCTCGCGATTTGCATCGATTCGCGCCTGACCGCGCGCGATTACACGCCATCCGGCGCTGCGCTTGCACGGGCCCGCGAACGCGCGCTGGACATCTCGCGCTACCGCCGCTATCTCGCGCAACTGGTCCCACCGATGCTGGAAAAAGCCGATACCCTGGCGGCCGAGCGCGCCCTCGACATCACCGGCGCGGCCGTCGCGCAGGCGCGTACCGTGCTCGACGCGCGCGTGCAGCGCCTGCAGGCATTGGCCGCAATCAATGCATCCGTACGCGCGCAGGAAATCGCAACCGCGGAATCCGCCCGCGACGCGACCCTGGCGGCGCTGGCCAGGGCCCGTCCGCGACTCGACGCCGTGCGGATGGCCGTGAGCCCGGACTTCCTCGCGTTGCGGTAGTCACCTTCCGGCTATGACCTCGATCCGCAGGAACCCGATCAGGTGTACCTTGCGCCTTGGCCGATCCGCCGGCCTCATCAGAGGCCAACCAGACAGATGACATCATTTCAGAGAGAGGGGAACGTATCGTGTCTTTACGCTTTGCGATTTGCCTTGCGGTGATTGCGCTGGCCGGGTGCGGAACGACGTCGTTCGTCATGCCCGCGCACGATGGTGCCTTCTGGGTCACGGGTTCGTCCGGACATTTGAGTGGCGCCGAGGAAAAAGCCCGCCTCGTCGACCAGGCCGATGCGTATTGCAAGCACCGCGGCAAATCGGCCGTCGTGATTGCTTCCAGCGAAAACGACGCCACGGCCGGCACGCTCGCTGCGCCGGGCAAGTTGGCGCGCGCGACCGTGCAATTTCGCTGCCAGTAGTGCCGGCTCGCGTTCCGGGTTCGCGCCGTGAGCGAAGAAGGGGCCGCAGCGGTTCGTCGAGCGTGAACCCTGTCGGGTGCGCTCACCCGAGATCCCAGTCGAGCGTCCCATTGACGACGGTGTGCGTGCGTCCGCCGACCCAGATGTCGCCGTCTTCGATGCGGACGATGAGTTCTGCGTCGTGCCCGACTTCGCGTCCCTGGCTGACGACGTAACCACGCGCATAAGGGCCCGCGGGTTCGGCGTGCGCGATATAGGCGGCGATCAGGCCATTCGCTGCGCCGGAAGCCGGATCCTCCGTGATCCCGACGCCGGCCGGGAATGCGCGCACCGCCATCCGCGGCGCATCGGACGCGCATCGCGCAAAGGCGCACAGGCCCATGCTGGCGGTGGCGCGGGCGAGCACGCCGATGGCGCCGTGGTCGGGGTTCCACGCGCGCAATGCGGCTTCGTCCGCCAGTTCCGCCAGCCACCATTTGCGCCCGCCTTCGACCAGCGCGGGAGGCAAATGGCCGAGCCGCACGTCGCGCAGTGCCGCCGCCAGCAACGGATGCGCATCCAGCCCTGTGGCGACGATTTGCTCCGGCGGCGGCCGCAATAGCAGGCAGCGCGAAGTCCCGTCCCCCTCGACGCGAATGGGCAATACGCCCGCGCCGCACTCCTGCCAAAGCAGGCCATCACGCGGCTGCGCCACCCCGCATTCGAGTACCGCGTGGGCGCTGCCGATGCTGGGATGGCTGGCGAATGCGATTTCCTGGCGCGGCGTGAAGATGCGCACGCGATAACCGGCATCGCGTTGCGTCGGCGCCAGCACGAACGTGGTTTCCACGAGATTGTTCCAGCGCGCGAAGCGCTGCATCGCGGCGCCGGTCCAGTGCCCGGCATCGAGCACCACGCCGAGGTGGTTCCCGCCGCCCGGGCTGGCAGCGAACACATCCAGATGCAGATAGCGCACGCGTGCCACTGGTCACCTCTGCACGCGCAGCCGTGCGCTTACGGCCGCCGTGCCAGCTCCGGATTTTCGCGGGTCACCGGCATCAGGTCCTTCTTCGAAACGCCCAGCCACAGCAGCATCGGGCTGGCGAAGAAAATCGACGAGAGCGTGCCGACCAGGATGCCGATCAGCATGGTGATCGCGAAGTTGTGCACGGCGGGTCCGCCGAAAATGCCCAGCGACGCCATGGTGATCGCGGTGAACACCGAGGTGATGATGGTCCGCGACAGCGTGTTGTTGATCGCGCGATTGAGGATCTGCGGCGTGTCGGCCTTGCGCGTGAGGCGGAACAGTTCGCGCACGCGGTCGAACACCACCACCTTGTCGTTGATCGAGTATCCGATCACGGCCAGCACCGCTGCCAGCACCGTCATGTCGAATTCGCGCTGCACCAGCGCGATGATGCCGAGCGTGATGACGGTGTCGTGGAATTCACTCGCCACCGCGGCGAACGCGAAGCGCTTTTCGAAGCGCACTCCCAGGTAAACCGTGATGCCCAGGATCACCACGATCGCGGCGTAGATGCCGCTGGTCTTCAGCTCCTGGCCGACTTCGGGCCCGACGAAATCCGGCGGCTGCGCCAGCTTCACGCCCGGGTGCCCGACCGCCAGCGCGGCCAGTACCTGCCTGGACACGGCGGTCGCCACCTTGTCGGGGCTTTCCTTGGCGTCGGCTTTCGGCGGCTGCAGGCGGATCGAGATTTCGCGGGTCCCGCCGAGGCTCTGCACCACCGCGTGCTCGTAGCCGGCTTTTTCCAGCGAGGCGCGCACGTCGCCCACGTCGATCGGCTGCTGGTAATTCACCTGGATCAGGATGCCGCCGGTGAAGTCGAGGCCGTAGTTCAGCCCCTTCACGGCGACGGCCCAGATCGACACCAGGATCAGGATCGTCGAAATGACGATGCTGACCTTGCGCATGCCGAGGAAGTCGATGTTCAGGTCGCGGTGGAAAAGTTCCATGGGTCTTCGCTAATGTGGCTGGCGAGGGTCGCGTGACGGACGGTCACACCCAAAGCGTCTTGAGTTTCTTGCGGCGGCCATGGATCAACGCGGTGATCGCGTGGGTCATGGTCACCGACGTGAACAGCGAGGTCAGGATGCCGATGCCGAGCGTGATGCCGAAGCCCTTGATCGCACCGGCGCCCACCGTCACCAGGCCGAGCGCGGCGAGCAAGTGGGTGACGTTGGCGTCCAGGATCACCGACCAGGCTTTCTCGTAGCCGGCGCGGATCGCCGCGAGCGGCGTCGAGCCGTGGTGCAATTCCTCGCGGATGCGTTCGCAGATCAGCACGTTGGCGTCGATCGACATGCCGAGCGTCAGCACGATGCCGGCGATGCCGGGCATCGTCAACGTCACGCCGACCGCGGACATCACCGCGATCAGGATCAGCAGGTTGAAGGTCAGCGCGATGTCGGCGACGAGGCCGAACAGGCGGTAGTAGAACGCGGCCGCGACCAGCACCAGCACGAGGCCCAGGATCACCGCGCGCTCGCCCTTGCGGATGTTGTCCTGGCCCAGGCTCGGGCCGATCACGCGTTCCTCGACGATCTGCATGGGCGCGGCCAGCGAACCCGAACGCAGCATCAGCGACAGCGTCTCCGCTTCCTGCTGCGAGAGGCCGGTGGTCTGGAACTTCTTGCCGAACACGCCCTGGATCACGGCGTCGTTGAGCACGGTCTCGGTGGTCTTGGACGTGTGGACTTCCTTGCCGTCCACGACCTTCACTTCCGGCGTCTGCTCGATGTACACCACGCCCATGCGCTTGCCGACGTTGCTGGTGGTGAAGTCCAGCATCTTGCGGGCGCCGGCGGAGTTGAGCGTGACGTTGACGTCGGGCATGCCGGTCTGCTGGTCGTAGCCTTGCGAGGCATCGACCAGTTCGTCACCGCTGACGATGATGCGCTTCTTCAGCACCACCGGGCGGTGGTCCTTGGTGTAGTAAAGGCGGTCGTCGGGCGGCACGTTGCCGGTACGCGCGGCTTCCTGCGCGTTCACGCTTTCATCCTCGGCGTGGTATTCCAGCGTCGCCACCGCGCCCAGCACGCGCTTGGCCTCGGCGGTGTCCTGCACGCCCGGCAGTTCCACCACGATGCGCGATTCGCCCTGCTGCTGGATCAAGGGTTCCGACACGCCGAGTTCGTTGACGCGGTTGCGCAGCGTGGTGACGTTCTGGGTGATGGTGGTCTGCGCGAGTTTCTGCAGCACGTCCGGCTTGATGGTGGCCAGCAGCGCGTAGCCGCCGCCCGGCGTGCGGCTGTCGGAAAGGTTGAGGTCCGTGGTGTCCGTGGTGATCGCACCGGTGGCCTTGTCGCGATCATCCGAGGTCTTGAACACCGCCTGCACGCCATCGCCGCTTTGCGAGACGACGTCGTAGGGGATCTGTTTCTGGCGCAGCAGCGAGCGGATGTCGTCGAGGTAGCGCTGCTGCTGTTTCTTCAGAACCGCGTCCTGGTCGACCGCCATCAGGAAGTGCACGCCACCCTGCAGGTCCAGGCCCAGCGGCATCGCGCGGCCGCCGATGGCCTGCAGCCAGTGCGGCACCGTGGTCGCGAGGTTCAGCGCCACCGTGTAGTTGTCGCCCAGCGCCAGGCGCAGCGTGTCGGAACCTTGCAGCTGCACTTCGGTGTTGGCGAAGCGCACCAGCATGCGGTCCTTGTCGATCGTGATGTTCTCGTACGGAATCCTGGCCTTGTCCAGATCGGCGGCGACCTGCTTCTGCAACGTGGCATCGATCCTGGCTTCGCGGTTCGGCGAGATCTGCACGGCCGGCTGCGGGCGGAACGCGTTGGGCGCGGCGTACAGCAGGCCGAGCACCATCGCGATGCCGACCAGCCAGTATTTCCAGCGGGGAAAGTCGATCATGGGTACGGGATGCTGCGTTATGCGCGAAAGTGGCGGGCCACGGGAATCAGGACGACTTGATCGTGCCCTTGGGCACGACCGTCGCAACGGCGCCCTTCTGCACCCGGATCTGCA
>DASZTT010000187.1:0-50942 GCA_035547895.1 Rhodanobacteraceae bacterium
TGGACGACCTGCAAGCGGTCCTGCGCAGCCTCAAGCCCGGCGATCCGGCCGTGCTGCAGGTCGAGCGCGACGGCAGGCTGCGGTTGCTGACGTTCGCGATCGACTGACGATTCCGGATCGCTCAGCGGTACAGCATCTCGACCAGGTCGATATCGCGCAGCAGCCGGCGCGAGGTTTCTTCCGAGATGCGGTGGCCGAGCGTCATGGCCATGATTTCCTTGCGCTCGTGTTCCAGCGCCACCAGGCGCAGCTGGCGCTCGATCGCATCCGACCGGCGCAATTTTTCAGCGTCGGTATCCTCCCGCACGTCGTCGTGGATGCGACGCCGGTACAGCGTGATCACGCGGCTCGCGGCGCCCGCGTAAATCGCCGCGTCGGCCGGCGCGGATTGCTGTATCTCGCCGAGGGCATTCCGCACCGCAGTGATCGCGGCGTGTGCGGCCACCGCGCGCGCGTGATCGCGTTCCTGTCCGGCGCCCGACTCGAGCGGCCGTTCCAGTTGCTTCAGCAACGGCGGCAGGCCGATGCTGGCGCCGACCAGTGACAACACGATCACCGCGGCGGCCAAGAAGATGGCCAGGTCGCGGACGGGAAACGGAGTGCCGTCGGGCAACAGCAACGGCAGCGTCAGGATGCCGGCGAGCGTGATCGCACCGCGCGCGCCGGCCAGCGTCGTCGCCAGCACCACGCGCCAACCCGTGTGTTTCAACGGATCGCCTGCGCGCCGGCGCCTCAGCGCATAAAAGCGCAACGACATCCATACCCACACGAGACGCAGCAGGGCGAGCCCGAACGTGATCGCGAGCGCGTACACGGCAAGCCACCACGGATTGTGGTGCCCGCTCTGCTCCACCGTCGCGACGGCGCCGTGCACGATGCGCGGCAGCTGCTCGCCGAGCAGCACGAACATCACGCCGTTCAGGGCGAACTCGATCGTGTTCCAGACGGCCGCGCGTTCGACGCGGGTCTTCGCCATGGCGCGCCCGGTCAGCTCGACATAGCTCATGGTGATGCCGGCCGCGACCGCCGCCAGGATGCCCGAGGCGTGCAGTGCTTCGGCCAGCAGCCATGCGCCGAACGGCATCAGCAGGTTCAGCAGGATGGGCGAACCGCCTTCCTGCCCGAAGCGGCGTGTCAACCGCTGCTGGAGCCAGGTGACCGCAAGCGTGAACGCCGCGCCGCAGAGCAGGCCCGCCACCGCCACCCACGCGAACGTGAGCGTCGCCGCGCCCAGCGAGAACGAGCCGGTCACCACCGCGGCCACGGCGAACTGGAAACACACCAGTCCGGAAGCGTCGTTGAGCAGCGACTCGCCTTCGAGGATGTGCATCATGCGCTTGGGCACCGGCGCGTGCGCGCCGATCGACGACACGGCCACGGGATCGGTGGGCGAGACGATCGCCGCGAGCGCGAAGGCGACCGCAAGCGGCATCGCCGGGATCAACCAATGGATCAGGTAGCCGGCGCCGATGACGGTGAACACCACCAGCCCGAACGCCATTTGCAGGATCGCGCCCTTGTCGCGCAGCAGGCCGTCCTTGGAGATGCGCCAGCCGTCGAGGAACAGCAGCGGCGGCAGGAACAGCAGGAAGAAAACCTCGGGCTGCAATTCGACGCCCTGGTGCAGCCGGTTGGAAATGATCCAGCCCAACACGATCTGCACGATCGGCAGCGGCAATGGAACCGGCAACACCCGGACGATGTAGCCGCTGACGAGCACCGCCAGCAGGAGCGCCAAGGCGAGTTCGATCGCGATCACGCGCGCAGCCTGCCGGGAAGTGTCGGGGAACCCTGGGCGCCCATTCTCGACATGGCGGCCGATCTCTACTCCAGTTCGTCCTCGAAGCGCAGGTGCTTCATGCTGCGTCCGTCGCGGCGCACCAGTTTCAGTGCCTCGATGCCGATGCGGACGTGGTCCGCGACATAGCGCGCCTTCACTTCGGCATCGCTCACCGCGGTTTTCACGCCTTCCGGAATCATCGGCTGGTCCGACACCAGCAGCAGCGCGCCCGACGGAATGCGGTTCGCGAATCCCGCGGCGAAGATCGTCGCGGTTTCCATGTCGATCGCCATGCAACGCAGCGTGCGCAGATAGGCCTTGAACACCTCGTCGTATTCCCACACGCGGCGGTTGGTGGTGAACACCGTGCCCGTCCAGTAATCGTGGCCGAGGTCGCGGATCATGGTGGACACGCCACGCTGCAACTGGAACGCGGGCAGCGCCGGCACCTTGGGCGGCAGGTAATCGTCGCTGGTGCCTTCGCCGCGGATCGCGGCGATCGGCAGGATCAGGTCGCCGAGCCGGTTCTTCTTCTTGAGTCCGCCGCACTTGCCCAGGAACAGCACCGATTTCGGCGTGACCGCCGACAGCAGGTCCATCACCGTCGCGGCATTGGGGCTGCCCATGCCGAAGTTGATCATGGTCAGGCCGTTGGATGTCGCGCACGGCATCGGTCGTTCGCGATCGACGATCGCGGCGCCGGTGAGCGCACAGAAGGTTTCCAGGTAGCCGATGAAATTGGTCAGCAGGATGTAATCGCCGAATTGGTCCAGCGCCTGACCCGTATAGCGCGGCAACCAGTCGCAGACGATATCCAGTTTGTTCTTCATGGGCGCGGAGTGTGCCATGGGCTCAATGCGCCGGCGCGGCAGCGAGCGTTTGCCGGCGCCACACCACCACGCGGTTGCGGCCTTCGGATTTGGCGCCGTATTGCGCCGCGTCGGCGTGTTCCACCAGCGCATCGACGCTGGACACGCCCGCGTCGCGCACTGCCACGCCGATGCTCACCGTCAACGCGATCAGGTTGTCGCCGGATGGCACGCGCAGCGCGGCGGCGCGCGCGACGATGCGTTCGGCGACGCGAACCGCCGTGCGCGCGCTGTTCCCGCGCAGGACGATCAGGAATTCCTCGCCGCCGTAGCGGCCCGCGCGATCGGCCTCGCCCAGCTCCGCGTGGATGGCTTCGGTCACTGCGCACAGGCACGCATCGCCGGCGGCGTGGCCGTGGCTGTCGTTGATCTGCTTGAAATGATCGATGTCGAGGAACAGCACCGCCAGCGGTTCCGCCGTGGCCGTCGCGGCCTGCCACGCGGCGCGCAAGCGCTCCATGATGGCGCGCCGGTTGAACACGCCGGTCAGCGGATCAAAGGTAGCCATGTGGGTCGCTTCATCGCGCTCGCGCCGCACCTGCAGCGTGCGGTCGGCGAGACCGACGGTGATGATCACCGCGGCGTAAGCCATGCTGCCGGGGAATCCGTATTCCAGCCACGCCGGCAATGGCAGGCCCGCGATCAACTGCACCACCCGCGCCATCGTCAATGCCAGCAGCGGCACCCACGACAACAGGAAGAAGCCTGCCTGCCGGTTGCCGCGCCGCCAGGCCAGCCAGCTCGATGCCAGCGCGAGGAAGGTACTGACGATCAGCAGCAGGTTGACGGTATTCGGCAGCCACGCATCAGGGCGCAGGAACGGCATCCACACGATCGCGGCGAACGCCAGGAACGGCGCGCGCAACGCGGCCAGCGCCGCCGCGAGACGCGGCGCGTAGTGGCGAAGGTCCGCGAACTCCAGGATGAACCAGATCGAGAATCCGGCGGCGAGCGCGGCCATGCACTGACCGGTGTGGTAGCCGAGCGGACTGAGCAGGGCCGCGCCCGGCAGCGCGAACAGTTCGCCCGAGGCGGTCATGCCGTACACCACCTGCGCGCCGACATAGACGACGAAGTACACGAACATCCGGTCGCGCAGCACCACCCAGAAACACAGGATCACCAGCACCATCGAAATCTGCACGCTGGTGAAAAACGTGCTGATGCGGATATGCCCCAGGTCGCCCGCGCGATAACTTGCGAGGTCAGTGATGGCCACGCGTATCGGCTGGGTCTGGCCGGGATCGCCCAATTCGAGGTAGATCGGCTGGTCGGCGCGCAAATCCGGCGGCAGCGCGTACACCACCGAGTCGTGCGAAAAAGTCGGATCGAGCGCCGCATCGAACACGCTATCGCTGTGCGGGCGGTAATCGGGCGGCAGGTACGCCGTTACGCGTGCGCGCACGTTGCCGTGGATCGAAAGCAGCGGCGGACTCGCCTCGCGCCAGTCCTGCGCGAGGCGCAGTACGTACCACGCAGTTCGTGCAGGGGGCGCGTGCAGCCACGTGTTTTGCGTGACGCCCGTCGTTCCTTCCGCGCCGGCCGCGACGTGTCCCGCCGCCAGCACCGGCGCCGACGGCAAAGGCGCCACGCGCACCGCGGCGTTTCCCGCCCACGCGGCGCACGGCACGCATAAAAGCAACACTCCCCTGCAGAACCAACGCCATCCCATCACCGCATGACCCCGGATACGGCAGCCCTCGCGCGGACTCTAGCCGGTTTTCAAGCGCGCGGCGCAAGGCCGGAACCGCGAAAAGGCAGGGGGCGAAGTGTTAGGATGAAAGGTCCGACTCGCAACGTGCGCGCCCGCTCGCCATGTCCAGCCTCCCCGAAGAACTCAAACAAGCCGCGCTGGAATATCACCGGCAGCCGCCCGCCGGCAAGATCCGCATCACCCCGACGAAATCCCTGCTGACCGCGCGTGACTTGTCGCTGGCCTACTCGCCCGGCGTCGCCGCCGCGTGCGAGGCGATCGTGGACGACCCGGTGGAATCGTACGCACTGACCGCGCGCGGCAACCTGGTGGGCGTGGTCACCAACGGCACCGCGGTGCTGGGCCTGGGCAGCATCGGCGCGCTGGCCGGAAAACCCGTCATGGAAGGCAAGGGCGTGCTGTTCCGCAAGTTCGCGGGCATCGACGTGTTCGACATCGAGATCGACGAGCGCGACCCCGACAAGCTGGTCGAGATCATCGCTTCGCTGGAACCCACCTTCGGCGGCATCAACCTCGAGGACATCAAGGCACCGGAGTGTTTCTACGTCGAGCGCAAGCTGCGCGAACGCATGAACATCCCGGTGTTCCACGACGACCAGCACGGTACCGCGATCATCGTCGGCGCCGCGCTCACCAATGCGCTGATCGTGGTCGGCAAGAAGATCGGTGAGGTGAAAGTCGCGGCGTCGGGTGCGGGCGCCGCCGGGATCGCCTGCCTCGACATGCTGGTGCGGCTGGGCGTGAAACCGCAGAACATCCTGGTCAGCGACAAGGACGGCGTGCTGTACGAGGGCCGCCCGGGCCTCGACCCGAGCCTGCAGCGCTATGCGCGCAAGACGAAAGCGCGCACGCTGGCCGACATCGTGAAGGGTGCCGACGTGTTTCTCGGCGTGTCCGCGGGCGGCGTGCTGAAGCGTGAAATGGTCGCGACCATGGCCGACCGTCCGGTGATCCTGGCACTTGCCAATCCCACGCCGGAGATCACCCCCGAAGAAGCGCGCGCCGCCAAACCCGATGCGGTGATCGCGACCGGCCGTTCGGACTACCCGAACCAGGTCAACAACGCGCTGTGCTTTCCCTACATATTCCGCGGCGCGCTCGACGTCGGCGCCACCGGCATCAACGATGCGATGACGGTCGCCTGCGTGCACGCGATCGCGCAGCTCGCGCGGCGCGAAGCTTCGGACGTCGCGCAGCGCGCCTACGGCGGCAAGGTTCCGCATTTCGGCGCGGATTACCTGATCCCGCGACCGTTCGATCCGCGCCTGCTGGTTCAGGTGGCGCCGGCGGTCGCGAAAGCCGCAATGGAGTCCGGCGTCGCGACACGCCCGCTCACCGACCTCGACGCCTACACCGAAAAGCTCACCCAGTTCGTGTTCCGCACCGGCCTCGCGATGAAGCCGGTGTTCGAACGCGCGCGCGCGCACCCGATGCGGGTCGCGTACGCCGAGGGCGAGGAAGAAGTGGTGCTGCGGGCGGTGCAGACGCTGATCGACGAGAAGATGGTCAAGCCGATCCTGATCGGCCGCCCCGAGATCATCCAGCGCCGCATCGAGCGGATCGGCCTGCGGCTGGAAGAAGGCCGCGACTTCGAACTGGTGAACGTGCATTCCGATCCGCGCTTCGATGCGTACTGGCAACAGTATTACGGCCTGATGCAGCGGCGCGGCGTCACACCCGCGTCGGCCAAGGCCATCATGCGTTCGCGCACCACCGCGATCGCCGCGATGATGGTGGAACGCGGCGAGGCCGACGCGCTGATCTGCGGCGTGGTCGGCCGCCACCAGCGCAAGGTCGCGTACATCCGCGACATCATCGGGCTGGATCGCGGCGTGCATTCGCTGTCTTCGATGGCCGCGGTGGCCAACGACAAGGGCCTGACGTTCTTCCTCGACACCCACACGCAACACGATCCGAACCCGGAGCAGATCGCCGAATCCACCCAGCAGGCCGTGCTGCGCCTGAAGATGCTGGGCGTGGAAGCGCGCGTCGCGCTGATCGCCGGCTCCAATTTCGGCAGCCGCAACACGCCGACCGCCCGCAAGATGCAGGAAGTGCTGAGGTTGCTGCGTGAACGCCAGCCCGATCTCGAGGTCGAAGGAGAAATGCAGGCCGACGTCGCGCTCGATCCCGAGCTGCGTTCGCGGCTGTTCCCGAACTCCCGCCTCACCGGGCGCGCAAACGTGTTGGTGTTTCCCAATCTCGCCGCCGCCAATGCCACTTTCAACATCACCCGTTCGATGTCCGACGGCGTGGTGCTGGGGCCGATATTGATGGGGGTGGCCAAGCCCGCGCACGTGCTGACGCCGCAGGCCACCGTGCGCCGCGTCGTCAACATGAGCGCGATCGCGTGCGTGGAAGCACAGATCCGCGCCGCCCCCGAATACGCCAAGCGCAAGGCGCGCGTCAAGGCGCAGCGCCGCGCCCCCGCAAGCAAATCCCGCAAGAACGTCAAGCAAGCCGCGCGAACAAGCGCGCACAGGAGCAAATCATGAACGCACTGGCCCAATCCTTCCTCGACCAGGATCCCGATCCGCGCGAGACCCGCGAATGGATCGAATCGATCGAGGCGGTGATCGGCGCCGAGGGCACCGAGCGCGCGCACCAGATCCTGGAACGGCTGGTCGATGAAACCCGCCGCGCCGGCGGCCACCTGCCCTTCGCCCCCACCACCGAGTACATCAACACCATTCCGCCGCAGCTGGAGGCGAAGTCGCCGGGCGACGCGGCGATGGAATGGCGCATCCGCTGCCTGATCCGCTGGAACGCGATGGCGATGGTGGTGCGCGCCAACCGCAAGCCGGGTTCGCTGGGCGGCCACATCGCGAGCTTCGCGTCGTCGGCCACGCTGTACGACGTCGGCTTCAACCATTTCTGGCGCGCGCCGTCCGAGGAACACCCGGGCGACCTGATCTGCTACCAGGGCCACGCCAGCCCCGGCATCTATGCGCGCACCTTCCTAGAAGGCGGCATCAGCGCGGAGCAGATGGACAACTACCGCATGGAGGCGGTCAATCCTCCGGGCACGGCGTTGTCCTCGTATCCGCACCCGTGGCTGATGCCGCATTACTGGCAGGTGCCGACCGTGTCGATGGGCCTCGGTCCCATCCAGGCGATCTACCAGGCGCAATTCATGAAGTACCTGGAAGCGCGCGGGCTGGTGCCGAAGAGCGATCGCAAGGTGTGGTGCTTCCTGGGCGACGGCGAGTGCGACGAACCCGAATCGCTGGGCGCGATCTCGGTCGCCGGCCGCGAACAGCTCGACAACCTGGTGTTCGTCATCAACTGCAACCTGCAGCGCCTCGACGGACCGGTGCGCGGCAACGGCAAGATCATCCAGGAACTCGAAGGCGTGTTCCGCGGCGCAGGCTGGAACGTGATCAAGCTGGTCTGGGGCAGCTACTGGGATCCGCTGCTCGCGCGCGACAAGGATGGCATCCTGCGCAAGCTGATGATGGAAACCGTGGACGGCGAATACCAGGCCTGCAAGGCGCTGGGCGGCGCCTACACGCGCGAACACTTCTTCGGCAAGTATCCCGAAACCGCGGCGATGGTGGCCAACCTGTCCGACGACGACATCTGGCGGCTCAACCGCGGCGGCCACGATCCGCACAAGGTGTACGCGGCGTACCACGCGGCCGTGCACACCGAAGGCATGCCGACGGTGATCCTCGCCAAGACCGTCAAGGGTTACGGCATGGGCGCCGCCGGCGAGTCGATGAACATCGCGCACCAGGCCAAGAAGATGCACGGCGACGCGGTCCGCCTGTTCCGCGACCGATTCCAGATCCCGATCAGCGACAAGCAACTGGAAGGCGAGGAACTGGAGTCGGTGCCGTACTACCACCCCGGCAAGGATTCGCCGGAAGTGCAGTACATGCTGGAACGCCGCCGGCAGCTCGGCGGCTTCCTGCCGCATCGCCGCGCCAAGTCCAGCAAGTCGCCGGCGGTTCCGGGGCTCGAGGCGTTCGACGCGATCACCAAGGGCACCGGCGAGCGCGAGATTTCCACCACGATGGCGATCGTGCGCGGCATGAACCTGCTGCTGCGCGACAAGGAACTCGCGCCGCACGTGGTGCCGATCGTGGTCGACGAAGCGCGCACCTTCGGCATGGAAGGCATGTTCCGCCAGATCGGCATCTACGCGCCGGGCGGCCAGAAATACAAGCCGCAGGATTCCAACCAGCTGCTGTACTACCGGGAAGCGGAAGACGGCCAGGTGCTGCAGGAAGGCATCAGCGAAGCCGGCGGCGTCTCGGCGTGGATCGCGGCGGGAACCAGCTATTCGGTGTCCGACCAGCCGATGCTGCCGTTCTTCATCTTCTATTCGTGCTTCGGCTTCCGCCGCATCGGCGACCTGATCTGGGCCGCCGGCGACCAGCGCGCGCGCGGGTTCCTGCTGGGCGCGACCGCGGGCCGCAGCTTCGCCGGCGAAGGCCTGCAGCACGCCGACGGCGACTCGATGCTGGTGGCCGCGACCGTGCCGAACTGCAAGTCGTACGATCCGACCTTCTCGTACGAAGTCGCGGTGATCATGCAGGACGGCATCCGCCGCATGCTGCACGAACAGGAAGACGTGTTCTATTACGTCACCGCGATGAACGAGAACTACACGCACCCGGACATGCCGAAGGGTTGCGAGGAAGGCATCATCAAGGGCATGTACCTGTACCAGCAAGGCGACAAGCCGAAGGGCAAGGCCGGGACGCCTCGCGTGCAATTGCTGGCATGCGGCGTGGTGCTGCGCGAAGCGCTGAAGGCCGCGGAACTGCTGGACAAGGAGTTCGGCGTCAAGGCCGACGTGTGGTCGTGCCCGAGTTTCACCGAACTGTCCCGCGACGGCTTCGATACCGAACGCTGGAACCGCCTGCATCCGGACCCGAAGGAGCAGCGCAAGCCCTACGTCACCGAATGCCTGGACAAGCACGAAGGTCCGATCGTCGCCGCCACCGACTACGTGCGCGCGCTGTCCGACCAGATCCGCGCGTTCGTGCCGCACGGCCGCCGCTTCACGGTGCTGGGCACCGACGGCTACGGCCGCAGCGACACCCGCGCCAACCTGCTCGACTTCTTCGAGGTCAACGCGCACTGGATCGCGCACGCCGCGATCGCGTCGCTGGCCCAGGACGGCGTGATGAAGGCGCAGGACGTCGAGCGTGCGATCAAGTTGTGGAAGCTCGATCCGGCCAAGCCCAATCCGCTCGGCGTGTGACGCATCGCCGCTGCGCGATCAGATCTGGTCGCGCAGCTTCATGTCCAGCTTGTGCATTTGCGTGCCGCGCCTGATCGTGAAACGCACCAGCGTGCCGGGCGAATCGTCGCGCAGCATCCGGCGAAGTTCGTAAACGGGAATCGATGACGCCGGCTTGCCGTCCACTTCCGTGATCACGTCGCCGGCTTCGATGCCGGCCTGCGCGGCGGGACCGTCGGCGGTCACGTCCATCACCTGCATGCCGCCTTTTGCGACGTTGATCCACATGCCCGAGCGATCGTAGGTATCGAGGTCGGCGACCGGACCCGGCAGCGGCTTCAGGTACATCGTGTGGTGCGGATAGTCGAACGTCACCACGAAGCGCTTCAGCAGCCCCGCACCGATGTTGCCCTGGAACGCGGCGGAAGAAAAAGTGCCTTTTTTCTGCGAGGAGAAGGAGGTGACGACATCCGGAATCCTCATCGGCCCGATCATCACTTCCTTTCCGCGCGTCACGTAGCCGCGCGAGGCGCCGCCGACGCCCCAGCCGCCCACCGCTTCGACGCCTTTCGTATGCGTTGCACGGAGGTTGTGTGCCTGCGCGAACGGCGCGGTGAGCGTCAGCGAGTCGCGCGCGCCGGTGTCGATGTCGAACTTCGCCGGAATGCCTTCGAAAGAGCCTGTGACCTCGGGGTCGTCATCATTGAACACGAACGGGATCGGCGTGCCGGCATCACGGGGATCGAAATGCGCGGGCTCGATCAAGGTGATCGTGTGCTTGCCGTAGTCGATGCGTGTCACGAAACGCTTGAACAACTCGAAACCCACCATGCCCTGGATGTGCACGCCCTCGACATCGTCGATCGCGAAGTCCAGCACCCCGACAAGCTGGTTCCTGAAAGTGACATCGCCGATCCGCAACGTGGCGACTTTCGCCAGGCCGTAATCCGCCGTCTTGTTGCCGACGCCGCTACCGGGCATCGCGCCGTGCACCTCGATGCCCAGCGCCTTGGCGGTCGAAGGCACCAGGATGTTCTGCCCGCCGGTGTCGAAGATGAAAGTCAGCGGACCGTGGCCATTGACCCAGGCGTCGGCATAGATGTGGTTGTTGTAGAGATGGAACGGGAACGTCGTCTGCGTGGCGCCGCCGGCGATCGAGAAATCCCCCGTCGTGCCTTTTGGCGGCGCATAGGTGGTCGACGGCTGCGCCGGCATGAAATCCACCGACGTGGTGGCGACCGTCAACAGGTATCGCGCGCCCGCGCCGTTGTCGATCACTTCGTTCCATGGCAAGCGCACGCCGTCGCTGGCGCGGTAATCGCCGAAGCGGGTGGTGACGGTCTGCGCTCCCTGCTTTTCGACGGTGCGCACCAGCAGATGCGTCCCGGCGTCGAACCACGCCTCGAAGGGTTTGCCGCCATGCGGCGTTATGGTCAGAACGTCGCAGTGCGCGCTGCCGCACGGCTGCATGCCATCGGATACGATCGAGGCGCCGCCGAAGCCCGGCCGCCACCATGCATTGGTATTGCGATACGCCTGATTGATCGCGAGCGGCAGCGCGTCGCCACCCTTTTCCAGATTGACGTCACCGTTCGGTCCCTGCTGCCAGGCATTCGTCCCGTCGAAGCCGTCTGCACCACCGGCGGGCCCGAGCGTGTAGTGCTGCACGAAAGCGCCGTTTCGCAAGTCGGTGACGATGATGCCGCCCCCGCTCATGCCCTGGCCGGCAATCTTCACGGTCGCCTTCATTACGGCCTTGCCGTTCCAGGCATCGCCACCGCTGGCGGCGCGATACGCCCTCAATACGGCCGACGGATCGGTGGCGGCGCAGGTCGCACCGGCCGAAAACACCAGCGCGATACCGGCAACGGCAGCAGCGGCTTGGCGCATGACGGTCACTCCGATGCAAAACGAAACGTCCGGCTGGACGCGAACGCCGGTTCGGTATCCGTGATGTGAGGACCGACGCGCGCCGTCCGCCCTCGCCGGACGGTCACGCGCCGATCCTCGCAACGCTTCCGCCACCCGCGGGAATCTGACAACCAGGCGGCCATCATTCTCCGCACCTGTTTCGATGCGCGCATGTGCATCTCGTAACGGACTTCCGGATGACATTCGTCATCCGCGTGCAGGCCTGGGGAGGACCCGTGGCGCATGCGCCACCGCGCGGTCGGGCGTACACTCGCAGGTTGTCTCGTTGATGAGAGGGGTTTGATCATGCGTCGCACCGTTCTGTTTGCCGTCACGGCCGCCCTGGGTATCGCCACCGCCGCGCAGGCAGCACCCGCCGACAACGTGGCCGCCAATGCGCAACCGTTTTCCAGCGCGATCACCGCGCAAGGGTTCCGCGCCTACGACAAGGCGATTTCCTCGGACACCATGGGCGGCCGCAAACCCGGCACGCCCGGCGGCGATCGCGCGATCGCATGGATCGTGGAACAGTTCAAGCAACTCGGCCTGCAGCCGGGCAACCACGGCTCGTGGTTCCAGAAGGTGCCCACGGTTTCGACCGCGCTCGAGAACTCCGGGCAGGTCAAACTCACGGTCAACGAAGGCGGCGGCAGCCAGACCTTCGACTTCGGCAAGGACCTGGTCGCATCGACCCTGCAAGCCAAGCCGCATGTTTCGATCAAGGATTCCGGAATCGTGTTCGTCGGCTACGGCGTCGACGCACCCGAATGGAACTGGAACGATTACAGGAATCTCGACGTCAAGGGCAAGACCGTGGTGGTGCTGGTCAACGATCCCGGTTTCGGCGACAACGATCCGAGCCTGTTCAAGGGCAAGGCGATGACCTACTACGGCCGCTGGACCTACAAGTACGAGGAAGCCGCGCGCCAGGGCGCCGCGATGTGCCTGATCGTGCACACGACCAACGACGCGGCAGGTTATCCGTGGTCGGTGGTGAAGAACAGTTGGGGCGGACCGCAACTCGCCCTGCCGCAAAGCGAAGACCCTGCGCCGCGCCTGCCGGTGGCGGGCTGGCTCACCCGGGATGCCGCGCAACGCCTGTTCGCCAAGGCGGGGCTCGACTTCGACAAGCTGGCCGCCGCCGCCGACCATCGCGGCTTCAAACCCGTCCCGCTGAAGGCGACCGCGTCGATCTCGCTGGACAGCAAGATCGAACACGGTTCGGCCAACAACGTGCTCGGGATGATCAAGGGCAGCACGCGTCCCGATGAGGCGGTCGTGTATTCCGCGCACTGGGATCACCTTGGCGAAGGCGACAGCCTGAAGGGCGACAAGATCTTCAACGGAGCGATCGACAACGGCACCGGTATCTCGGCGCTGCTCGAAATCGCCAAGGCCTTCAAGGCGCAGAAGCCCGCACCGGAGCGCAGCGTGCTGTTCGCGGCCGTGACGCTGGAAGAATCCGGCCTGCTCGGCTCGCTCTACTACACCAGGCACCCGGTGTTCCCGATGGACAAGACCGTGGCCGACATCAACATGGATGCGATGGACGTGATCGGTCCGACCCGCAATCTCCAGATCATCGGCAGCGGCCAGTCGCAACTGGAAGACATGCTGAAAGCCGCGTTGAAGAAGCAGGGCCGCTACGCCAGCCCCGATGCGACGCCGCAGAACGGCTTCTACTACCGCTCCGATCATTTCAGCTTCGCCAAGGCCGGCGTGCCTGCGCTGATGACCCAGACCGGCGACGACATGGTCCACGGCGGCACCGCCGCGGGCCGCGCGGCGCTCGATGATTACACCGCACACCGCTACCACACGCCGATGGACAACTTCGATCCGAAGTGGGATTTCACTGGCGTCGCGGAAGACACCCAGGCGCTGTATGAAGTCGGCCGCGAACTCGTGAACAGCGACAGCTGGCCGAAGTGGAACAAGGACAGCGAATTCCGCGCGCGGCGCGAGAAGATGATGCAGTCGAAATAGTTGTCGTCATTCCGGACGCCGCGCAGCGGCGATCCGGAATCGGTTTTATCCCCGGGGGAACCTTTCAGGACATGCACCATTCCCGCCTGTGCTCGCTGCAGATCGACTGCAAGGTTGAGGACATCGATGCCGCGGCCCGCTTCTGGGCCGCGGCACTCGGTTGTCCGGTGGACATGGACCACCCCGGCAGCCGCGACAACTACCGGCAACTCGCCACGCCGCCGGACCAGCCGATGATCCAGTTGCAGCGCGTGGATCACGAAAGCCGCGTGCACCTGGACATCGAAACCGACGACATCCAGGCGGAAGTTGCACGCTTGCAAAACCTCGGCGCGACGATCTTCAAGCGCCTCGACCGCTGGGTGGTGATGCAGGCGCCCAGCGGCCAGCGCTTCTGCGTCGTGCGCGTACAGCGGCCGGACTTCGCGGAAAACGCGAATCGTTGGGATTGAAGCAACTGGCTTTGGGACACACAACCCGCTACACTGCGCGCAGTTTGACGCGCCGCACCCCGAACTTCCCTGCTGGATCACCGCCGCCGCAGAGCCGACCGCTCCGCGCCGCCGGCCCCTAGCCACTCGCCCGTCGCGCACACACGGATACCGCAATCGCGGCGTCCGCACATTGTTTCATCGCCCTGCAGCGCGGTTTAGGGAACGCTCCGGGAACAACAGGAGTTTTCCCATGACGTTCGAATCGCTCGGGCTCGCGCCCGCGCTGCTGCGTGCCCTTGCCGAACAGGGCTACACCACCCCCACCCCGATCCAGGCCGCGGCGATCCCGCTGGTGCTGGAAGGCGGGGATTTGCTCGCCGGCGCGCAGACCGGCACCGGCAAGACCGCCGCGTTCGCGCTGCCGTTGCTGCAGAAGCTCGGCGTGGACCAGGTCGTTCGCGGCGGGCAGCCGCGCAAACCGCGCGCGTTGATCCTGACCCCCACCCGGGAACTGGCCGCGCAGGTGCACGACAGCCTGCGCGCCTACGGCAAGCACCTGCGGATGCACACTGCGGCAGTCTTCGGCGGCGTCGGCATGGGCGGACAAATCCAGACCCTGCGCCGCAACCCCGACATCATCGTCGCGACGCCCGGCCGCCTGATCGACCACATGGATCGCCGCAACGTCGACCTGTCGTGTATCGACACGCTGGTGCTGGACGAGGCCGACCGCATGCTCGACATGGGTTTCGCGCCCGCGCTGAAGAAGATCCTCGGCGCATTGCCGAAACAGCAACGCCAGACGCTGCTGTTCTCGGCGACCTTCGTTCCGGAGGTCAAGGCGCTGGCCGCACAGTTCATGCACGACCCGCGCGAAGTGCAGATGGCGCAGCCGAACGCGGTCGCGGTCGGCGTCAGCCACCGCGTGCATCCGGTCGATGCGGACAGGAAACGTGACCTGTTGCTGCAGGTGCTGGCCGCGGACAGCCGCCGCCAGACGCTGGTGTTCGCACGCACCAAGCACGGTTCCGACAAGCTGTGCAAATACCTCGACCAGCACGGCTTCCGCGTGGCCGCGATCCACGGCAACAAGAGCCAGGGCCAGCGCACCCGCGCGCTCGCCGACTTCAAGGCTGGCAAAACGACGGTGCTGGTCGCCACCGACATCGCCGCACGCGGCCTCGACATCGCGCAACTGCCGGCAGTGGTGAATTACGACCTGCCGATGGTGGCGCAGGATTACGTGCACCGCATCGGCCGCACCGGCCGCGCCGGCGCCGAAGGCCTGGCGCTGTCGCTGGTCAGCCGCGAGGAAGAAGGCCTGCTGCGCGACATCCGCCGCCTGCTGAAGCAGGACATCGCGATCGAACCGATCGAAGGCTTCGAGCCCGCATGGAACCTGCGGCTGGACAACCCTGCGCCGGCGCTGCGCAAGCAAGGCCGCCACAACGGCAACGCGCCGCGCAATGCCAAGCCCGGCAAGCCGTCGCACGTCCGTCGTCCGCATGCGCAGCACGGCAAGGAAGAGCACGCCGCCGGCAACAAGCGCCGTCGCAGCAAGTGGCGCGGCAACGCACAGTCGCGCAACGCCTGACTGCCGCAACGCCCGGCGCGCCCTTGCACGGCGCGGCGGCGCCGGGTCTACTTGGGCCTGATCGGGAGCCAGGGGACTCACGATGGCAAGCGTTGCATCCTGCGTGGTCGCCGATTTCTACCAAGGATTGGACCTGCCGCCGGATTGGGCCGACAAGCCGACCGATCTCGGTGTCGGTCTGGCCCACCAGCGACTCATGTCGGTGATGGTTGCCCTCGACGCCGAGGAGCAGCCACTCGCCGCATGCTGGCAAATCGACGGTAACGAGGAACAATTCGCCCGCGCTGCTTCCGGCGATGGCACTGAATACGACGTGCTCGCAGGCTTGGATGATGACCTGGCCAGCGAAAGCCGCCGGCTGGGCGCCGAGGACCTGCTGGACACGTTGCTGTGGGATCCGGCGGAACTGCGGCCCGACCAAGGGGAGTACGTTCGGGAAGTCCAATTCGTCCGCGGGACGCCGCATTACCAGTCCATGATGGGCTGGAACGAAGCTACAAGGACCATCGTGGCCGAAGCGCCGGGACTGCTGCTGATGCGGCGCGAAGTACAGGATGGGCTCGCGTTGTCCGTTCCTGGCTACGCGCAGGCACTGCGTGGCATCGAGATGCGGGGCGATGCAAGGTTCTACGTCATCAAGATCCGCGCACCCGGCGAAGTGCCCCGCGCGCAGGACTGGAAGGACCTGTCCACGATACGGGTGATGGCTTTCTGCTGGATAACGTTGGTGGCCTGCATTGTGGCCGCCGCATGCGTCGTCCATTTCGGCAAGTGATGAGCGCTTACAACCACTCGCGCGGCTTGAGGTAATCCGCCAGCCGCGCTTCGGCGCTGCCCGGTTCCGGCAGATAGCCGTATTCGTAACGCACACGCGGCGGCAGCGACATCAGGATCGATTCGGTGCGGCCGCCGGATTGCAGGCCGAACAGCGTGCCGCGGTCGTACACGAGGTTGAATTCGACGTAGCGGCCGCGGCGGTACAACTGGAATTCGCGCTCGCGTTCGCCATGGGGCATGTCTTTGCGGCGCGCGACGATCGGCAGGTAGGCGTCGAGGAATCCGTTGCCGACGGCTTGCATGAACGCGAAGCAGCGCTCGAAACCGCCGTCACTCAGGTCGTCGAAGAACAGCCCGCCGACGCCGCGGGTTTCGTCGCGATGCCTGAGGTAAAAATATTCGTCGCACCATTTCTTGTACTTCGGATAGACCTCGTCGCCGAACGGCGCGCACAGGTCACGCGCGACGCGGTGCCAGTGCACGCAGTCTTCGTCGAACGGGTAGAACGGCGTGAGGTCGAAACCGCCGCCGAACCACCACACCGGCTCCTCACCCGGCCTGTCGGCTTCGAAATAGCGCACGTTGGCGTGCGAGGTCGGCACATAGGGGTTCCGCGGATGCACCACCAGCGATACGCCGCACGCGGTCCATTGGCGTCCGGCGAGTTGCGGCCGATGCGCGGTCGCCGAAGGCGGCAGCTTGTCACCCGTGACGCGCGAATAATTGACGCCGGCCTGCTCGAACACCGCGCCGTTTTTCAGCACGCGGGTACGCCCGCCGCCCCCGGCGGCGCGGGTCCAGGCCTCCTCGGCAAAATGTTCCGCGCCGTCCGCCCGTTCCAGCGCGGCGCAGATGCGATCCTGCAAATCCCGCAGGGAGGCATCGACGTGTTCCACATTGGGTTGCATCGGCATTTCCAAAAAACGGCGGGCGGCTTTGCACCGCCCGCGTTGATCACTTCGCCATCATCAATCCATTCTGGATATCGTTGACGAGATTCTTGATCCAGCTTTGGTAGTTCCTGTGGATGTAGCGCACCCCATTGCGCTCCTCGTACTTGAGCTTGGTGCTGGTGACGTAGTTGATCTGGATCTGCTGCGGGCTGTAATGCACCGCGATGGTGACGCTGAAATCGCGCGGGTCGTACACGGCATCGACCTCGCCCGGCACGTGTTTGACGATGCGCCAGTTGCGGGCGGACAGCGCCTGCTCGATCACCTGCTTGACCTGGTCCTGGCTGACGTTCGCCGGCACCGGAATCGGCGCGGGATCGGTCAACGGCACCTGGCGCGATCCCATCAGCAGCACCAACGCCGGGATCAGCAGCAACGACCAGCCGAATTGCCTCATACGCATGTGCGACATGATGTTTCCTCCCTGTGAACCGTGCGCGGCGGACGCGCCGCGCCCGCGAGTGTAACGCGCACCGGTCGCGGCGGCCGGCACGTATACTGGCTGGCCAGCAACGAATGGAACCACCGGGTGCCGGATCGCATCGCACCGCTCGCCATCACCGCATGCAGCGCGACCTCCGCGCTCGGGCGCGGCCTTGCGGCGCAGCTCGACGCCTTGCGCAACGCGCGCGGCGGATTGAGCAGGAACGACTTTTCGCCGACGCCGCTGGAGTGCCGGATCGGCCGCGTGGCGGGCATCGAGGACGCCTCCCTGCCCGCAACGCTCGCGCACTGGGATTGCCGCAACAACCGCCTCGCCTGGGTCGGCCTGCAGCAGGATGGCCTGCTGGATGCCGTCACCGCTTCGGTCGCGCGGCATGGCGCCACGCGGGTGGCGCTGGTGCTCGGCACTTCGACGGCGAGCATCGGTTCGACCGAGGATGCCTATCGACGGTTGGACCAGGGCCATTTTCCCGCCGACCTGCAGCGTCCGGAAATCCACACGCCACACTCGCTTGCAGCATTCGTCGCAGATGCCACCGGCATCGCCGGTCCCGCGCTGACGATTTCGACCGCGTGTTCGTCATCGGCCAAGGTGTTCGCATCGGCCGAACGCCTGATCCGCCTCGGCCTCGCCGATGCGGCGCTGGTCGGCGGCGTCGACACGCTGTGCGACAGCGTGCTGTTCGGGTTCCATTCGCTGGAACTGGTTTCGACGCAAGCCTGCCGGCCGTTCGACGTGCATCGCGATGGCATCTCGATCGGCGAAGCCGCCGGGTTCGCGCTGCTGGAACGCGTCGATGCGGCACCGCGTGCACCGCGCCTGCTCGGCCACGGCGAATCCTCGGATGCCTACCACATGTCGACGCCGCATCCCGAGGGACGCGGAGCCCGTGCGGCGCTGGATGACGCGTTGGCGCGAGCCGGCATCGATGCGGGCGCGGTCGATTACGTCAACCTGCACGGCACCGCGACATCGAAGAACGACGAGGTCGAAGCCAGGATCCTGCCGTGCTTCGGCGCGCAAACGCGCGCGAGTTCCACCAAGGGCTTCACCGGTCACACGCTGGGTGCCGCCGGCGCACTGGAGGCGGTGATCGCGGTGCTGGCCATCGAACACGGCATCGTGCCGCCCAACCTCGGCTGCAGCGAACCGATGCCGGAAGCCGCGCCATGGCTGGCGCTGCAGCCGGCCGAACGGCGCGTCGACATCGCGGTCAGCAATTCGTTCGGCTTCGGCGGCAACAACGCATGCCTGGTGTTCGGGCGCGGAGCATCCGCGTGAGCGCGCTGCCTTCACTGCACGTCGTCGGCATCGGCGCGTGGGCGCCGGGTGCGTCGGATTGGCAGCGCCTTCGCGGCATCCTGCGCGGCGAAGCCACGCCTGCGGATGACGCACCGGCGCGTCCCGCCGGCACGATGTTGCCCGCCGCCGAACGCCGGCGTGCGCCCGACGGCGTGCGCCTCGTGGCGGATATCGCCGCACAAGCCGTGGCGATGGCCGGCATCGACCCGGCGAACCTGCCGTGCGTGTTTGCGTCCACCCACGGCGAACTCGCGATCACCGATTACGTCTGCGAAACCCTGGCGCGGACGCCACTGGAAATGTCGCCCACGAAATTCCACAACTCGGTGTTGAACGCACCCGCCGGCTACTGGACGATCGCGACCGGCTGCACCGCGGCGTCCAGCGCGGTGACCGCGCATCACCGCAGTTTCGCGGCCGGCTTGCTGGAAGCGGCGGTCTTCGCCTGCGCCGAGGACGTGCCCGTGCTGTTCGCGTCCAGCGATGTGGCCTCGGCCGGGCCGCTGGGGGACATGACCCGCACGACGCTCGCGTTCGGCACGGCGCTGGTGCTCGTCCCGCGCGGGTCCGGCGGTGCGCGGCTCGATTTCGGGCTGGGCAACGCGGCGGATGAACCGTTCATCGCCGACGGCTTGGCACTGCATGGCGTGGCGGGTGACAATCCAACCAACGCACACGCGCTTGCCCTGCTGCAGGCGCTCGCCGTCGAAGAGGAGCGGCGCCTGCGGTTGCCGCTGTCACCGGGATTGTCACTGGACATGGAGATCACGTTTTGAACGACGCCACCGCCCGTCCCTTCGTGATCGTGCCCTGCCTCAACGAGGCGCTCGCGATCCGCGGCCTGCTGGAAGGCGTGCTGGCGCATTGCCGTGACGTGATCGTGATCGACGACGGTTCCACCGACGACACCGCGGCGATCGTCGCGCAGATGCCGGTCACGCTGATCCGGCATCCCGAGCGGCGCGGCAAGGGCGAGGCCCTGCGCGCCGGTTTCCGCGAAGCCTTGAAACGCGGGGCGACCGGCGTGCTGACGATGGATGGCGACGGCCAGCATGACCCCGCCGACATTCCGCGCATTCTCGCCGCGGCGCGCCAGTTTCCGGACGCGATGATCATCGGCGCGCGCATGCTGGAGCGCGAGCGCCAGCCGGCCGGGCGGCGGCGCGCCAATGATTTCGCCGATTGGGGCATCAGCTGGGGCTGCGGGCGTCCGGTGGCCGACACCCAGAGCGGCCAGCGCTGGTATCCGCATGCCGCGCTCGAACTGGCCGAGCCCGGATCAGGCCCGGTGCAGCTTCTGCCCGCGCAGGATTTCGTGTTCGAAGCCGCGATCCTGATCGCCGCTTCGCGCGAGCTCGACATGCCCGTGGTCTCGATTCCGATCCTGTGCCGCTACGACAGCGATGCACGCCACAGCCACTTCCGATCGGTGCGCGACACGCTCCGCATCACCTGGTACACGATCCGGCGCGTCGCGCATTACGGACGCGTGGTGCAGAGCTACCGTGCGTCACATGGCGATCCTCCACAGGTTTACGATCCCGAGCGCCTGCTCGCGGCGCCGCCGCCTGCGCGGCTCGCCGGTGCGGGCGCGCCGCCGGCGGATTGATGAGCGGTCCGTCGCCAGCGGACGTCCTCATCATCGGCGGTGGTCTCGCCGGCCTCACCCTCGCATTGCAACTCCGCGATCGCTGCCCGCAGCTCGCGGTTCGCGTGCTGGAACGGCGCCCCCATCCGGTGCCCGCCACCGCGCACAAGGTGGGCGAATCGACCGTGGAGATCGGCGCGCATTATTTCGCGCACACGCTCGGGCTGCGCGAACACCTGGATACCCGGCAGGTACGCAAATTCGGTTTCCGGTTCTTCTTCAGCGACGGGCGCGCGGACCTCGACCACTGCCCCGAGCTGGGCATCAGCCGCGAATTCCCGACGCCCACCTGGCAGCTCGAACGCGGCACCTTCGAAAACTTCCTTGGCCACGAAGCCGAACGGCGCGGCATCGAATTCATCGCCGGTGCCACGGTGCGCGCGATCGAACCCGGCGCGCCGCATGTCGTGCGTGCGGAGCACGACGGCGCAACGCAGACGCACCGTGCACGCTGGCTGGTCGATGCGTCCGGACGCGCCGGCCTGCTGCGCCGGCAATTCGGGCTCGGGGAAGACAACGGCCATCGCATCGGCGCGGCGTGGATGCGCGTCGACGCGCGCCTGCACCTCGACCACTGGTGCGAAAACCTCGCGTGGCGCGGGCAGTGCCAGCCACAGGAACGCTGGCGTTCCACCAACCATCTGTGCGGGCGGGGCTATTGGGCGTGGCTGATTCCGCTGGCGTCCGGCGCGCATTCCGTCGGCATCGTCGCGGATGCGGCGATGCATCCGGTGGATTCCTTCAACAGCTTCGAGCGCGCGCTGGCATGGCTGGACCGGCACCAGCCCGCGCTGGCGTGCGAACTGCGCCCGCAGCGGGATGCGTTGCTCGATTTCGCCTTCATGCGCAACGTTTCACACGCTTCCACGCAGGTGTTCAGTGCCAATCGCTGGGCGCTCACCGGCGAAGCTGCGATGTTCCTCGACCCGTTCTATTCACCCGGTTCCGATTTCATCGCCATCGGCAACACCTACATCACCGAATTGATCGCGCGCGACTTCGCCGGTCGCGCGGACCCGCGCGACACCCGCCGCTTCCAGCAACTGTTCTTCTCGTTCCAGCGCAACACGCTGGAACTGTACCGCCACCAATACGCACTGTTCGGCAACGCGCGCGTGATGACCGCGAAGGTGCTGTGGGATTACGCGTATTACTGGGGCGTGCTGTGCCCGCTCGCGATGGGAGGCCGGCTCACCGACCTTGCCTTGTTCGCCGATCTCGGGCCGCACCTGATTGCGGCCGGAAGCCTCAACGTCCGCATGCAGGTGATGTTTCGCGATTGGCACGCGCGTGGCCGGCCATGCGCGACGCCGGCGTGGATGGATCAGCAGGAACTCGCCTGGTTCGCGCGCCTCAACGCGCGGCTGCACGACACGCTCGATGATGCGGCCATCCGCGTCCGCCTGCGCGAACACATCGAACTGCTGCACGCGCTGGCCGCGGCGCTGGCCGAAGACGCGACCCGGGATGCACCCGGATTGTCCATCGACGCGTTTTGCAACGCCTCGGACAAGCACGCACGGCCGGCGCTGTTCCGCGCGGCGGCCTGAGCTGGCCGACGGGCGTTGCACGCTCGGCAATCAGTGCGCGAGTTCGAGCTTGCTCGAAAGCACCCAGCCGATGTTGCCCAGTTCGTCCGAGACCTTCCACCAGATGCCGACCTTGTCGCCGGTCGGATACAGCATCATGCCGGGCTTGAGGCTGCGCACCACGGATGAATGCAGGTTCGCGTCGGAATAAAGCTTGGTGCCTTCGGTCAGCCGCACCGCCTGCTGCACGTTGTCCGCCTGTGCGTTGGGCGCGTTCCGTTGCAGGTCCGCCACCATCTTGGTGTACGCATCCAGGTATGCCATCGCGATGACCTGGCCGATTTCGGTGTTGGCGTAGCCGCTGGCACCGCCCGCCGCGAAGCCGCCCCAGAATCCCGCGCCGCCGCCACCCGACCAGCCCACGTCGGTCTTGTCGGCATGGCCCTGTTCGAGTGCAACCTGTTCGGTGGAACGGATGTCGGTGAGGGTCAGCACCACGTCGGCGGTCTTCTTGGAAAGACTGACGCCGCCCAGCACCGCGCCGGCGCCATGCCCGATCAGCCCGCCCAGGATGCCGCCGATATTGGTGTGCTGCGCGTTGCCATTGCTGTTGGCGATGTCGGGCACGAGCACGTAGTCCGCAGCCTTCATCTGGCCCTTGCCGACGTTCGAGCCGACGCGCATCTCGCCTTCGCCCGCCAGCGCGCGTTCCTGCTCGGCCGCCTGCAAGCCCTTGCCGCGATCGACCAGCGTGAAACAGCCCGATTGCGAGACGTACACCTTGATCAATGCGGCCGGCGATTCGAGGTTCATCGAGGTCCACCACTGATTGCCGTTCTGCGGTTCCTGCACCGCCAACGTTCCGATCCTGCTGTTGCAACGCGGCATCTGCGGCTGCGCATTGGAGCTGGCGAAGCCCGGTGACGCCACGAGGACGCCACCACCGACCACCAGCGATGCGATCCACAACCTGGCCCCGAAGACATTGACGTTCATGCGCAACCCTCCCTCCTGGCCTGCGGAAAAGACACCGTCGAGCGAAGGCGAAGACTCGTCCACCGCTCTGGCACGGCCGGGCGGCGCTCGATGTGTGATGGGCTTCACAGTTCTCCTGCCGCTGTATACGCCGGCGATGTGCAGGTGTCAATCACGACCCGGCGGCAGGCTGGCGCTGCGCCTGCGCTGGATCAAAGCGATGAAAGCGCCGGACGTCAGGCCATCCCGCCGTTGACGCCGATCACCTGGCCATTGACGTAACCGGCCACGTCGGAACACAGGAACGCCACCACGCCCGCCACTTCCGTCGGCGTGCCGGTGCGCGCGGCGGGGATCATCGCCTTCACCTGTTCCGGCGAAAACAACGCGTCGGTCAGCCGCCCTTCGATGATCCCGGGCGCGACCACGTTGACGGTGATGTTGCGCGATGCCATCTCGCGCGCCAGCGATTTCGCCGCGCCGTGCAACGCCGATTTTGCCGCCGCGTAGTTGACCTGGCCGCGGTTGCCCAGAGTCGCCGCCACCGACGACACCGCCACGATGCGCCCGAAGCGCGCACGCGCCATCGGCAACAGCAGTGGCTGCGTCGCGTGGAAGAATCCGTGCAGCGACACGTCGATCACGCGCCGCCACTGCGCTTCGGCCATGCCCGCAAGCGGCGCGTCGTCGTGGATGCCCGCGTTGTGCACCAGCGCCTGGATCGGGCCGCCTTGCAGGAGGCCTTCGATGGCTGCGCGTGTGGCGGTGGCATCGGTGATGTCGAACGCGACCGTTCCGGCTTCACCACCGTTCCGGCGAATCTGCTCCGCTACCGTTTCGGCGCGCGCGCGATTCGCATTGGCGTGCACGATGACCTGCCATCCGTCGCGCGCCAGCGCCTCGCAGACCGCGCCACCGATGTCGCCGCTGCCGCCCGTGACCAGCACACGCTTCGGGTTCATGCCCGCAGTTCCCTCATTCCGCCAGCGAATCGGAACGCAACATCACCGCCGCGCGGCCGCTTGCCAGCAGCGCGCCGCGATGCTCGACGCGGAAGGCATATTGCAGGCTGTCCGCCATCGCGATCAAGCACTCCACGTGGATCTGCAGCCGGCCTTCCAGGCGATCGATGCGTTCCACGTGCAAGCCAACGTCGCGCAGCGCGACCAGGAATCCGGGCCGAGCTTTTCCGCCCGCCTCGCGTTCGCGCAAAGCCCCGTGCACCGCCATCGCCTGCGCCGCGTATTCGCACAGGTTCACCGCGTGCAGCATGCCGTCGGCGCGCAACGGATTGCCGGCGCTTCGATGCGAGCCACTCCGCGCGTGCAGGTGCATCGCGTCCCAGTCCACCACCTCGTCCAGCAGACACATCGATCCCGCGTGGGGAATAAGGTGTTCCCAGTCGGGCTTGCGCAGCATTGCGTCAAGGCTCCCGGCGCAAATGCCCGGCCGGTGCCATCAGCACCGACAGCGTGAAGTGGAAGGCCACGCCCAGCGCCACCGTCAGGCCGATCGCGCGCAGCACCGGCACGCTCGACAGCGCCAGCACGCCGAACACCAGCAACGCGGAGGCGACGCACACCAGCGTCGCATGCAGCGTGCGCAAATCCTCTCGCTCGTCACCGGTGCGGCGCTCGAAGAACAACGCGTAGTGCAAGCCCAGGCCCGCCGCCAGGGTCAGCGACACCAGATGGAACAGCGACAACGGGATTCCGCAGGCGCGCAGCACCACCAGCACCAGCAAGGTCGCCAACGTCATCGGGCCCAACACATGCGACGCACGGCGCGGACTGCGCAAAGCGAGCGTCACCGCGATGCATAGCAGCAACGCGGCAATGCCGAGCGCGACGAGGATGCGATGGCGATAGGCGATGATCAGCGATTCGGTGGAGGCCTTGAGATCGAGCAGGTGCACGGCACCATTCGTTCCGCCCGCCAATGCGTCGAACGCCGTGGGATCGTTGACGCCGCTCAGCGTTCCCAGACCCGCCCAGCCGTCGCCTTGCCGCACCAGCATGGACTCCAGCCGTGCGCCCAGTGGCGATCGTTCGAATGCTCCGGGCGTCAACGGCGGCAGCTTGCGTGCGGCTTCCACGTCGGCGATGAACGGTGCGAACACGCCGGCGCGAAACGGCAAGCCCTGCATCGCCTGCTGCAACGCGGACTGCAAATCCGCGGCATCGGGCAACTTCGCCTGGCGCGCGCGTTGTGTCGCGATGCTCGGCAGGAACCGCGACGGCAATTCGAACCCGTCCAGCGCATGCTGCGCAACCAGATGATCCATGCGCGGCGCCATGCGTTCGGACAGGGCCAGCACGCCCTCCGCGGTCGGCGCGCGCAGCACCAGCAAATAGCGCACGTCGGGCGCACCGAGTTCGGCACGCAGGCGCGCATCGCGCTGGAGTTCGGCTTGCGGAATCGGCGTCAGCGCCGACAAATCGTTTTGCCAGACCTTGCCAGGCGCGAACACCACCACGACAACACCCGCCGCGGCGACCAGCCAGGGCAACCAATGCGGGCGCGGCAGCTGCGCGAGGAAGTGCCATGCGCGCGCCAGTCCCGGCGTGGCGGCCATGTCGCGCCTGGCCGGCGGCACCACCCATGGCAAAAGCCAGCGCGTGCAGGCGCCGGCCACGACCAATCCACCGATCGTGAACACCGCGAGTTGCTGCAGGCCCGCCACGCCCGACGCGAAGAACGCGAGATAGGCAATGCACACGGAAACAATCGCCGTGGCGAGCAACGGCCACAGTTCGCGCACGCATCGCGACGTCTCGACGCCGATGCGCCGGTGACTGAACACGCGCAGCGGATATTCCTGCGCCACGCCCAGCAGCGTGAACCCGAACGCCACGGTGATGCCGTGCGCATGGCCGAAGATCAAGGCCAGCAGGGCGAAGCCGGCCACCGCCCCCGAAAGCAGCGGCAGCGCCGTCACCACGATCGGCACCGCGCTGCGATACGCCAGCAACAGCATCAACACGAAACCGATGGTGGTGATCGCGCCGAAGCGATCGGCTTCCGCGCGGGTGTGGCGGCTGGCCTGCACGCCGAACCAGCCGGGCCCGCTGATCACGAGCCTGGCCTTGGCCGCGCCCGGCAGCGCCGCGAAATGCTTCTGCAGCGAAGCGATTGCCGCGGCCTGCGCGCCAGGATCGAAGCCCGCGGCCCTGGTTTCCGCGACCAGCAGCGCTTCTCCGCGATCCGAAAACCATACGCCGTCGATCAGCTCCGGTTGGTGCGGCGGCGTCCAGTGCTGTGCAAGCTTCAGGGTTTCCAGCGTCGGGTCACGCCTCAGCCATGGCTCCAGCATCGACGCGGCCGGCGAACTCAAATCCTCGATGCGTTGCTGGAGCTGTTCGCGCAAGTACGCCGCATCGAAGCGCTGCGTGTCCAGCGTTGGCGACAGCAGGTAGCGATACGGCAACAAGTCCGATGCAACGTCCGCGAGATCGTTGGCGCCGTTCGCCACGCGGGCGAAAGCCGGATCGTGGGCGAGCGCATCGTCGAGCCCACGCGAGAGGTCCGCGAGCTGCGCCCGCGGCGCACCGGAAATCGCCAGCAGCAGCAGGCGCGAGCCCGGCCCCTTGCCGATCTCGTCGAGCAGCAGTTTCTGATCGGCGGTGCGCGCCGGCGGCACGAAATCGCGCAGGTCCGAACTGATCCGCAGGTGCAGCGCGACGCCCCAGCCGATCGCGGCGATCACTACGAGCCACGCGAACCAGATCGCGACCCGCGCGCGATTGCTCATGGATTGTTGCGACAGCGCGCCGCCAACGCGGATTCGAGCGGCGCGCTGCTGCGCAAGCCCTGCTCCGCCATCGCGCCCACCAGCGTGATGCTGCTGTCGCCGTTGGCGTCGGTCATCGTGAGGCAGCGCGGCTCGTGATCGCGTCCATCGATCACCAGCGACGTGAGTTGCCGCTTGATCGCGCCGGCGTGCGGGGTGAGCGTGATCACCCAGTGGGCCGTGCTGCCCTGCGCGGACAACGCGAAATCCTTTTGCAGCGCCGGCACGTCGCCGCCCAGCAGCGCACGGAACCCCGCCAGCATCGCGCCGGCCTGCGGGGCGCGCGCCAGCGGCATCTGCTGCACCGCCCCGCGGCCGCGCCGCACCGTGATCGTGCCCTCGGCGATGGTGGCGGTTTCCTTGAAGGGCTTGTCGATGTCGCGCTCCATGCGGTCGCCGCCGAGCCAGCGCAGGTTGCCGGAGACGACCAGCGGGCGATCCAGCACGCCGCGATAACTCACCAGCACGAACGGCGTGGACACGGGCGGCGTCTTCGCCATGCCGGCCAGCAGCGATTCCGCCAGCCCGGGGACGGCGAATGCGGACGTGGCAGTCGTCGTCAACGCAAGCGCGGCCAGCGCCTCACGAAACGCGCGCATGCTGCAGCGTCGCGTCCACGGCGGGGGGCGCATCGACGATCGCTTGCGGTAGCCAGAAGTCATAAAAGTTGAACCAGTTGTAAGGCGCTGCGCGCAGATGATGTTCGAGCCGTTCCGCATAGTGGCGGATGTAGAAGTTGAGCGCAGCGTTGCGGTCGGTGCGCGGAAGGTCCACCCCTTCGGCCAGGGTTTCGAATGTCAGATCGTAGCGATTGCCGCCGAGGTACATCCCCAGGCACAGCACCACGGGCACCTTCAGCAGGGCCGCGATCTGCCACGGCGCCGCGGGGAATGCCGCATCGGAGCCGAGGAACGGAACCTCGCGCATCAGTTCGCGCGGCCTGCCGCGATCGCCCAGCAGCGTGATCATCGCGCCTTCGCGCGCCGCCTCCGATAGCGCAAGAACGATGTCCGTGCCGCCGCGCGACGTGTCGATGATGCTGTCCGACAATTCCGGCGCAAGCGCCTCCAGCAACGCGGTCAACGCCGGCGTCTTGCTCTTGTCCATCACGAGCTTGAGCTTGCATTCCGGCTTGCGCGCGGCCAGCACGCGCAACACTTCGAAGCTGCCCACGTGCGCACCCAGCAACATCACGCCCTGGCCGCGGTCGAGCTGGCGGTGCAATTCCTCCACGCCCTGCGCGGTGACGCGGAAGCCGTCGATGCCGCGGGCCAGCAGGAACACGCGGTCGAGGATCGTCGATGCGAACGCGTGGATCAGGCGCATCACCTGCCACGGCGTGCCGGGCCTGCCATTGAGGCGCCGGAAGTAGTCGCGCGATGCGCGGCGCTCCGGTCCGCGCCGGAAATAGAAATACAGCGTGATCGGATACAGGATGAGCCGCGCGAAGCCGCGCCCGAAATGCAGGCCGATGAACCGGATCAGCCAGATCGCGAACCAGCCGCCCGCCTCGGGACGGCTCAGCCAGTGCTCCTTCGCCGCCTGGGCGCTGGCGTCTTCCTGCATGTTCGGCGCGCTCATCGATGGCATCCTTGAACCCGCATGTTCCTTTCCCCCGTCTTCATCGCTCCGTCACGCCCGGCGATCCGTCGCCATCAGCGTTCCGCGGGCAAGCACCCCGCCTTCGGCGCCCGTCACCTCGAACCGCACGCGTGCACCGTCGCCGTCCAGCGCAATCGAGGCCGCTTCGCCGGGCCGCAACGGCCGCACGAATTTCGCGTCCAGTCTTTCCACCTGCTCGCCGCGCCACGCGCGCAACGCTGCCGCGACGCGCTCCAGCACCACCACGCCCGGAACCACCGGATTGCCGGGAAAGTGGCCGGCCAACGACGGATGCGCCACATCGATCCGCAGCGATGTCTGGAACTTGCCGCTCATGGTGCGCCGTCTTCGCCGCGCATCAGCGCAGGCCAACGTTGCACGATCTGTGCCACGAACCGGCGCGCAGGCGGATGCGGAATGTGCCGCATGCGCCAGCGCCGGAACGCGTACTCGCCCACGAACGCCGCGAGCAACAGGATCCAGCAGCCCGCTTCCGGATACCAGACGAGCAACGAACCCGGCAGCGCGAGCGGAACGGTCACGCCGAACGTCGCCAGCCAGCCGCCCGGTACCGCGAGCAACGCGATGAGCAGCGACAGCAGCGCCATCGCGGCCAGCAGCCATGCCCAGAACAACGTGACGCCGCGCGTGTAGCCGCGGACGCCCGGCAGGTTCACCCGCGCCTCGCCTTCGATCACGCGCACGAAGCGCGTGACCAGCGGCTCGGCGCCCCGCTTCAGGGTGCGCGCGAACAGCCATCCGATCGCAGCGAGGAACACCACCGGCAGCGCCATCAGCGCCAGTTCGGGATGCCCCGTCAACGCGGGCGCCAACAGCAATGCCGCCAGCGCGAGCCACAGTCCCAGCGCCGCGATGCTGCGGCGCCGCCACACCGACGGCAGCCATGCCAGCAGCAACAGCGCCGCCGCGGCCACGCTGAGCCCGTGGCGATGCGACAGGCCGCCCGCCAACGCCAACACCGCACAGGCCAGCAAAACCAGCGGCAGCCAAGGCACGCGTGTCGCGGCGGAAGAACGTGGGACGGCAGGCGCGGACATGCGGTGTACGGCGGCGGAATTGGCGATGGAGTCTATATGATAGGCGGACGGCCCGATCACACCTGAACCCGAGGAGACCTGCGAAGAATGGATGGCGGCAACGCGCCCGGCTTCGACTGTGACGTCCTGGTCATCGGCGGCGGTCCCGGCGGTTCGACGATTTCGACCCTGCTGGCGCGGCGCGGCTGGCGCGTCACCATGCTGGAAAAAACTTCCCATCCTCGCTTCCACATCGGCGAATCGCTGCTGCCGGCCAACATGCCGATCTTCGAGGAACTCGGCGCGCTGGAAAAATTGCGCGAACTCGGCCGCCTGAAGCTGGGCGCCGACTTTCCGCGCGACGACGGCAGCTATTACACCTTCCGCTTCGACCGGGCGCTCGGCGGCACGCCGCCGTACGCGTTCCAGGTCGTGCGCCAGGACATGGACCGGATGCTGTTCGAGCACGCCCGCGAACATGGCGTGGACGCGCGTGAACGGATCAAGGTGGAGCTCACGGAATTCGACGAAGCTGGCGCCACCGTGCACGTCGATGCGGAAGGCGCGAAGTCGCGACTGCGCGCGCGCTACGTGGTGGATGCCTCCGGCCGCGACACGTTTCTCGGCAGGCAGCTGAAGCTCGTGCAACGCAGCAACAAGCACCAGAGCGCGGCGATGTTCGCGCATTACGCGGGCGTCACCAACAATCCTGACGACCCGCAAGGGAACATCATCAGCGTCAATCGCTTCGCTCACGGCTGGGCATGGTTCATTCCACTGCCGGGGGGCATCACCAGCATCGGCTGCGTGTGCAAGCCCGGCTACCTGAAGACCCGGCAGGGCGCGAGCAACGACGACTTCATGGCGAACACGCTTGCGATGGTGCCGGGTGCCGGGCACCGCATGCGGGACGCGAGGCGCGTGTCACCCGCGCGCTTCACCGGCAACTATTCCTACACCTGCAACCGGATGGCGGGACATCGCTGGATTCTCATCGGCGATGCGTGGGCGTTCCTCGATCCGGTGTTTTCGTCGGGCGTGTTCCTGTCCATGTATTCGGCGCGACGGGCCTGCGACGTGGTGGATGGCGCGCTGCGCGACTTCGCCCGCGAAGCGGCCTTGCAGCGGCGCTACGCGAAACACATGCGGCAAGGCTACGCACGCTTTGCATGGTTCATCTGCCGCTTCAACTCGCCGGTGATGAAGGCGTTGTTCGCCGATCCACGCAACGTGATGCAGGTGGAACAGGGCGTGATCTCGATGCTGGCCGGGGACGTGTTCGACGACAGGCGGGTGCTGTCGAAGCTGCGCATCTTCAAGACCATCTATGCGATCGCGTCGCTGATCAACTTCCGCGGCTGGGCAGCCGACCTCGTCGACCGCCGCCGCCAGAACCGCGTGCGCGTGGCGGTGGATGCCGCGGAATGATCGTCGCGTGATCGAACCCGTCGAACTCCGAGTCGCCACGCCGTTCGGCGAACTCGCCGCACTGCAATGGGGCGACGCCGCCGCGCCGCCGCTGCTGGCCTTGCACGGCTGGCTCGACAACGCCGCGAGTTTCGCGCGGCTGGCGCCGTTGCTCGCCGCACGGCGGCGCGTGATCGCGCTGGATCTGCCGGGCCATGGCCATTCGGCACACCTGCCGGCCGGCGTGCATCGTTACAACAACCTCGACCAGGTCGACCACGTACTCGACTTCGCCGATGCCCTGGAACTCGACCGGTTCGAATTGCTCGGACATTCGCTGGGCGCCGGCATCGCATCGTTGACTGCCGCCGCCGCGCCCGCGCGCGTCGCCAGGTTGGCGCTGATCGAGGGCCTGGGTCCGCTCGCCGACGACGGTTCGCAAACCCTCGCGCGCTGGCGCGATTCGCACGGGCAACGGCAAATGCCGCGGCGGCCGCCGCGGGTGTTCGCGTCCGTCGACGAGGCCATCGCCGCGCGCGTGGCGGCGGGCGGACTCGATGCGGACGAAGCCCGCCCGATCGTCGCACGCAACCTGCGCGAAACCGACGGCGGCCATGCGTGGCGCAGCGACCCGCGCCTGCGCCTCGCGACGCCTTTGCGCATCGAGGAAGCGCAACTGCGCCGCTTGATCGCGGGCATCGCCGCACCCACGCTGCTGTTGCTGGCCGAACCTGCAACGCCCTATTTGCCGCCAGCACTGATGGCCGCGCGTGCCGCCTGCGTCGCAGGGATCTGCGTCGAACACATTGCAGGGCCGCACCACTTGCACATCCACCAGCCAGGCGAATGCGCCGAACGCATCCTGGCGTTTCCCGGCTGACGCGGATCAGCCCGCGGCGCGCGGCACCAGCGTGTCGGCAGCGAGCTGCACGCCATACCGCGCGACGAAGTCCGCGGCCGGCTCGGGCTTGCCGAGATGGAATCCCTGGCCGAAATCGCAACCCATTTCCTGCAGCAGGCGTTGCGAGGTTGCATCCTCGATGCCTTCCGCGGTCGCCTCCAGGCCCAGGTTGTGCGTGAAGCGCACGATCGATTCGACCAGCTTGGCCATGCGCGCATCGGTGGCGATGTGCGCGACCAGCGACTTGTCGATCTTCAGTTCGGACGCCGGGAATTTGCTCAAGTAAGTGATCGATGCGTAGCCGACGCCGAAGTCGTCGATCGCGATGCGCACGCCGTGGTCGCGCAGCTTGCCCAGCACGCGGACCACGGTTTCCACGTCTCCCGCCAGCGCGGTTTCCGTGATTTCCGCGACGATCGCACTGGGCGGCACGCCCCAGATGTTCAGCGCGTCCAGCAACTGTTCGGCGACGCCGCCGTGGGAAAGCGTGCGCGGCGAAAGGTTCAGCGCCACGCGGCAACCGGGCAGTCCGCGCAGTGCGGACACGTAGCGCAGGGTCGCGTGGATGCTCCAGCGCGTCAACGACGTGATCAGGTCGTTCTGCTCGGCGAAGGTGACGAAATCGTCGGGACTGACCGGACCGACCTTGTGGCTGGTCCAGCGCGCCAGCGATTCCACGCCCACGATCCGCGACTGGGCGAGGCTCCATATCGGCTGGAAAAAAGTGGCGAGCCGGTTGGACTCGATGCTCTCGCGCAGCTCGTGGTAGTCGATGTTCGCACGCACGTTCCTCGGATCGTGGAATGCGTAGCGCTCGCCGCGCCGCTGCGCGTCATCGGCCGCCATCTGCGCATGTCGCCACAGCGTGTCCGGATCGGTGCCATCCTGCGGGAACAGGGCGACACCCATCACCGCGCGGGTTTGCCACGGCGGCATGCCCGGCGCGACCACGTGCGGCTGCTCGAACTGGGCCATCAGTCCCGCCGCCGCCAGCAGCGCGTTGTTGCGGCCGCTCAACCCCGGCAGCACCGCGAGGAAGGTTTCGTCGCCCGACTGGAACACGGCATCGAGCGGGCGCAGCGACTCGCGCAGCAGTTTCCTGATCGTCGCCTCGGCCTGTTCGCCGCACTCGCTGCCGAAGCGCAGCGCGATCTGGCGCAGGCCACGGATGTACACCACCACGACCGCGAAGCCTCCCGTGCCGACGTCGTTTTCGGCAAGCTGGCGCCCGATCGCGGCCAGGATCGCATCGCGGTTCAACATGACGGGGGGCGCATCGCCTTCATAGGCTGGCAAGATAGCCCGTGGCGTCGACGGGATGCTGGTCCGCCGTGAGGGTATGCTTGATTTCGACCGTGTTGCCGTCGACGGTCTGGTCCAGCAGGTTGAACACGCGGAAATCCTGCAGCGGCTGCTTGTCCGGCGTAGTGACCACCAGCACCGTCGGGCGCAGGCGGCGCACCTGGTTTTGTTCCAGCACCACCGCGATCTCGCCGGTGCTCAACTCCACGCGCGATCCGGTGGGATAGACGCCTAGGCAGACCTGGAACTGTTCGACCAGCTCGCTCTGGTACAGCGAACCGCGCGCGCGGTAGATCTTCTGCAAGGCCTCGTGGCGCGATACCGGCGCCTGGTAAGGACGCGCGCTGCACATCGCGTCGTAGGAATCGATGATGGCGAGCATGCGGCCCGCCATCGGTATGGTGTCGTCGAGCAGGCAATCCGGATAGCCGCTGCCGTCGTAGCGCTCGTGGTGGGTGCGCATGACGTCGAGCACGTCCGGGTCATCGACCCCGCCGGCGGTGACGATGTCGAGGCCCTGCGCGACATGCGTGCGCACCAGTTCGGTTTCTTCCGACGTCAGTGGCCGGCTGCTGCGCAGCAGTTCCGGCGGCAGGCGGGTCTTGCCGATATCCATCAGCAATCCCGCGGTGGCCAGACTGAGCAGGGTGCCTTCCGGCAAGCCGAGGTGGCGGCCGAACGCCGCCGCCAGCGCGCCGCAGGCGATCGCGTGGCCATAGATGTAGTCGTCGTGGCGGCGCATGCCTTCCAGGAACAGGAACGCATCCGCGCTGCGCAGCACGCTCGCGACCAGCGGCCGCACCACCTGTTCGACATGCTCGACCGAAAGTTCGCGGCCGCTGGCGACGTCGGCGTAGATCTGGTCGATGAGCTCGGAGGTTGCCCGCAGCGCATCGCGTGCACGCGGAATCTCCTCCTCGATGTTCACCGTGTTGGCATAGGTCGTGACCGACATGAAACGCGTATTGCCGCCCGCACCACGCGTCAGTGTCAGTAGCGGCCGTCCGCGGGTGTCGACTTCGCGGCGCCGGTCGATGTACACGTACTGGCACAGTTCGCGCAACGTGCGCATTTCGCGTTCGCTGCGGATTTCGAAACCCTGCAGCGGAAACGGCGTGCCCTCCCACGGGCGGTCGAGCCGGCTGACGAACATGCCCATGGCCAGGCTGGCCGTATCGATGCGGACTTCTTCGAGCTCGGTAGCCATGGTTCCCCGGCACCCGCATGTGCGAACGCGGGTAGTGTAATCGGCAGCGCCCGGACTGCGCACTCTGCCGGCGCAATCGTTCCGGCGCGTGAACGCTGTGTGCGCCGGCGCCGTCTATCCACCCGTGCGCGGCCCGCGTATCGTGGCCGACACCATCCATGCGAGGAACCCGCGATGACCGCCATCCCCATCCGCGCGCGCGAGCACGACCTCGGCAACGGACTGCTGGTGCTGCGCAGCCTGCCCGCGATGACGCACCGTTCGATCGGCCCGTTCGTGTTCTTCGACCATGCGGGCCCGGTGGTGATGGATGCCGCGACCGGGCGCCAGGCCGACGTGCGCCCGCACCCGCACATCGGGCTTTCCACCGTCAGCTACCTGATGAGCGGAGCCGTCCATCATCGCGACAACCAGGGTTTCGATCAGGTGATCCATCCCGGTGACGTCAACTGGATGACCGCAGGAAGCGGCATCGTGCATTCCGAACGCTTCGACGTGCCCGATGCGTTCGCGGGCGACGGATTGGAATTGCTGCAATCGTGGGTCGCGCTGCCGGACGACCAGGAGGAGTGCGAGCCATCGTTCTTCCATCACGCCCGCGCCGACCTGCCGCAGGCGGAAGACGGCGGTGTCGCATTGCGGGTGATCGCCGGCGAGGCATTCGGAATGAAAAGCCCGGTGCGCGTCCATTCACCGATCTTCTATGTGCACGCCGAGCTGAAAGCCGGCGCACGGATCGAGGTTCCCGCGGCCTACACCGAACGGGCCGCGTATGTGGTGCACGGCCGCGTGCGCGATGAACCTGATGGAGAGGAATACGGGCCGCGGCAACTGCTGACGTTCTCGCCCGCCGATCCGGCGACCCTGCGCGCCAGCACCGATGCCACCGTGATGCTGCTGGGCGGCGAACCGCTCGGCCCGCGTTTCGTCTGGTGGAACTTCGTGTCTTCGCGCAAGGAGCGCATCCGCGAAGCGGCAGCCGACTGGCAGGCGGGCCGCTTCAAGCTGCCGGCGAACGACAACCGGGAATTCATCCCGCTGCCCGACAAGCCGATCTAGCGGCCGTAGCGGCGCGCGCGGCGCTGGTAGATGCGCACGGCGCGCAGGAAATCGATGCGACGGAAGGCCGGCCACAACACGTCGCAAAAGTAGAACTCGCTGTAGGCGGCCTGCCAGATCAGGAAGCCCGACAGCCGCTGCTCACCGCTGGTGCGGATGATGAAGTCAGGGTCCGGCACGCCACCTGTATAGAGATAGCGTTCGATCTGTTCGGGCTTCAATTCGGCGGCGACCGATTCCAGCGAGCGCCCTTCCGCGGCCGCGTTCGCCAGCAGTCCCTTCACCGCGTCGGTGATTTCCTCGCGCCCGCCGTAGGCCAGCGCGATCGTCAGCAGCATGCCGTCGTGCCCGGCGGTGGAAAGCTCCAACGCTTCGCTGGCCGCGACCACTCGCTCCGGCAGGCGCTCGCGCTGGCCGATGATCTTCACGCGCACGCGGCCCGATTTGAAACTGGGTTCCTGCAGCAGGCGCGCGCTTTCGCGCACGAACAGATCGAGCAGGCATTCGACCTCGGCCGCCGGGCGGCTGAAGTTTTCGGTGCTGAAGACGTACAAGGTGACGTGGCGTACCTCGAGGTCGATGCACCACTCCAGCACTTCGCGCAGCTTGTTCACCCCGTACTGGTGGCCCAGCGTCGCCTCCAGACCCATGCCGCGCGCGAAACGCCGGTTGCCGTCGAGGATCAGGCCGATGTGCGCGGGCACCGGGCCGTTCGCGACCAGGCGGGCGAGGACGTGCGCGTACCAGCGGTACAACGGGTGCAGCAACGGATTGAGGATCCGCCACGGCCGACGACGCAGGTCCGCGAGCGCAAGGCGCAGCCAGCCGGGGGCGGACACCCCGACGTCCTTGCCGGCGAGTGGCCGGGAAAGTTCCGATTGCATGGACGGGCATTGTATGCCGGGCGGGGCGGCTCCATAACAGCGGCGCATCCTTTCCATTCATACGGAACGGTACCGAATGCTGCTTGCAGGCTTCGATCCTTCTGTCCCACCCCGGAAAAGCCGCATGAACGGGTTCGCCTGGCTGCCCTGGAGGCGGCCGCCACCGCGCATCGACGATGCACTTTGGCACGATGCACTGGCGGCCTGTCCGCTGGCCCGGCGATTGCCGCCGCCCGAGGTTGCGCGGCTGCGCGAACTCGCTGCGCGTTTCCTGCAGCGCAAGCGCTTCCATCCGATCGACATGGCTCTGGACGCAAGGCAGCGCCTGCTGATCGCGATGCTGGCCTGCCTGCCGGTGCTGCGGCTTGGCTTTCGGGCGCTGCGCGGCTGGCAGGGGGTCGTCGTTTATCCCGGCGAGTTCAGGGTTCGCCACCGCCACTACGACGGCAGCACCGGCGTGGTCACCGAAAGCGACCAGATCCGGATCGGTGAGGCATGGCAGATCGGGCCATTGGTGCTGTCGTGGGCTGCGATCGAGCACGACCTGGCGCAGCCCTGGACCGGCTCGAACGTCGTCGTCCACGAAATCGCCCACAAGCTCGACATGCTGGATGGACCGCCCGACGGCGTGCCGCCGCTGCCGCGTGGCGTGTCGTGGCGTGGCTGGATCAATACCTTCCAGCGTGCCTACGATCGCCTGTCACTGGCAGTGCGCCGCGGCGAAGCCACACCTTTCGATGCGTACGCGGCCACCAATCCCGGCGAATACTTCGCCATCGTCAGCGAATTGCACTTCTCCGATCCCCGCCGGCTGGAATGGGCGGAACCGGACGTCGCCGCATTGCTGCGCGGTTACTACGGGCCGTCGCCGGCGCCGTAACGCTCGTCTCCGTAGCCCCGGCGGAGGCCGGGGCTACATCCTTGCAAGAGGCGAACGGATTGACTCGCGCCCTCCGGCGCTCGCTCTGCGAGCCGCCTTCGGCGTTCGCGTTTGCGATCCCGCAACCGCGGTCGGCCTGCGCCGGAATGACGCGCAACGTCAGAAGCCCGCTTGCGATCGCAGCCAGCGCGCCGCGTCCAGCGCGTAGTAAGTCAGGATGGCGTCGGCACCCGCGCGCTTGATCGACAGCAGCGCTTCCATTGCGCACGCCTTTTCATCGATCCAGCCGTTGGCGCCGGCGGCCTTCAGCATCGCGTACTCGCCCGACACTTGGTAGACGAACGTCGGCGCGCCAAAGCGCTCCTTCACGCGCCGCACGATGTCGAGGTAGGGCAAACCGGGCTTGACCATCACGGCGTCCGCGCCTTCTTCCAGGTCGAGCTCCACTTCACGCAGCGCTTCATCGGAATTGCCGACATCCATCTGGTAGGTATGCTTGGAACCCTTGCCGAGCGAGGCGGCCGAACCCACCGCGTCGCGGAAGGGGCCGTAGAAGCTGGAGGCGTATTTGGCCGAATAGGCGAGGATGCGGGTATGGATGAGGCCTGCGTCTTCCAGCGCCAGACGAATGGCGCCGATGCGGCCGTCCATCATGTCCGAGGGCGCGACGAAATCCGCGCCCGCTCGCGCCTGCGACAGCGCCTGCTTCACCAGCACCGCGACGGTCTCATCATTGAGGATGTAGCCGGTGTCGTCGACCAGCCCGTCCTGGCCGTGCGTGGTGAACGGGTCGAGCGCGTCATCGCAAATCACACCCAGCTCGGGAAACCGCGACTTCAGCGCGCGCACCGCACGCTGGACCAGGCCGTCGTCGTTGAATGCTTCGCGGCCGTCGGCGGTTTTCTTGTCGTCCCCGATGTGGGGAAACAGAGCCAGCGCCGGCACACCGAGGCGCTGCGCCTGTTCGGCAACCTGCAACAGCGCGTCGATCGAAAGCCGCGCCACGCCCGGCATCGAGGCCACATCGTCCCGGACGACGCCCGCACCGCCCTGCACGAACACCGGCAGGATCAAGTCGGACGGCATCAGCACGGTTTCGCGCATCAGCGCACGCGAAAAGGCATCGCGGCGCATGCGGCGCAGGCGGGTGGCGGGATAGCTCATGACGGGGTCCACATCTCGACAATCGCTCATTGTAACGGTGGTGTGAGCCATTTCCCGGTCACCGTCGCCGCTCTGGCACGAATCCTGCTCCATTCCAACCAGTCGCCTCGAAGTGAAAGCCGCAGTCACTTTCGGCTCAGGTGGGTTGCAGTTAAATTACAGTTAATGCAGAATCACATCCGGTGGATGGACTGTATTCCAAAGGCAAAAACTTCAATTCAACCGTAACTCACTGAAACGACAATGATCTCGGCCCTGTCCCTTCTTCTTTTCCTGACGCTCGCGGCGGTGGTCGTCGCGATGAGCGTCAAGCGCATTCCCGAGGGCCAGGTCTACACGCTGCGCCGGCTCGGCAAGCCGGCCGGGACCCTTACCGCGGGCACCCACCTGGTCGTGCCGTTGATCGAACGCATCGCCCACAAGATCAGTATCACCGGATATACGCTGGCGGTGGACGAGCGCATGGCCGATGACGCCAGCGACACCCGCAACCTGCGCGGCCGGGTGTGGTGGCAGGTGCTCGATCCCGAACGCGCCGAAGCGGTGATCGACCGTGCCGACGACATGATCCGCCTGCAGCTGCGTGACGCCGTGCAATGCGCGGCCGCGACCGAAGCGCAGGACCAGCGTTCGCGCAACCAGCGCATCAAGCAGACACTGAACACCAGCCTGCGCGAGCGCGGCGTACTGGTGACGCGGGTGGAATTGAACCTCGCCGCGTAACGCGAACAAGTTCAGGGAGAAACGGTGAGCCCGCCACAAGCGGGCTCCTGTTTTTCTGGGGCGTCCTTTCGTCTCATCGCTGCTGCGTCGGCATCGGTCGATTCGCTCCCCTATATTGAGGGCAGAGGGGCCATTGCAGCCGCGATGGCCAGGAGCTCTGGCCTGATACGGCACAACCGCCACTTCGAATGGACGTCCGGAATCTCGCACACAAACTTGCTGGGGGTCTTGCCGCCATGCGGCTGGATTTGCCGGCCGGTGCACAGGAAAAGCTGCTGGCCTACCTCGATCTGCTGGCCAAGTGGAACCGCACCTACAACCTGACCGCGGTCCGCGATCCCGAAGACATGGTGTCGCGCCACCTGCTGGATTCACTGGCGGCGTTGCCCTTCGTGCAGGGCCAAAGCCTTGCCGACCTCGGCAGCGGCGCCGGATTGCCCGGCATTCCGCTGGCGATCGCGCGTCCGGACATCGCAGTGACGCTGGTCGAGAGCAACGGCAAGAAGGCACGGTTCCTGCGCGAGGCGATCCGCAGCCTGCCGCTTGCGAACGTGACCGTGGCGCAGGGGCGGGTGCAGGACGCCACCGGCGCGTTCGACACCGTTACGGCGCGAGCCTTCGCCAGCCTCCCGGACATGCTGGCCTGGGGCGGCCATCTGCTGGCCTGGAACGGGCGCTGGCTGGCACTGAAGGGCCACGCCGATCCTGCCGAACTGGATGCCGCGACGAGCGGATTCCGCTTGGTCGCTGTTCACGCACTGGACGTGCCCGGCACGGATGGCGAACGTTGCGTGGTGGAATTGGCGCGTGCCTGATCCCGCAATGGCGCGCCCGACGATGGTAGGCTAGTCCGCTCACCGCTTGCGTCCCATTCGCTGCGACCCATGACGCGCATCATCGCCATCGCCAACCAGAAAGGCGGCGTGGGCAAGACCACCACCGCCGTGAACCTGGCTGCCGCGCTCGCGGAGACCAAGCGCCGCGTGCTGCTGGTGGACCTCGATCCGCAGGGCAATGCCACCTCGTCGGCCGGCGTCGACAAGCGCGCGGCCAAGCCCAACGGTTGCGAGGTCCTTCTGGAAGAAGCGCCGATCGAGGATGCCATCATCCCCACCGAGGCCGGGTTCGACCTGCTCCCGGGCAACCGCGACCTTACGGCTGCGGAAATCAAGCTGGCCGACGCGATCGCGCGTGAACAACGGCTCAAGGAACAACTGGCGAAACTGGGCGACCGCTACGCGATCATCCTGATCGACTGCCCGCCTTCGCTGCACCTGCTGACGCTGAACGCATTGGCCGCCGCGGACAGCGTGCTGATTCCGGTGCAGTGCGAGTCGATGGCGCTGGAAGGACTCACCGACTTGCTCGACACGGTCAAGGCCGTGCGCAAGCGGCTCAACCCGCAGCTCGAAGTCGAAGGCCTGCTGCGCACCATGTTCGACGTCCGCACCGCGCTCGGCAACGACGTATCGAGCGAACTCACCAAGCACTTCGGCGACAAGGTGCTGCACTCCGTGGTGCCGCGCAACGTGCGCCTCGCGGAAGCCCCCAGCCACGGCAAGCCCATCAATCTTTACGATCGCGAGTCGCGCGGCGCGATCGCCTATCTCGGGCTCGCGGGCGAAATGATCCGCAAGCTGGGCCTCGGCGCCGCGCGCAATGACGATGCGGCGCCCGACACCGTCGCCGCCAGGCCGAACCCGCCGCCGAACACGCCACGCACGCCCATCATGAAGGTTTCTGCATGAGCGCCGCCAAACGCCGGGGACTCGGTTCCCGCGACCTCGACGTATTGCTGGGCAGCCCGGATGCCGATGCCGCGAGCGATGCGCCCGCCGGCGAGACGCTCGGCAGTCTCCCGGTCACGTCGATCCGCGCGGGCCAGTATCAGCCGCGCCACCATTTCGATGAAGCCGCGCTGGACGAACTGGCCGCGTCGATCAAGTCGCAAGGCCTGATCCAGCCGATCGTGGTGCGCGATGTCGGGCGCGGACAGTACGAGCTGATCGCCGGCGAGCGCCGCTGGCGCGCGGCGAAGAAAGCAGGCCTGGCCGAAATTCCCGCGGTCGTGCGCGACATTCCGGCGCAATCGGTGCTGGCGGTCGCGCTGATCGAGAACATCCAGCGCGAAGAATTGACGGCGCTGGAAGAAGCGCATGCCTTGCGCCGCCTGATCGACGAATTCAAGTTGAGCCAGCAGCAGGCCGCCGATGCGGTCGGCCGCTCGCGCGCGGCGGTCGCCAACCTGCTGCGGCTGCTCGACCTGCCCGCGACCATCCGCGAATTGCTGGACGAAGGCCGCATCGAAATGGGCCATGCGCGCGCGCTGCTGACGCTGCCCGCCCCGCGCGCGATCGCGCTGGCCGAAAAGGCCGCGGACCAGGGCTGGTCGGTGCGCGAACTGGAGCAGGCGGTGCGGCTCGCGCAATTGCCGAAATCATCCGGCAAGGCGAAGTCGCGCGATGTCGATCCTGACATCGCCGCGCTCGAGCGCGAGCTTTCCGACACGCTCGGCACGCGCGTTGAAATCGCGCAGGGACGCGGTGGGCGAGGCAAGCTGGTCATCAACTATCACAGTGCCGACGCGCTTGAAGGCATCCTGGAGAAGTTGCGCTGATTCTCGTGTAGCTCCGGATGCAGGCGTAGCCCGGATGCAGGCGCACAGCGCCGGAATCCGGGATCTCACTCCAAGGGTCGTCCCGGATTCCGCTTCGCTGCATCCGGGCTGCGCGAATGCAGCAAGCGCTCATTCGCCGCATCGGCGATAATCCCGCCTTTCCCACGGCAAGGCCTTGCGCATGCCCGATCTGTCCGTGGTCGTGCCCGTGTTCAACGAGCGCGACAACATCCCGCCGCTGCTTGCCGAAATCGCCGCCGCTTTGCGCGGACGCGTCGATTACGAGGTGGTATACGTGGATGACGCCAGTTCCGACGATTCGCTGGACGTGCTGAAAGCCGAGCGCGCGAAGCACCCGGAGCTCCGCATCGTCCGGCACCTCGAGCAGAGCGGCCAGAGCACCGCGATCCGCAACGGCGTGCGCGCCGCCCGCGCGTCGTGGATCGCGACGCTGGACGGCGACGGCCAGAACGACCCTGCCGACATTCCGAAATTGCTCGAAGCGCGCAAGGACGCCAACCCGAACGTGAAATTGTTCGCGGGCTGGCGCACCACCCGTCGCGACAGTTTCAACAAGCGCATCTCATCGAAGATCGCGAATGGCGTGCGCTCGCGGATGCTGCGCGACGCGACGCCCGACACCGGTTGCGGGCTGAAACTGTTCGAACGCGAAACCTTCCTCGCGCTGCCCTACTTCGACCACATGCATCGCTACCTGCCGGCGCTGGTGAAACGCGCGGGCTTCGCGAGCGTCAGCATTCCGGTCGGACATCGCCCACGCACCCGCGGCGTGTCCAAATACGGGATGCTCGACCGGCTGTGGGTCGGCCTCGCCGACCTGCGTGGCGTCGCGTGGCTGATGCGCCGCGCGAAGGTGACGGACGTCGAGGAAATCTGAGCGCATCGGCGAGCCATGAACTTCCCATTGCTGCTTTTGATGTTGGCACTGGCTCCGGTTGCGCAAGCGGCTTCGTGCAGATTGTGTCTGTACGGACCGGACAACATGGCGTTCGACACCGTCGGCAATGTTTATCTGGTCGACACCGACCACAAGGCGCGTTCCCGCGTGCTGAAGTTGTCCCCGCAGGGACGTGTGCTCGCGGAGTGGCGCGTGTTCGGATCGATTCCCGGGCGCGACAATGGTCCCGACGGCATCGCGCTCGATCACGAAGGGGACATTTTCGTCGTTGACCGGGGCAGCGATCAAATCCTGAAGCTCTCCCCGTCCGGCAAGGTGGTGGCCCGATTCGGCGGCTTCCCTCCCCACGCGTTCGACGATGGCGGCCACGTGGCGGTCGGCAGGCACGGCAATATCTACGGTGTCTCGGCAGGATCGAACCTGATCCTGAAATTTTCGCCCCAGGGGAAGCTCATCGCGGCCTGGCGGCATGGCCCGGGCGCAGGTCGCGATCAATGGAATTGGCCGGAGTCGATTTCGATCGATGGCAACGGCGATCTCGTGATCGATGATTTCCGCAACGTCCGCATCCTGACGCTCTCGCCACGGGGACAGGCCCTTCGCGCATTCGACAGTGTCCCGAACGAGCCATTGAACCGGGCCTCGGTATCGGGCGCCGCCGTGGGCCCGGACGGCGACATCTACGTCGCGGATTACCAGCTTTGCCGGGTCCAGGCATTCGATCCGAACGGCCGCCTGCTTGCCACGATCGAAAACACGCCACGCAACATCCTGTTCCGGAAAGCCCCCAACAGCATTGCCGTCGACGGGCAAGGGTACCTGTACGCCACGGATGGATTGAGTGTCGTCAAGTTTTCGCGCGAAGGGAAACTGCTGGCACGCTGGCAGTGATGCCTGCCGAACGAGCGGCAACTCGATGAACCAGTGCCGCGTGGCGTCGAAACGCGCGGCTTGCGCGATTAGGTGATGAGCGGGCACTTCGCCCGCTTCCATTCGATCCTGATCTTCGACACCTCGGAAGCCCCGGCACGATTTTCAACGGCGACAAGCGATGAAATTGCACTCTGACCCCGGTTTTCCCGATTGCGCTTTGCTGCACCCGCCCTGCACGTCGGCATTCGGGGGCACAGATTGCCTTGCCGCCCCACTTTGCTGATGACCGCATCCACTCACGCCCCTGCACCCACCGCACCCGACGCGATTGCGCAGGCCCGAAGCGTCCTGCGCGATGTATTCGGATACGACGCCTTTCGCGGCCACCAGCAGGCCGTCATCGAACACCTTCTGCACGGTGGTGACGCACTGGTGCTGATGCCGACCGGCGGCGGCAAGTCGCTGTGCTATCAGATCCCCGCGTTGCTGCGGGAGGGCACCGCGGTCGTGGTCTCGCCGCTGATCGCGCTGATGCAGGACCAGGTGGAAGCGTTGCATCAGCTCGGCGTGGCAGCGGCGTTCCTCAACTCCAGCCTCGATGCGTCCGCGCAGTTGGATGTCGAGCGGCGCTTCCTTCGCGGCGAACTGAAACTCCTGTACGTGGCGCCCGAGCGGTTGCTCACCGCGCGCTTCCTCGATCTGCTCGAACACGCGCGGGTGTCGCTGTTCGCGATCGACGAAGCCCATTGCGTGTCGCAATGGGGCCACGATTTCCGGCCCGAGTACCGCGAACTCACGGTGCTGCACGAGCGCTTTCCCGGAGTGCCGCGCATCGCCCTCACCGCGACCGCCGATACCCCGACCCGGCGCGAGATCGCCGAACGGCTGGCGCTCGACCAGGCCCGGCAGTTCGTTTCCAGTTTCGACCGGCCGAACATCCGCTATCGGATCGCGCAGCGCGACCAGCCGCGCCAGCAACTGAAGGCATTCCTGGCCGGCCACCGCGGCGAATCGGGGATCGTCTATTGCCTGTCGCGCCGCAAAGCCGAGGACACCGCCGCCTGGCTTGCGGAGCAAGGCATCGAGGCGCTGCCCTACCACGCCGGACTCGACGCGGCCACGCGTGCTGCCAACCAGCAACGCTTCCTGCGCGAGGACGGCATCGTGATGTGCGCGACCATCGCCTTCGGCATGGGCATCGACAAACCGGACGTGCGCTTTGTCGCACACCTCGATTTGCCGAAAAGCATCGAGGGCTACTACCAGGAAACCGGGCGCGCCGGCCGCGACGGCCTGCCGGCCGATGCGTGGATGACCTACGGCCTCGGCGATCTCGTGACGCTCGCGCAATTCATCCAGCAATCCGACGCCGACGAAGCGCGCAAGCGGCTGGAACGCGCCAAGCTCGACGCGCTGGTGGCGTTTGTCGAATCCACCCGCTGCCGCCGCCAGCAACTGCTGGCGTACTTCGGCGAAACGCTGGAACGACCCTGCGGCAATTGCGACAACTGCCTCGACCCGCCGCCCACTTGGAATGCGACCGAGGCCGCGCAGAAGGCGCTGTCGTGCGTGTACCGCACCGGCCAGCGCTTCGGTGTCGGTTATCTGGTCGACGTGTTGCTGGGCAAGGACAACGATCGCATCCAGGCGCAGGGCCACGACCGTCTTTCCGTACACGGCGTCGGCGCGGAGCTCGATGCGCGGCAATGGCGCGGCGTGTTCCGCCAACTGGTCGCACTCGGATTGCTGAGCCCCGACCTCGAAGGCTACGGCACCTTGCGGCTCACCGCGGCCGCGCACCCGGTGCTGCGCGGCGACGAGACCGTGCAGCTGCGCCGGGAACCCGATCGGACGCAACGCCGCGCCAGCCGTAGCGCCGGCGCCATGGGCAACCGCCGCAGCCTCGACATCGCCCCGCACGAGGAACCGTTGTGGAACGCGCTGCGCGACACGCGCGCGAAGCTCGCAAAGGTACAGGGCGTGCCGGCGTACGTGATCTTCCACGACGCCACCTTGTACGCGATGCTGCGAGAGCGTCCGAAGGACCGAGAAACGCTGGCCGCGATCAGCGGCGTCGGCGCGCGCAAGCTGGAACGCTACGGCGTGCAGTTCCTGGCGGTGCTGCAAAACGCCTGACCGGGGATTGTGTGGATTTTGCCGCCCCGGAGCTGGCGCAAGAACCCGTCCCTGGGACTGACACCGCTCGCCATCCCTGGCTCGCTCTCTGCCGCCGCGTGCACTGCCCGGCAGTAAACAAGCGCGTTAGCGTCGACCTTTTGCCAGGGGAAGGTCGGCCTGTTTCCACGCATTGATGCCGCCCGCAAGCGTGGCGACGTTGGTGAAGCCGGCCTTGACCAGGCGCCTGGCGGCCTTGCCGGACTCCATGCCGCTCTTGCACACGGTCACGATCTGCAACCCCTTGGCCTTGGCGAGATCCTTGTTCTCCGGATCGAACTGGCTGGGCGTGACATTCTTCGAACCGGCGATGTGGCCCTTCTCGAAATCGGCGATCGCGGACAGGTCGATCACCAGCGGTTCGCCACGGTTGATCATCTGCACCAGCGCGGCCGGCGTCAGCTCGCGGAAGCCGCGGAACTGCCGCGACACCTCCAGGCCGATCAGGGCAAGGACGATCACGATGAAGGTCGCCACCAGCAGGATGTGGTGGCCGAGGAACGACGGCAGGCGGGTCAGGAACTCGTGCATCGAAGGATCTTGATCCAGAGGGGACCGCACATTATCCGCCAACAGAGAAATTGCTGCATTCGAAGCGGCTGTTGTCGAAAGTCAGACCAAGGATGGCCGTGGTGATGTTGCATCATGCACCACGCGTGCGGAGACAGGGACGCTTCACGAAGCAGCGATCAGGGATGATCGCACTTACTGCGGATTGATGTCGGGCAACCCGCTCTCCAGCCACCAATGTTTGCTGGCGGCATCCCAATGCCAGGTCTGGTGGTCGAGCACGTCGTAGACGCGCTGGCTGGTCTTGACGATCAGGCTGATCTGCGCGGTCTGCTGGATGGTGTCGGGATCGGTCATGCCGGTGGGCCCGGACGCGCTGTATTCGGCCACGCGCACGGTGCCGTAGAGCGCCTTCTGCTGCGGCGTCAGTGGATGCGCGGCGCGCACCGCGGGATCGACGTAGCTCCACGCGCCCTGGATGTCGCCCCAGCGCAACGCGGCGGCGTAGCCGTCGAGGGTGTCATCGCGCAAGGTGTTCTTGTTCTGCAGGGTCGCGCACCCGGCCAGCAGCAACAACGCGGCACCCGCGATCACGATACGGCGCATGGCATTCTCCTCGCAACGGCGTGCCGCGATTGTGCCGCATCACGCCTGGTTGCGCAGCTTGGCGAAGAATCGCGCGGTCAGGGTGGTCGCGGCGCGACGCTCGCCGGCGATTTCGCAAACCACTTCGGCGTTGCCCTTGCCCCGTTCGCGCACCGCGGCCACCAGCCTCGGCAATGCATCCTGCTCCGCGAAGCGCGCGATGCCGCGCAGTTCGCTCCAGACCGGCTCGTGGTAGCGCAGGTGCGAGTCGCCGACGTAGATGTCGCACGCGAGGTCCTGCGCGCTCAGGCCGAGCTCGATCAGGCCCCACCCGGCCAGCGTGAGCAACGACGCCATGCTGCCGCCGAATGCGCAGCCTTTGTCGTTGACGTTGGGCGTCAGCGGCGCGGTCATTTCGAGCAAGTCGCCGGTGTAGCGCCGGACTTTCAGGTTCATGGCATCAGCCAGTGGGATGTTTTCGAGGATATGGGCTTCGAGGGCCGCGGCGGCCGAGTCGTGTGCGTTCATCGCGCAAGTGTGTCGTGGCGCGCGATCCGCGACAAGACGTGCCTGGCCTATGATCGGCGCATGGCACCGCATCGCCCGCTGGCCGACACCCGCATCGCGATCACCCGCCCGGCCGGAACGGGTGGCGCGCTGGCGCGGCGCGTGCGCGCGCTGGGCGGAACGCCCCTGCTGCTGCCGGGTTCCAGCCTGCGTGCCGCGCCCGGGGCGGGCCTCGCGCGCAAGGCCTTACGGGCTGCGGTCGATTGCGACGTGGTGGTCTTCACCAGTCCCGCGGCCGTGCGGTTCGCCCGGCGGCTCGGCGCGTTGCGCGGCCATGCCACCGTTCTGGCGCCCGGCACGGCGACGCGGGAAGCGTTGCGGCGCGCGGGACTCCGGCAGGCGATCGCGCCCGCGCGCGAAGACAGCGAAGGCCTGCTGGCGCTGCCCGCACTGGGCGACGTGCATGGCCGGCGCATCGGCATCGTGGGCGCGCCAGGCGGCCGCGGCCTGGTGGAGCTCGAACTCGCGGCGCGCGGCGCCAAGCTGATCCATGCACACGTGTACCAGCGTGCGCCGGCGCGGCTCGATCGCCGCCACGCCGATGCGCTGCGGAAAGCTTCCGGCAAGCCGCTTTACGTTTTGCTGTCCAGTGCGGAAGCCATCGCCAACATCGTCGCAAGCCTGCCCGACGGCGCGCTGCGCGCGTTGCTGCACGGAACCGCCGTGGCCAGCAGCGAACGCATCGCCGCGGCGACGCGCAAGGCCGGTTTCGCGCGCGTGCTGCGCGCCCCTTCGGCGCACGCGACCGACATGCTGGATGCGGTCATCGCCGACTCCCCTGTTAGCATTCCGCCATGATCGACACCGAACACGACGACGAGCAACCCGAGCCGCGCACGCCACGCAAGCGGGCGCCCGGCCTCGCGGGCCTCGCGATCCTGGTCGCGATCGCCGCGTTGGCCCTGGCGGCATGGAGCATCTGGCGCCTGCACCGTTTCGCGCAGGACGAACTGGCCGCGCGCCGGCACGATGCCGCCATCATCGCGACGCTGCAAAGCCAGCTTGCGGCCGGCGACGAGCAGGCACGTGCCGGCGACCATCGCATCGGCAAGCTGGAATCGGGGCTGGACGATTTGCGCGTCGCGACGCAAGGCCTGGATCGCCGCATCGGCAATCTCGAGACCGCCTACACCAACCTCAGCGGACAGCAGCAATCCGCGCAGGACACGGTACTGCTCAACGACGCCGAGATGCTGCTGCGCACCGGCGTACAGCGCTACGACCTGTTCCACGACAGCACCGGCGCGCTGAAGGCCTATTCGCAGGCGGTCGAGGTGCTGGCGCAGGTGCAGGATCCGGCCTATGCGCCGGTACGCGCGAGCGCCATGACCGAACGCGACGCGCTGGCCGCGGCCGCCCCGCCCTCGCGGCAGGCCGCGCTGGACACCTTGTCCGCGTTGCGCGGCAGGGTCGCATCGCTGCCGATGGCCTCGGCGGATGCCGCGGCCGAATCGTCGGCGCCGCCGCAGAAACCCGGCTTCTGGTCGCGCGTCGGCAGTGCCCTCGGCGGCATCGTCAAGGTTTCGCGCGACAACGAGGCAGCGGTGCCGCTGACCGACACCCGCTTCGCGCGACAAACCCTGGCGGTCGACCTGGTGCAGGCGCAGGAAGCGTTGCTCGCCTTCGATGACGCCACCTACCGCGCCGCGCTGCAGCGCGCCGACGCGGCACTGGCCGCGCAATTCGACGGCAACGATGCCGGCGTGAAAGACGCCCGCGCGCAAATCACGAACCTGCTTTTGCAGCATGGCGGCGGTCCTGCGCCCAGGCTGGGCGGCGCGCTCGCGCAACTGCAGAGCCTGCGCGCCAGCCATCCCGCGGCGCCCGCCCCCGCTTCCACGGCCGGGAGCGCGAAGCGATGAAAGGGAAGCGCTGGCTCGTTTTCGCCCTGGTCATCATCCTGCTGCTGGCGATCGCATTCGTCTGGCTGTCGTCGGATCCGGGTTACGTGCTGATCCGCTTCCGCGGCTGGAAGATCGAAGCGACGGTGGTCGGCGCGGTCGCGCTGCTGATCGCGGCCTGGATCGCGATCGGCATCGTCTGGTGGCTGCTGCTGTGGCCATTCGGGGCGATCTCGCGGCGGCGCCGGCGGATCAGCCATGAACGCCTGCGCGACGGACTGGTCGCGTTGAACGAAGGCCGCAACGTCGAGGCGCATCGCACGCTGCAGCGCGCGTCGCAGTACACGTCGCTGCGTTCGCCCGCGCTGCTGTCGGCCGCCGAGGCCGCGCATCGTCATGGCGAGACCACGCGCGCGCTGGAAACCCTGGACGAAGCCGCGCAGCACGCGCCGGAAGCCGCACGCACGTTGCGTGCACGGATCCTGCGCGAAAACGGCCGCGCCGAGGAAGCGCTGCAACTGCTCTCTCCCGGCGCGGAAGCCGGCAAGCTGCCGCCCGCAGGCTGGCACGAATTCGCGCTGGCCGCCATCGCAACCGGCCAGGCGGAAAAGGCGCGTGCGGCACTGGAGCCCTTGCGCAAATCCGACATGCTCGGTCCGGCCGCGTACGCCGCATTGGTCGATCAGGTACTCGGCGCGTCGCTGCGCAAGGCGCCCGACCTGGCGGCGCTGCAGGAGATGTGGAAGCGTGCGACCCGCCAGCAGCGTCAGATGCCCGCATTGCTGGATGTTTACGCGCGCCGCGCGGCCGCGTTCGGCGAGGCGCACGCGGCGCTGGATGCCATCGAGGATGCGACGAAGCGCGAATGGAACGCGGGCCTCGTGGCCACGTACGGCGAAATCACGCCGCCGAGCGAAGCCCCCGCGCGCCTGCTCGTCGCGACCCGCTGGCTGGAAGCGCATCCGGGCGACGACATCCTGCTGCGCACCCTGGGCACCTTGTCGATGCGCGCCTCCGATCCGCGCGACGCGCGCGCCTACCTGGTGCATGCCTTGACGGTGAAGCCATCCGCCGCGAGCTGGGCCGCGCTGGGTGACGTCCAGTCGGCGTCAGGCGAGGCCGAAGACGCCGAGCGCTGCTACGCCAACGCGTGGAAATCCTCGCGCGGCGAAGACATCGCGCCCGACCCACACGAAGCGGGGCTCGATACCAGCCAGTTCACGCTCGAAGAGCGCGACGAGCACGGCATGCCGCGCTTTCCGGGCTGACAAGCACATCAATGCAGGATTTCGATGTCCGTGACGCGACCTTCCTGCAACCGGATTTCACGCGCCGCGCGTGAACCGTCGGCCGGGTAAATCCATGTCTCGCCCCAAGCCGGTGCCTGCGCGCCGGCGTACGCCGAATCTGCGAGCGGATTGCGCGAGCGATTGGGCGCAAGCCCGCAGCGCGCAATCAGGTCGGCCACACTCATGCCGACCGTCACGCCATTGAAATCGCACGGTCCGCCATCGCCGACGAAGCCGTAACCCAGCGTCCGTTCGCGCGCCAGCACGCCGCCGGAAAAATCCAGCCGGACCATCAACCGCTGCGGACCGAAGTTGTAATACCACGCCTCGGTCGTCACCGCCGCGACGGGCACGTCGGCGGGCGTTTCGACACCGGCGCCCGGCGGACCCACGTAGTAGCCGATGTAGAACGGATCACCGCATTCTTCGCGAACCTGCGGCGCCGGGTCGCCCTGCTGGACGATATGCGTTCCACAGCGCAAGGCCCACGCGCGTTGCGGCA